>NZ_JARTVT010000011.1:201096-207366 GCF_029625685.1 Mesorhizobium sp. WSM4976
GCCAAGCGAATGGACATAAACTGCAAGTTCCTTGACCTTGATCTCGCCGAGACGGCCAACCCAGGCCGGCATGACGCCCTGTTTTGGCGCACGGACCTGTGCGGCGATGGCTGTCTCACCGGATCCATAGAGCCAGATCGCATCGGTCAGGTCGGGGGCGCCGAATTCCCTGTTGCCTTTTGCATTGTCGCCGTGACAGGCCACGCAATTCTCGGCAAAGACCTTGGCGCCGGGTTGGATCAGACTTGCATCGCGGACCTTGCCGGAAAGGCTGGCCACGTAGGCGCTGACTTGTGCGATCTGGTCGGCGGTAATGATGTCGCCGAAGGCCGGCATTTCCGACAGGCGCGTGTCCGGATCGGATGCGAAGCGGATGCCGTGCGTAATCGTCTGCTGGATCTGCTCGGCCTTGCCGCCCCACAGCCAGTCGTCGTCGTTGAGATTGGGAAAGCCCTTGGAACCCTGGGCGCCGGAGCCATGACATTGTACGCAATTGACCTTGAAAGCGGCGCCACCGGCGGCGATTGCGAATTCGCGCAGGCCGTCGTCCGCGGCGATTTCCGAGACGCTCTTGGACTCCACCGCCGAGATATATTTGCCCTTGGCGGCCTCAGCCGCGGTCAGCTCGTTCCTGACCTCGTTGCGGCTGGAATAGCCGAGCACACCCGTTGTCGCCGAGTGCAACAGAGGCCATGCTGGATAGGCAATGGTGTAGCCTATCGCCCAGACAATGGTGACGTAAAAAGTGATAACCCACCATCTGGGAAGCGGGTTGTTCAGCTCCCGGATACCATCCCATTCGTGGCCGGTGGTCGAGACGCCAGAGATTTCATCGATATGCTCGTCGCTCATGATCACTCGTCCTCGAGCGGAATGCGGGCCGCTTCGTCGGCCAGCCTTCGGCTGCCGGGGCGTAGGGCAAAGGCGATGCACCCCACGAAGAACAGCGCCATCGCAACCAGGCCCCAGCTGTCGGCAAACGCCCGCATCAAATTGTAGGTCATCAGCGTTCTCCTCAGCGGTAGCCGGCGGCTTCGTCGTAATTTTTGAAGTCGACCAGTGTGCCAAGCATCTGCAGGTAGGCGAGCAGGGCATCCATTTCGGTGACCTGTTGCGGGTTGCCGTCGAAGTCGCCGATCTTGGCTTTTGGGTAACGCGCCTCAAGGCCTGATGTGTCGGCATTGGGATCGGCCTGCGCCGCCAGATCCGCATTGGCGTGGGCGATCATGTCATCGGTGTAAGGGACGGCTACAAGCCTGTTGGCGACCAGATGCGTCGAGAAATCCTTCACGTCGATCGGCGTGTCTTTCAGGAACCCATAGCTCGGCATGATCGATTCCGGCACCACCGAGCGCGGGTCGGTAAGATGCGCGACATGCCATGCATTCGAGTAGCGGTCGCCAACTCTGGCGAGATCCGGCCCGGTGCGCTTCGATCCCCACTGGAAGGGGTGATCGTACATGGACTCGGCAGCCAGGCTGTAGTGGCCATAGCGCTCAACTTCGTCGCGGAACGGCCTGATCATCTGGCTATGACAGAGGTAGCAGCCCTCGCGCATATAGATGTTGCGCCCGACAAGTTCGAGCGGCGAATAGGGGCGCATGCCTTCCACCTTCTCGATCGTGTTGTCGAGATAGAAGAGAGGCGCGATCTCGACGATGCCGCCGACCGTCACCACGAGCAGCGAGCCAACGAGAAGAAGCGTGGCGTTCTTCTCGATGATTGCGTGTTTGTCCATCAAGCCCATTACCTGGCTCCTGATCGCGCAGGTCGGATGGCGACGGGGCTCGGCATCGGCTCCTCCTCGCGCTGGTGGCCGAGGATGGTCCTGGTGATGTTCCAGGCCATGATCAGGGCGCCGGAGAGGTACATGGCGCCGCCGATGGCGCGCAGGACATAGTAGGGGTGCATGGCGGCGACGGTTTCGGCGAAGGAGTAGACCAGGAAGCCCTGCTCGCCATATTCGCGCCACATCAGGCCCTGCATGATGCCGGACACCCACATCACCGCGGCGTAGACGACGATCCCGAGTGTCGCCAGCCAGAAGTGCCAGGTGACGAGCCTCAGCGAGTAGAGCCGTTGACGGTTCCAGAGCTTCGGGACCATGTAGTAGATCGCGCCGAACGAGATCATGCCGACCCAGCCGAGCGCACCCGAATGGACGTGCCCGATGGTCCAGTCGGTATAATGCGACAGCGAATTGACCGCCCGGATCGCCATGATGGGGCCTTCGAAGGTCGACATGCCATAGAAGGCGACGGCCATCACCATCATGCGGATGATCGGATCGGTGCGCAGCTTGTCCCAGGCGCCGGACAGCGTCATCAGGCCGTTGATCATGCCGCCCCAGGACGGCATCCACAGCATGATCGAGAACACCATGCCGAGCGTCTGCGCCCAATCGGGCAAGGCGGTGTAGTGCAGGTGATGCGGCCCGGCCCAGATGTAGAGAAAGATGATAGCCCAGAAATGGACGATCGACAGCCGGTACGAATAGACTGGCCGGTTCGCCTGCTTGGGCACGAAATAATACATCATGCCGAGGAAGCCGGCGGTGAGAAAGAAGCCGACCGCGTTGTGGCCGTACCACCATTGCGTCAAGGCGTCCTGGACCCCTGAAAAGGCGGAGTAGCTCTTGGAGCCCGGGAACGAGACTGGTATGGACAGGTTGTTGACCACATGCAGCATCGCGATGGTCACGATGAACGACAGGTAGAACCAGTTGGCCACGTAGATATGCGGTTCCTTGCGCTTCAGGATCGTGCCAAGGAACAGAATGAGGTAGGCGACCCAGACGATGGTCAGCCAGACATCCACATACCATTCGGGTTCGGCGTACTCGCGGCCCTCGGTGATGCCGAGCAGGTAGCCGGTCGCGGCCATGACGATGAACAGCTGGTAGCCCCAGAAGACGAACCAGGCGAGATCACGGCCGAAGAGGCGCGCGCGGCAGGTGCGCTGCACGACATACAGAGACGTGCAAAGCAGCGCGTTGCCGCCGAAGGCGAAAACGACACCGGATGTGTGCAACGGCCGCAAACGACCGAAATTGAACCAGGGCTGGATGTTGAGATCGGGGTAGGCGAGCTGCAGCGCGATCACCACGCCGACCAGCATGCCGACGACACCCCAGAACACGGTGGCGATCGCGCCGTAGCGGATCGGACCATCCATGTAAGCGGATGGGTCAATCGGAGCTGCTGGCCTGAACTCCGTGTTGCGCAACAGGATCGCAGTGAAACCAGCCACTGCGAAGAACAACACCCACATGTGTCGGCGGAAAGGTTCATCCACGCCGAAGCCGGCGGCCACCAGGGCCGCAAAAGCGAACACGCTTAGAAGGACGATCTCTGTGCCGAATTTCATTGCAGATCCCGATCTCGAATCTGGTGGATGCCAAATCCGCAGCGCACTAATCGCGCAGCCGCCGCCCCCTCGCCCTGATCTATGTCAGGCCGCACGATTTTGTGCGGCGCAATCAGCAGGTGGCGAATGAACGAGGAACGCAGCGCGGGCTCACTCCCTCATGGAAGGCGTTCCCTGGGTTGGGCGGGCGCAGACGCGATCGCTGAGGCGAAAGCTGAGGCTCTGCGCGCGTTGGATGCTATTGCCGATGCCCTGCCAAACGTTGTTCGGATCCCATTGGAAACGAACGCGATCGTTCCGCCGAGCCGTGGCAGATTAAGGACCATGCTTCGCCGGTATGTGCCGAAACACACCTGGCGATTGGTCACGTTCCTATCAAAGCCCGAAAGCTGTTTGTCTCGACAACCGTGACGCCGCTTCGTCGAAGGCGCGGCGACATCGCATTAAAAGGCAAACACGGCCCGCCCCGGAGTCATGCGACATGGCCTCGCCGCTTAGGGCCGCTCGCGTCCGCCGCCACAGCGCTTCTCCAGACGGCTTATGCTGTCCACCGTCACATGGCGTGCGTTCTCAATCCGAATCACCCCGTCAGCCCGCAATCGCGTCAGTTGGCGGCTCACGGTCTCGCTGGTGATTCCAAGGAAATCAGACATTTCGGCACGCGTCAGCGGCAGATCGAAGGAGGCCGACCCGGAAGCCGCATCGAGACTGGAATCGATATTCCGGGCCATCATGAGGAGAAAAGTCGCCACCTTTTCCGGAGCTGTCTTGCGCCCCAGCGTCACCATCCACTCGCGCGCCTCATCGAGTTCATTCAGCGTCTGTTTGAGCAGGCGATGCTCGAATTCCCGTGACGCCTTCATCATCCGTTCGACGGCCGCTCGCGGAAACGAACACAGCGTGACTGCTGTTGCCGCTTCCGCATTGATCGAGCTTTCCTCCTTGAAAGGACGTCCCAGAAAATCCGGTGCAAACTGGAGACCGACGATCTGCTGGCGCCCATCCGACAGGCTCTTTGATAGCTTTACCACGCCTGAAAGCACGTTGGAGTAGCTGTCGACGTTCTGTGCCTCGCCGGTCAACTCCATTCCTGACTCGATCCGGCGACGCGAGCAAGTCTTGGCGAGCCCAACCAAATTGTCTGGATCGAGCGCACCGCAGACACCGCGACGCCGTGCCTCGCAAGGGAAGCAAAGAACAGGAATGCCGGAACTATGAATGTCTTGCCGAAAGGTCATGCGTTCGCCTTACCCGATCCTAACTGCC
Source organism: Mesorhizobium sp. WSM4976 (assembly GCF_029625685.1). Classification (NCBI taxonomy): domain Bacteria; kingdom Pseudomonadati; phylum Pseudomonadota; class Alphaproteobacteria; order Hyphomicrobiales; family Phyllobacteriaceae; genus Mesorhizobium; species Mesorhizobium sp. WSM4976. The sequence continues at coordinate 205,729 of NZ_JARTVT010000011.1, forward strand.
GGCAGGATACCCATCCAGGGTAGAGAAATCCTGCGGCGGTTTGTCCATGAGCGCGGCTGATCGAGATCAGGGTCTGCTTCAGCGATGCGTGCAGTGTTCCGGCGGGCAACACGGTGAACGCGAGATGCAATCGGAAATAGCTGTCAAACTCAGCGAGAACGTCCCACGCTACACCAGCTATCCGACGGCGCCGCATTTCCATTCGGGGATCGATGCTGCCATTTACCGTGGCTGGTTGGAGACGCTGGAAAGCGGCGACGAAATCTCGCTGTACCTGCACATTCCTTACTGCGACAAGCTCTGCTGGTTCTGCGCCTGCCACACCAAGCAGACGCACCAATATGAGCCGGTGGCCGCTTATCTGCGCTCGCTGAATGCCGAAATCGTCACGATTGCCGGTCTGGTGAGCGGCAAGGCACATGTCCGTGCAATCCACTTCGGTGGCGGTTCGCCAACTATTCTGAGGCCCGATGATATGGTTGCTCTTGGAGCGGCCTTGCGGGACAGCTTCGACCTTCTCCCGGATGCTACGGTCAGCATCGAAATCGAAACCAACGACATGGACAAGGCGCGCCTTGATGCACTTGCTCAAATCGGCGTAACGCGGGCGAGCCTCGGCGTGCAGGATTTCGATCCGCAAGTGCAAAAAGCAATTAATCGTGAGCAGAGTTTTTTGCAGACCAAGGCAGTCGTCGACGGGGTTCGTTCGCGGGGCGTCGAATCGGTCAATCTGGACCTGCTCTACGGGCTCCCGAATCAGACACGCGAGACGATCTGTTCCACGGTGGCGCAGGCACTGACCTTGGAGCCAGACCGGATGGCCCTGTTCGGCTACGCACATGTGCCCTGGTTCAAGAAGCATCAGACGATGATCGACGAGGCATGGCTGCCGAGTCCCACTGAGCGTTTCGCCCAATCTCAACTCGCGGCGCGGGCAATTGTCGCCAAGGGATATGAGGCAATAGGACTCGATCATTTCGCGAAGCCCGACGATGCGCTGGCCATAGCGGCCCGCGCAGGGGTTTTGCATCGCAATTTTCAGGGCTACACTGAGGATCGCTGCCCGACACTGATCGGACTTGGCCCTTCGTCCATCGGTCGTTTTCGCCAAGGCTACGTGCAGAACATGGCTTCGACTGCCGGGTACGGGCGCATGGTTGCGGATGGCGGGTTGGCTGCCGTCCGCGGCGTTGCCCTTTCCGACGACGATCGCGTCCGTGGCTGGATCATCGAGCGGCTGATGTGTGATTTTGCCTTCTCGGCAGTCGACCTGGTGGAGCGGTTCGGCAAAGCCGGCGAGCAGCTCCTTCATCGCTCGAGGTCCATCGCACTCCACGATCCTGCCCGAGCGCTTGAATTCGATGGTGACAGTTTCCTCGTACGGACTGAAAGTCGCCCCTTCATTCGAACCATCGCGGCCAAGTTCGATACATATTTCAAAGGGGGAACGGCGAGGCACTCGGTGGCGGTCTGAGCAAAGCACAGTGCGCTCGCCGTTTGGTCGATCGGCGAACCAGCTGCGTTCGTTTTGACCGCTCATAGGCGACTACCGCATCAAATCGTCGACCGTGAACAATCCGAGCCCTAAGCGGCGACCGGCTTCGGCCGGATTTGAAGCAGGGCAATCAAGAGCGACAA
>NZ_JARTVT010000110.1:0-699 GCF_029625685.1 Mesorhizobium sp. WSM4976
CGACGCCCACTACGACAATATCGGACGCACCGGTGGCGATCGGCGCGTTGGACCACGTATAAGTGTTCGGTGATCCGCCAGGATTGGACATCGCTCCGCTGGAACTGCCGATATAGGCGATCGGGCTGGTCGGAGCTGGATGCGTGGGCGAAAACACAGGGGATGGAAACATTGGCGATGTTCCTTCTTTAATGGTCGGCCGCTTCGGTTGGCGGCGTCGTCGCGCCGGTGCCGCGCGCGATCTTCAGGCCGCCTCAAACATCTTGGAAGGCTGACGGACGGGATCGATCTTCTCGCCGACCTTGTCGGGCCAGCGGTGAAGCCGGGTGATGGAAACGCTGCGGCGGCTGACCACCGTCATGTCGAGAATTCCGCCGATAAGATGCTGCCGATCGCTGTTTTCGTCGAAGGGATCGACCGCGACCCTGATGTGACGGAAGTGCTCAAAAATTTGGACCCCATAGCGAGAGAACCAGCCCTGCATGGTCTCGCCTTTGCGCGGCGGCGGCACACGCATCGCATCGAGCGTAATGGGCTCGCCGTTGGTGCCGAAGCCCCAATGCATGTGTCCGGGATCGATCAGGGTGTTGGGCGCCATGCCATATTCTGCCGGCCTGGTCTGAAACACCCGGTGCATCGGGCCGGCGGTCTCGGAGATGCCGGCGATCAGCACTTCGAGGTCCGGTGACTTGGGGAAAT
>NZ_JARTVT010000111.1:0-673 GCF_029625685.1 Mesorhizobium sp. WSM4976
GGGCGCGGCAATCGGCGACTTGAATCTCGTTCTGTGGCGATGGGGTCACGCTGCCCCATCCAGGCTCGAGCTGATCGACGACGAGCACTGGCTCGGTTGATCCAGCTGGCCACTGCCCGCGTTGGCGCGGCGGCGCCGCGACATCTGGAGCCTGCATGCGAGGGCTTGTCTGGCAAGCTAGCCTTCAATGGGTGCTACCGACCTGATCAAGTGAGCTCAAAGCGAAATGACGCTCGATCCTCGTGAGTTCATCCGCCGTTTCCTCCTGGAGAGACCGACGGCTTTTCACCCCTTCCGTGCGCAATGGGCGATCCTGATTTGGGACTCGCCCGGCGGAAACTGGCGTTTTCGCCCGAAAATTTGCGGGGACGCGACATGGTTTTGATTAGTCCGGCGTTCCAGGCGGTTACGACGCTCGGCTCCGAGGAAGTTCGAGCAAGCGGAGCGTGTTATTAGGTACTTAATAGGCGATGAGAAATGGCGCACCCGACAGGACCAGGTTCCGCGCCCTTTGCTTCGGCGCATCGCTCAAGCCAAGATCCCGCGGACAGACACAGAGGCGGCCCCGGGGTGCTGGGGTAGCCCTTCGGGGGGATATCGTAGCCAGGGCCAAATGCCGGAGTTTGCCCCCGGCATGCTGATGAAAGTCACGTTTGCGGCAAAACGCAAACAC
>NZ_JARTVT010000112.1:0-518 GCF_029625685.1 Mesorhizobium sp. WSM4976
ACGCTTCATCTCGGCACCGATGATCAAAAGCCTGATCCAGACATCGAGGCCGACCGCGGTGCCGGCCAGGTTCCGGCCTGGCCTGGCATCGTCTATGTGGTGATCAAGAACCTGCCACTCGATGAGTTCGGCATCCGGGTTCCCAACATCGAGGCAGAACTCCTGAAGGGCGCGGTGCTGGCGACGGCCAGTATCGACGGTTTTGCTGTGTCACGTGGTGAGTATAACAACGACACAAATGGAAGCTATCTGGCCTCGGAAAACGGCGGCACGCTTTCGATCAATGCGATGCCGGCCGGCACCACCATCTTTGCCGGTACGGTTCCTTATTCCGGTTCCGTCCACATCAGTGATCGTCTCGACGTCGCCGTGCTGGGCAGCGCCGGCACCTCAATCGGCTTTTACGACGCTGCTACCGGCTCCTTCCGTCAGGAGATCGCCGGACTCGGCGGATCGATTGGCGCAAACGCCATACTCGACGACATCAGCTTCGGCGGTGTCACCTACATGCTGGTGTG
>NZ_JARTVT010000113.1:0-506 GCF_029625685.1 Mesorhizobium sp. WSM4976
TACATGCTGGTGTGGGTGTGGGCCTCGAAGCTGACACTGCTGTCGAACATCGGGACAGGCTGGAGCAAAGTCTGGACGGCCGACACCGTTCATTCGCCGCTCTCCTACCTCGGATCGGTGTCGGTAGGCCCTGAGTACGCCTATGCGCTGCGCACTTTGCTCGCCGGCACCAGCAAGGTGGTCAATCGGATTGGGTGGGATGCGACCGGTCTGCTGTCCGATGTCGATGTGACGCTCAGCGCGCTCTCTGGCAACGCGGTTGCCTGCTATTATGACCAAGAAAGCGACAGCGTCATCGTTCTCGATGTCAACGGCAACCTCTACGTCTACACTGCTGACCTTTCGACGCTGCTGCGGTCGAACACTTCGACGAGCATCGGCAGCTTGCCGGACCTGCCTATGCCAGCGCTGTCCAAGCGGATGAAGTCGGGATCGGACCTGATCGCCATCAAGTCGTTCGTGGGCAACGACATCCGGGAGTTCCGCGTATCCGATCTCGCCATGGT
>NZ_JARTVT010000114.1:0-426 GCF_029625685.1 Mesorhizobium sp. WSM4976
GAGATAGTTGCGTGTCTGGCAGGTCCTTTTGCAGAATCCGCATTCGAAGGCTATCTGGACCCGCGCGATATGGCGATGAATGCGTCCGATGGGAATGAGGGGAGCAGCGACTACGCGGATGCCAAGCGAATCTATGGTGAGTTGCGGTTCCTGATGCCGCGCCGCCCCCGTTGGAGGCGGATCGAAGATCGCACGGCCCGGCTAGTACTCGATCACTGGTCAGCCATCGAAGCATTGGCCGCGCATTTGCTGGTCAAGCATGATCTCCAATTCGATGAGGCTCTGACGATTGTTGCGCCGCATCTTCCGCCCATGCCAGCAGCTACGCCGCCAGAGCGTCATCCGCAGCCTGCTTGATCAGCCATTCGATGTGATTTGACCACATCTGCAACACCTCGCGCTTCTCCTTGACGTTGCTATAGAGAT
>NZ_JARTVT010000115.1:0-426 GCF_029625685.1 Mesorhizobium sp. WSM4976
GCCAACCTTGATGCCCTTCGCCATGCCATGATGAGTCTGGCGCGGGCCAAGGCCTTCGTCAAGAGATCGCTAATGTTTCGATAGCCCCGCGCGCTGGTGTGCCAGTGTCTCTCAGCCATTTGCATGAGCATTTGGTCCCCGGCCCCCGTTGAGCGCGGTGCCATTCCGGCACATCAGATCCCGGCATCAATTTTGCTTCGCCGATCAAAAGGCGGAGACGAAATGATGACGCTTGCACGTGAACTGTTCGATGCCGATCTCACTTTCAATTGCCCGGGATGTGGAACTGCGGTGGTCCGAAAAGGATCCTGGATCAAGAGTTCCAAGGTCTTCGTCTGCGAGGCCTGCGGATCATGTCCCGGGATGTGGTGTAGCTGGCGGCATTGGTCGCCGAGCTCTCCGGCATGGGCCGGGCTGATCAGCGTG
>NZ_JARTVT010000116.1:0-403 GCF_029625685.1 Mesorhizobium sp. WSM4976
TCCTTCTTTGCATTCCCACTCTCCAGTTCCGTCAAACACCTTATCTCGGTGTCCACGAAACCGGCAGCAGGCCATTCAAAACATGGAAACTGGAAAATATATGGTGGGCCCGGAGGGTCATCGTTTTCTGCAGGAAATCAGTACGTTAGTGGGTCACACCGCCTGACGCGCTGCGGTGATTTCGGGCCCAGCCCAACAAAAACCGTCCCGGTTAGACCGGGACGGCAATTGATTTATGATGAATTTGGTTGCGGGGAAGCGCAGCCACCGACACCGACATTGGCTAATCGTGTCATGTCTGTCCTCTATTTGAGTGCAGCCGTCCTTAAAGCGTGTCGCGTTTTAAAGGATTCAGGATTGAACGAAGCCGCTAACGCGGCATTTGGCGGATCGGTTTGCGGGT
>NZ_JARTVT010000117.1:0-373 GCF_029625685.1 Mesorhizobium sp. WSM4976
CATCAGCCGGGTCGGCAGCGGCGGCATGCCGGGGCCGTCCGAATAGACGGCGCCGAAACGCTCCTCCAGCACCGGCCAGTCGATCGCCTGCGCCAGCCGCACCAGCTCGTGCTTCATGTTGATGATTTGGTCGAGCCGGGAGCGGAACAGGTCCTGCTCTCCCGTCTCGCGCTTCTCGCGTGGCCTGGACATTCGCTGTCCCCTCGATTCGCCGCCGCCGAACCGAGTGAATCACGCTCCGCGCCACAAGGGAATCGCAAAACCGAATTGCAGGAAAACAGCGTCCAAATACCGCTAATCCTGCAATTCCAAAGCCGCTATCCGCCTCAATCAACAGGCCAGATCAATGGCTTGCGGATAGTTCACGGCCGAC
>NZ_JARTVT010000118.1:0-371 GCF_029625685.1 Mesorhizobium sp. WSM4976
AAAGCCCCGGAGAGTCAATGGCGGGAGATGGCTGCGCAGCTGGTACGGTCATACACCGGCCAGAGAGATGTTGATCCCCAAATTCTGGAATGGATCATCCGGAAGCAGGTTTAAGCCCCTCCGTCGCCGGGCTTGCTGCAATGTCCCGGACTAACCTGCAGGAGATCTCACTCGCAATGCCGGCTCGGTGCGTCTGGGAAAGCTCATCGACTTTGCCGTGAAAAGCACTTGCCAGCGCGCTAAAGAACGCTCGCTACTTGGACGCGCTTTCGTGAACCTGGACGGGCACCACGGATTTCCAAAGCGTGCCGGAAGGCAATGGCGCTCACGTCGCATTTGTGCCGCGACGGGCCGTTCGAGTTGATGACGAT
>NZ_JARTVT010000119.1:0-364 GCF_029625685.1 Mesorhizobium sp. WSM4976
AAACACCCGGTGCATCGGGCCGGCGGTCTCGGAGATGCCGGCGATCAGCACTTCGAGGTCCGGTGACTTGGGGAAATCGAGCAACACCACGGCGATGTCGCGGAGCATCTGGTCGAACCCGACCGCTTCAGCATCGCCGATGATCCTGTGCGCGACGGTTTCGCCGAAGTCGAGATTGCCGCGGAAGGCGACCGCCAGCGGCAGGCGATCGGAAGGCATGACCTTTCGCCTTATGTCCAACAACACGCCGTCACGATTGTAAACGCTGCCGTCACTCAGGATGACGGTGGATTCGCCGTCGAATGACATCGCCGAGAGAACGCCCGACATTATGCTGCCTCCATGATTTCGGCTGTGATCTGCG
>NZ_JARTVT010000012.1:0-12722 GCF_029625685.1 Mesorhizobium sp. WSM4976
GGCCTTCGTAGGGCGCTCCCCTCTCCGTCTCGGCTTCGCCGAGCCACCTCTCCCCACTTCGTGGGGCGAGGAACCTTTATCCTGAGGCGCTGCGATCCTTCGCGCTTCCCTCTGGCTAATCGCCAATGCCCCGCCGCCGAGCCCACCCCATGAGCGGCACGATCTGGTCGAAATTCTTCTGGTCGGACTGGGAGTCCGATCCGAACCTGCGGCTGTGCTCGCTGGCCGCGCAAGGCCTGTGGATGCGCATGCTGTGCATTGCCGCCGCGCATGAGCCCATCGGCTATGTCGCGATCGCCGGCAAGGGGCTGGAGGAGACCGCCCTTGCCCGCCTTGCCGGCTGCGCGGAGACGGAGCTTGGCGCGCTGCTTGCCGAACTGGAAGGCAACCGCGTCTTCTCGCGCGACCGCCACGGCCGCATCTATTCCCGGCGCATGATCGCCGACGCCCGCAAGGCGCGCGCGGCGCGCCGCAACGGCTTGAAGGGCGGCAACCCAAGCCTTTCGAAGGAAAGGGCTTTTCCGCCCTCGGATAAGCGGCGGGCAAGGGCAGGGGATAAGGTGGGCGATAAGCCCCAGAGTCCAGACTCCCAGAGTCCACAAGCCATCGATCCATCGGGAGAAAAAGCCCATGCTTTTTCTTCCCCCGCTTCGCGGGACAGGAACGGAAAAGCGTCTTCAGGGCAACCGGCAAGGCCCGAACGGAAATGGCAGCGGCGCAGGACGCATGTCGATGCCGCCAACGCAATCATCGAGGAGATCAATGACCGCAGCCGAATTGCAGCAGGCGGCGAAGGCGCTGGCCGCGATGTTTTCCTGCTTCCCCCAGTCCGCGCTGGCTGACGCCGAGATGCAGCTGCGCGGCTATCTGGCCGCCGTGCAGGATGCCGAGCTTCAAGATGTCGAGGCCGCCATCCGGCGCTTCATCCGCGGCGAGGCCAAGATGGCCAACGCCCAGTTCTGCCCATCGAGCGCGCAGCTTTCCATCGAGGTGCGCGAGAGGCGCCTGATGCGGGAGTTGACAGCGAAGCGGGGTGTCCTGCCAGGCGCGAGTTCCTCGCCCCCGCGCAGCGGGGGAGAGGTGGCGCGGCGAAGCCGCGACGGAGAAGGGAGCGCCCTCCGCGAGATCAAAGCCGGCTGAGAACCCGACTCCTCGCATCACGAGCGGAAGCCGCAACGAGGCTCAACCTCCTACGCCATTGGCTTCGCGGAGGACGTCCCCCTCTCCGTCCGCTTCGCGGCCACCTCTCCCCCACCGCGCGAGTTCCTCGCCCCCGCGCAGCGGGGGAGAGGTGGCGCGGCGAAGCCGCGACGGAGAGGGGAGCGCCCTCCGCGAGGTCAAAGCCGGCTGAGAACCCGACTCCTCGCATCACGAGCGGAAGCCGCAACGAGGCTCAACCTCCTACGCCGTTGGCTTCGCGGAGGACGTCCCCCTCTCCGTCCGCTTCGCGGCCACCTCTCCCCCACCGTTGGTGGGGGCGAGGAACCCAAGTTCTGCAACGCCCACCCACAAAGGACCCCATCCATGCCCCGCAAACCCTCGAAAAAACCCCAACCCCCAAAACTCCCCAAGGGCGAGGCCGAGCAGGTGCGCATCCGCCGCGAGGTCGGCCACGACTTCGCGCTGAAGCCGGACGCCTTCGGCCGCCAGCGCCTCACCGCCGGCACGGCGGAGGCGCGCCGCGTCTACGAAGTCTCGAATGGCGGCTACACCTCCACCGGCGGCATCGTGCGCCTGCGCAATGTCGATCCGCTCACCGGCATCACCTCGCTCACCCGCCAGCAGCGCGAGGCCGGCCAGCGTTTTCGCGATGATTTCGAGCGAGCCGCCCGCCACGGCCTGCAGCCGCAATCCTGGAGCGAACGCGTCGACGCCAGCCGCATGGGCGGCGGCATCCCCGATCGCGTCCTCTCAGCCGGCCGCGCCCATGCCCACGCCACGGCGGCGCTTGCCCATTGGGAGGTGGCGGAGGTGGTGCGCAAGACCTGCCTCGAAGGCCAGTCGGTGAAGGCCATCGCCGAACGCAGCGGCGAGGGAAGGGATGTGGTGGTGAAGCTGCTGAAGGTGGGGCTGGATTTATTGGCGGTGCATTATGGGATGATGGGGAGGAAGGCGGAATGAGGGGGAATTTCAAACGGGAGTATCAAGCGATCAGCTTATCATTCAACCTGCTGCAACATTTGCTACTGATCGGAATATCCCCAGATAGCTAAGCAAGAAATACGAAGCTGGGGTAGCAGGATCTGTGCTCAAGAGGAATTCGCCCGGCGATAAAGGTTGCAGAGGTGCAGCGCGCAACTCAGCCCTAACGACATTGTTGTATCTCTGTGCCGCCTCTGCAGATCGATGGGCGATGGCATTTCTGATCGCCTTCATCCGTTGTAGGCGAGCCGAATACGCAGTGATCGAACGCTTGATGGGATCGCCATCATGAAGATAAACTTCGCAGCGACGCACAATGGTATCCGGGCTGTTCCATTCTAAAAATGGCATACCTGACTTCAGAATATCTCGAGCGTGCTCGCCGTCTTTTGGAAGAATGAACGAGGGCACTCTGTGGCCACCGCGAGTCGGTCTATTCCTTGTGTAAAGTATGAACACTTCCTCGAGGAATAGTTCGTAGTGGCTGAAGGCTTTGATGAATACGCTTTCGGTCATCAAAATCATTTGATGCTTCGAAAGCGTAGCGGGGCCGGGGCGCCCCGGCCCCGGACGATATCGGCGTTGATTTTGCGCATCCAATCTTAGCAACGCATCCAGTTCTTGGATGAAGCCCGCATGGACCGCACTGACTTTTCGGCGCTCCATGCTAAATCGCCGTGCGCAGGACCTTAGAAACAAAATTAGAACGCGCAATTCGCGAGCCAGTGTCCGTCGTGGCGCGGCGCGACCGGTCTATGAATTCCGCAAACTCCACCGGTATGTCTGCGTCCTTGTAATCGGGTGAGGTATACAGATCGTACCTAGCGCTTATGTCGTCAAGAATAACTCTTAGCTTTCCGACGTTCGCTGTCGTTATTGCAGGCCTCACTGCCTCCTCGAGCCCCAAAGTCTTGAATAAACCATGAGATATTGTTGTAAAGAGCGTATAAAATAAATGAATTCTAGACCAGTTTGTAGTTGCCAATTCTTCCGGCTTGTAAATTGCGTTTATGAATGACATTACTTTGTCGAATTTATCCTCGACGACATCCATACTTTCAAATTCTTCCTCGAACTTTCGATATTGCGCCTCAAGATTCTTATTTGTCTGAACTCCGTCGATTAATGACACAAGTAGATCGGATGTCAACTCGGCTTCGAGCATTCGAGTTACCTGAGCCTTCGTCACGACCTTGGCTGCAAGAAGATAGTCTACGTAACGATACCCGAGGCGATAAGCAAGTTGCTTAAAGAAACCAACGTACTTTGCATTCAGAAGCTCTTGGGGATTTAGCTTGACTGTATAAGTGTTTAAGCGAGCGAATATATCTAATATGTCTCTGTACGGTAGATCATAAAGCAGATCGACACCGATTTCATACTTTAGGAACGCAGCCTGAACCTCCGGAGGAAGCATGTGAAACCGTTGACCTGCGTACTCCTTATTGTGTGCCCGTGAAACGGCATAGTCTCCGTCAACGTATTCCAGAATCGCCCTGAGGCGCTGCTGCCCGTCGACCACAACGCGCACATTTCTTCGGTCGGTTACATCCTGCGTCAACAGCATTTTCGGCATTGGCTTGCCGCGGATAATGGTGTCAATAAGATAGGATTTTGCCTGGAGACTCCATACTGAGCGGCGCTGGAAATCGGGTGACAGTTGGATTTGATCTCGACTATTCCATTCAACAAAATCCGACACATTGTACGTTCGTGTATCGAAATCTTTCATCTCGCCCCTCGTCAATCTCGAAATGCCAACGAAATATCAAATCTGCGGACTTGGCTAGTGGCAAATAATGAGTGACAGAACGCTGGCCTATGAATGCGGCCTCGTCCCATGTGGTTGCATGCCTGCGCTATGGTGTCGCAGGATGATGATCAGTGGTCCTGAGGATCACCTTCACCGCCTTCGCCCCTCCCACCCAAACACGCTCCGTCCGCCCAGCAAATGCGACTGGTCCATCTCCCCCGCCACGATCTCCTTCAGGCTCGGCCCCGTCACATACCGCTCCATCCTTCGTGACTCCCCATCCAGCCTTCTCAGCGCCTCCAACTCCTCGTTGCGCCCGAGCTTCGCCTTGCCCACCGCCGATTTCAGCACGGAAATCGTCTCGTCATAGACTTTCAGCGGCACGGGGAAGGGGTGGCGGTCCTTGCCGCCGTGGGCTAGCGAGAAGCGCGCCGGGTCGGAGAAGCGGTAGGGCGCGCCGTGCACCACTTCCGAGACCATGGCGAGAGCCCGCACCGTGCGCGGGCCGACGCCGGGGACGAGCAGCAGCTCGGGGAAATCCTTCGGGCCGCTTTCGATGGCCGAGGCGATGTTGCCATGAAGGCGGCGCATGACGATGTCGCTCTCGCGCACGTCGTGATGCGCTGGCATGACGAGGTTGGGCAGCAACGGCTGCGCGGCGGGCTCGGGTTCGGGTTGCGGCTCCAGCACGGCAAGTTCGGTCAGGATCTTTTCCGGACTCATGGTCTTAAGCAGCTGGACCTGGCCTCCGCGGGCTTTTTCGGCGCGGTGGTCGGTGAGGTTGATGATCTCGCCCTGGCGCTCGCCCTCGATCGCGGCATGCGGCTGGTCGACGAAGCTGGTCAAGCCTTCCGACAGCCAGTGGTAGCGCCGCGCCTGGCGGGCGTCGCCGTTCATGCCCTGCTGCACCACCACCCAGCGCCCGTCATCGGCAACGATGAAGCCGTGCAGATAGAGGTCGTAGCCGTCTTGCACCGCGGCGCTGTCCACCTTGGCCACCAGCCGGCTGGCGGTGGCAAGAGCATCGCCGTCCAGGCCGACGCGCTCGCCGATCGCCAGCAATTCGCCCGGCGTCTTGCGCGAATGCGCGCCGCGCCCGCCGCAGACATGGATGCCGAGCTCGTTGCTGAGCGGGTTCAGCCCGCGCTTCAGCGCGCCGATGACGGACGTTGTGATGCCGGATGAATGCCAGTCCATGCCCATCACGGCGCCGAAGGACTGGAACCAGAAGGGATGCGCCAGGCGCCGCAACAGCTCGTCGCGGCCGTAATGGTGGATGATCGCCTCGCACAGCACGGCGCCGAGCTTGGTCATGCGCTCGCCCAGCCATTTCGGGACCCGACCGCCATGCAGCGGCAGGTCGGCGCTGCCGCTTCGCTGCGTCACGTGATTCTCCTGGATGCCGGTGATTTAGATGGCATTTTGGCGGGGATTTGCAAGGCGCACGAAAGTGCCACTCTCCCCCTTGGGAGAGACGCCCGGTAGGACAGAGGGGGCTTTCCCGCCAGCGTCTCGGTCGTTGGCTGCCACTGCCCTTGCAGCCAATCCGCGGCAAGTCCAGCATCGACAAGCCGCGATCCTTCGCTCCCCCCTCTGTCCGGCCGGACATCTCCCCCGCAAGGGGGAGATCAGCCAGTCGCCTACCGCCTAGTACCTGTAATAGTGCCTGTGGTGCCGGTAGTAGTGCCTATGGTGGTACCGGTGGTGAAAGACGTAGTAGTGCCGGTGATGCCTGTAATACCGGTAGTGCGGATAGCGGACCACGTAGCCGGGATAATAGTCGTCATAGTAGCGCGGGCCGTAATAGCGGCCGCCATAATCGTAGAACGGGCCGCCATAGTCCCCATAGAACGGACCGCCGTAGAACGGAAAGCCGCCGAACGGCCCGAAACCGAGTCCGAGGAAACTATGCGCATCCGCCGGCGCTACTGTAGCCGCCGCCGACGCGACTGCGATCACCGAAGCAAATAGGAGCTTTTTCATGGGGCAACCTCCTCCTGAAGGTCGATCACCCTATAAACGCGCGCGAGCCGCCCGGTGTTCCCACAACTGCTAATATTCGCTCGCCGGGAGTAGCAGCGTCAGCTCGGTTGGAGAGTGCTGGAGACGCCAGGCGCCTTATCGGGCCTGACGCACGATTGCGCGGGGCGACGAACCGCCCCGCGCAACGATGCGGGCTTACCAGTGGTTCTTACTAGTAGTTGTTGTAGCCGTTACCGCACACGCGCACTTCTTCCGTCACGCGGTGGTGATGGCGCCAGTGCGTTATCAGCTCTGTGCGGCAGTTATGGCGATGGTGGTAGCGCACCACGTAACCGCCATTGTAGTAACCATCATTGTAGTAGCTGTCATTGTAGACATGGCGGTAGTAGCGGTGCGGATAATAGCCGCCATAGTCGTTATAGTAGCCATCGTCATAGCCCGGACCGACGCCGATACCGAGTTGCACGCTGGCGGCGCTGGCCGGCGCGATCGCGAACGCCGAGGCGATGGCGATCATCGAAGCAAGCAGAAGCTTTTTCATCGCTGCCTCCTTGAGTTTCGAGGACGCCCCTTCGAGAACAAAACGATTTCGGGCGGTCCATGTTCCCGCCGAGCCGCCCGATTGCCGAGCCCGGACGGCGCGTTGGCAGGACGTAAGGCGGCGGATGCGACACATCGCTTCGCCCCACAATCTCATGAACCCGGATATTTATTAGAGCAACTGCAACCGACCGGGCTTCGGCGCGTTGCACGCCGGCGAAGTATCTGGGATCATTGCCGGACGCACGGCATGGAGGCTCGATGGTGGCGGCCAATCGCGGGAACGGGGCGTCGGAGCCGAGGCTGGAAGGCCTGCTCGCCGCGTCCAGGGGCCATCCGCGCACGGCGCTGCCGACGGTGGCGAGCGTGGTTGTCACGGTCGCGGCGCTCTATTTCGGGCGCGAGGTGTTCCTGCCGATCGCCGTCGCGCTGCTTTTGACCTTCGCCATCGCGCCGGTCGTGTCCTCGCTGAAGCGCGCCGGCGTTCCGCGCATCGCGGCGGTCATCGCCAGCGTCGCCGGCGCCTTCGCCGCGCTTTCGCTGTTCTCCTTCGTCGTCGCCACCCAGGTCAGCGATCTCGCGCAGAACATCCCCGTCTACCAGATCAACATCCTGACCAAGGTCCGCGCGCTGAAGGAAAACGGCCTCGGCGGCGGCATCATCGCGCGCCTGGGCGGCGTCATCGAGCGCGTCGGGCAGGAGATCGATCGCCAGGAGCCGCAGCTGCCCTCGGCCGCCCAGGCGCCGAAGCGCGAGCCGATCCCGGTCGAGGTCGTCTCGCATGAAAAGCCGCTCGAGGTGCTGCAGAACCTGATCGGGCCGCTGCTCAGCCCGCTCGGCTCCGCCGGCCTCGTCGTCATCGTCGTCATCTTCATGCTGATGGAGCGCGAGGACCTGCGAGACCGCTTCATCAGGCTGGTCGGCTATGGCGACCTCCATCGCACCACGCAGGCGCTGCAGGATGCCGGCAAGCGCGTCGGCCAGTATCTGCTGATGCAATTGGTGGTCAACATCATCTACGCCGTGCCCATCACCATCGGGCTCTGGGTGCTCGGCATCCCCAACGCGCTGCTTTGGGGCCTGCTGGCGCTGGCGCTGCGCTTCGTGCCCTATATCGGCCCGATCATCGGCGCGCTGCTGCCGCTGTTCCTGGCTTTGGCCGTGGCGCCCGGCTGGTCGCTGCTGTTGTGGACCGCCGCGCTTTTCGTCGTGGTGGAGCTCGTCACCGGCAACGTCATCGAGCCGTGGCTCTACGGCTCGCACACCGGGCTCTCGCCTTTGGCCATCATCGTGGCCGCGATCTTCTGGACCTGGCTCTGGGGGCCGATCGGCCTGGTGCTGTCGACGCCGCTCACCGTCTGCCTGGTCGTGCTCGGCCGGCACGTGCCGCAGTTCGAGTTCCTCGACGTCCTGTTCGGCAACGAGCCGGTGCTGGAGCCGCATGCCAGGCTCTACCAGCGGCTCCTGGCCGGCGACCCGGACGAGGCGACCGACCACGCCGAGGAGATGCTGGAGGAAAAATACCTGTTCCAGTTCTACGACCAGGTCGCGATTCCCGCGCTGCTGCTCGGCGAGCAGGACCGGGAGCGCGGCGTCATGGACGACGCGCAGCGCAGGCAGCTCGCCGACAGCGCCATGACGCTGGTCGCCAATCTCGACGACAGCGCCCAGCAGGAGGCTGAGGAGGAAGAGAGCGAGCAGGCGGCCGCTGCCGATGAGAAAGCAGCCGACAGGAAGGCTGGCGAGAAGAACTCCGGCGAAACGAAGCCTGCCGAGGCGGGGGTGGAGGAAGAGGAGGTCGATCTGCCCGACGGCTCGGGGATCGCAGTGCTCTGCGCCGGCGGGCGCGGCGAGCTCGACGACGCTGCCGCCGCGATGCTGGCGCAGGTGCTGGAAGTGCAGGGCGCTTCAGTGTCGAAGGCGAGCTTTACCGAGCTCGAACCATTGGCGATCCGCCGTCTCGACCTCGAAACCATCGATGCCGTCGTGATCGGCTTCCTCAACCGCCAATCCACCCGGCACGCGCGCTTCATGGTTCGTCGGCTGAAGCGCGTCAAGGCGAAGCTTCGGGTAGGCATCGTTTTCTGGTCGGAAGTCGGCAATGGTGACGTCGAGGCCGCGGCGGAACTGGCTACCACTCTTAACGCGGACTTCGTGGCCTTCGGTATGATCGACGCGGTGACCGGAGCCCTTTCCAAAAAGACGGCCGTCACGCTCAAGGCCGGCCACCGGCGCAGGCAGCCGGCGCGCAGGAAGCAACTGCAGGCCGCGGAGTGAAGGCGGGGCGCCCGCCAGCGGGCATCACGGTGTCACCACAACGGTGGGAAAGAAAACTCGCCGGGCCAACCCTGATGCCCAAAGCCCACAGGCCCGGCGAGATTTAAACCTGATCCCCCGATCAGGACCGGCGGGAGGACACCGGCAATCTCTTCATAGCAAGATGGGTGCCAGTCCCGAAACGGGACAGTGATGCTTAACGCCGCGAGCCCTGCGGAACGTCCGTGAAGTGTTGCTAATGTGCTACAGCATATAGGCCGCGCCAGCTATAAAGCTGCACATGCGGACCTACGAAAGCCTTGAAAGGGGGGTACCTTTGAAGAAGACTTACGAAAAGCCTGTTTTGGTCAGGCGCGAAAAGCTGAGCGGCATCGTCGCAAAGCCATCATCTTCCATTCCACTTTGATGTGGCACTAAACTGAAAGCCCGCCGCCAGGCGGGCTTTCTGATTTCATGGGGAATGCGGCTGAGGCGAAACCCATCGGATCCTCAGCCGCGGACCTTCAAAGCATGTCTCCCGAAGGTGGGAACCGGTCCGGGATAAAGACTTGCGCAAAAATAAAACACCTAAAGCGCATGGAGCGAATCCGAAGGATGGCGACGCGCTTTAGGCACCCGTCGCCGCATCGCCCCTCGCTGTCGCATCGCCGCGTGCAACCCATGCGGCCATCGGCTATGCCGTCGCCAGCCAATTCCGGCGAACCGAAGGAGCATTCGATGACCAGACCCACCATTTTCAAATTCGGCGCCGTCGAGCATGCGGAGGCCGGCGACCTGCCGGGCTGGGTCGTCGTCGAGGGCAGGCCGACCATGCAGACGGCCGTGCAGCACACGACCGGGGATGGCAAGGTGATGTCCGGCACTTGGCGCGCCTCGCCCGGCACCTATCATGCCACCTACACCGATTATGAATTCGTCCACATGATCGCCGGCCGCATCATCATCACGCCCGACGGCGGCGAGCCGGTCGAGGTCGGTCCCGGCGACGCCTTCGTCGTCGAGGCGGATTTCAAGGGCACATGGAATATCCTCGAGCCGGTGACAAAGCATTTCGTGGTCGTGGCAGGGTAGGGCGCACGAACTGCCAGAGAGGGATTTGGTAGGGCGCAGGCCTTGATTTTCGTAGGGCGCCGACGCCCCTCCAGTCGTCATCCTCGGGCTTGACCCGAGGATCCGTGCCGTGACCTTCGACGTGAAGCGCGACGGTGCAGAATTCTGTACCGTTGCAATGCGTTAGCCGTCACGGCATGGATCCTAGGGTCTGCGCGCGTCGCTTCGCTCCTTGCTCCGCCCTAGGATGACGAACGGCAGGGGCGCCTGCCCTACCTTCCCACTTTCGAAATCACCCTCTTCTCCACGTCCGGCTCCAGCGATTCCGCGAAGGGCGTGGCCATATGGTGCTGATCGCGGAAGGCGAGCTTGCCGCCGATGACGGCGTGGCAAATGGTGGCGCTGCAGAAGCGGTCGGTGAGGTCGACGTAAGCAGCGTTGGGGATGCTGTCGACGATGTCGCGCTCCACCGCCGCCATGGCGTCGTTGGCGGCATAGGCGCGCGTCTGGTCGCATCGCGAGGGCGCTTCGTCCCGCCACAGCGCCCGCGCCACGCAGGTGTCGACATTGGCGTTGTTGAACGGCACGTCTCGGATGAAGGCGACCTTCAGCCCGGCCTTGCTAAGGCTGGTGAGGGTGGAGCGCAGGCCGGCCCGCCAGTCGGCGTCCTGTCTTGCCGTGTCGCCGTCGCTGCCTGCTATCTTGCGCCCGCTGGTCAGCGCCAGCTCTGAAATGACCACCAGCGCGGGCCGCGCCTTTATGATCCCGGCGATCGCCTGCTCGCGCCAGCGGTCGCATTCCGCGTAGGGGCGCTTGAGCTCGGCCGACCATACGCTGATGCGCGAGGCGCGGCAGGAGTTCTTCAGCCACGTCACCACCCGGTAGCCGTTCTTCCGGCCCGCCTCGATCAGCGGCGTGGACCAGTGGTCGGCGTGGGAGTCGCCGAAGAGCGCGATGACGCGCCGGCCGTCGCCGAACACGCAAGGAGCCGGCGTCACCGTCTCGTAGTCCTGCACGCAGCCCGCCTTGGCGCGGGCGGTGGATGGCTCGGCCGCGCTGGCGGCGATGAGGCGCTGTTGCGGATCGAGGTCGCGAACGGCGAGCCTGGCATTGCCATAGGCGGCTGCGACGCCGGTGCCGGTCAGGAGGAGGGCCGGCACCAGCGCCCGCGCCGCATTGGCCATCAGCCAGCCGTTGCGACGGATCGGGTTCTCGATGAGGTGGTAGGTGAGGGCGGACAGCGCCAGCGTCAGCGCCAGGCAATAGAGCCGCTCGACTGGCGTCAATTCCGGCGCCAGCATGCCGACATAGACGATGACCGGCCAATGCCACAGATAGATCGAATAGGAGACCCTGCCGGTCCATTGCAAAGGCGGCAGCGCCAGGGCGGCATTCACCCAATTCCGCCCGGAATCGGGTGAATAAGGAGTGCCTTCCCTGGCGCCGGCCGCTCCCGCCTTGAGCAGAAGGACCGTGCCGGCGACAGGCAGAAGCGCCAGAAAGCCGGGGAAGGGAGCGTCCTCGCTGAAGGTGAGATAAGCGGTCCCGATCATCGCCAGGCCGGCCAGGCTCAACGCCCGCCCCAGCAGCGGACGCGTCTGCAAGAGCCGCGCCGGCGCCGTCGATGCGAGGCCGCCGGCGGCAAATTCCCATGCGCGCAGCGGCGAGAAGTAGAAGGCCCAGGGCTGCGAGACGCTCGTCAGCCAGGCGCAGAGGATGAAGGAGACGAGGCCGACAGCGGCGATCGCGACCAAGATGGCGCGCTTGCCGTGTTTCAGAGCAATTCCAGGAGAAGTGTGAAGTGGTTTTCCGTCCGCAATTGCGTCAGGACGAAGAGCTTGGGCGGTTTGCCGTTTTGGCAAAACTGTTAAACGGCCCAGCCAGGCCGCCAGCATGAGGAGCGCCGGCCAGGCGAGGTAGAACTGCTCCTCGACCGACAGCGACCAGTAGTGGATGAACGGGTTCGACGTGGCGTCATTGGCGAAATAGTCGAACGACCAGCGGATCAGCCACAGATTGATCATATAGGCCGAGGCGAACATGGCGCCCTTGGAATAGAGCGCCTGCTCCTCCGGCGACAGGATGATCGCGCCGGCGGCAAGCGTCGCGAGTATGACCATAAGCGCCGCGGGCAGCAGGCGCCGGGCGCGCCGGGCATAGAAGCGCAAGAGGTCGAGCCGGCCTGTTTCGGATATCTCGGCGACCAGGTGCCGGGTGATCAGATAGCCCGAGATGACGAAGAAGATGTCGACCCCGGCAAAGCCGCCCGGCAGCATCGCCAAGCCGAAATGGTAGGCCACGACGCCCGCCACGGCCACCGCCCGCAACCCTTCAATATCCGGTCGGAAATCCTGCGCCGATGCTGACACGAATACGAACCTCGCACCGTTCGTTCGTATCCCGCCTGCGGCAAAGCCTCGGCCCTATGCGCCGATATCGCAACGCAACAAATCTAACGCAGTGCAACATAAGGGGAGGGCTAGTGGTGACAGGGGTGGGCGGCGCCGCTCCTCAACTTGCGTGAGAAGGCGTCAACGCCCCTCCGGGTCGACAGGGCTTGGCCCCGCAGTCACGCCTTCTTCAGGAACTCCGTCTTCAGCACCAGGCCCTTTACCTGCTTGGTGTTGCATTCGATCTCGCCGGGATTGCCGTTGAGACGAATGTTCTTCACCAGCGTGCCGCGCTTGATCGTCTCGGACGTCCCCTTGACCTTGAGGTCCTTGATCAGCGTCACGGAGTCGCCATCCTTCAGCGGCGTGCCGTTGCTGTCTTTCACGATAAGGTCGGTCATGGCGGGTCTTTCATCGGTTGGACGGCCTGCGCCCGCCTATCGCGCCGGCCATGGCCTGGTCAAGCCTCGCGCTTGGCCCGGGGGGGGGGCCCCCCCGGGGGGGGGGCGGGGGGGGCGCCCCCCCCCCCCCCCCGCGCCGCCGCCCCCCCCCCCCCCCCGCGGGGGGGGGGGGGGGGGGGGGGGGGG
>NZ_JARTVT010000012.1:12732-28192 GCF_029625685.1 Mesorhizobium sp. WSM4976
CTTCGGTGGGGGGCCGGCCCCCCCCCCCGCTCCGCGGCCCGGCCGGGGGGCCCCCCCCCCCCCGGCGGGGCCGCGCCCCCCCCCCCCCCCCCCCCCCCCGGGGGGGCAGACGCCGCCCCGCCGGCGGCGCTAAGCCCCCCAGCCCTCAGGCTGGCCGGGTGGGCTGTTGGCTGGGTCGTTCGGCCACTGCTTTTCCTCGCCGATCCCGGACGGCCGACGTCGGTTTTACGCGGTTGCGAACCGGAACCGCCGGGCGCTTCCCCTAGAAATGCAGGTCCAGCGGCTGCGGATAGGCCTGGCCCGGATCCGCGGCCTTCGGCGTCTGGCCCGCCAAGGGCACGACGCCGCCGGTTGCCGTCTCATCGAGCGGCGGCCGATGCTTGCCCGTGGTTGCGGCCTTGGTGTCGGTCACCAGAATTTTGGTCTTGGCTCCGGCGCCTTGCGTCAGCGCGACTGAGAGGAGAAGCGCCGTCAACGCGGATAGGACGATCCTCATGGCAGGTTTCCTTTCCTGGTTCCGAGGCCTCCTCATTGGCTGAAGCCCGATGCGTCGAGCAGCGCGACCTGGTTGCCGTCGATCCCCACGAAGGAAGGGGATGATGACGTGGTCGAGCCCCGCATTCAGCGCATTTTTCATGATGGTCCGCCCTAGCCCGAAGCGAGCTTAGCGCCGGCCGCCCGGGGGCAAAGGGCGGCCATGTGGAAGGCCGTGGAATTCTCCGGAATTTCCGCGGCATCGGCCTGTGGAAGGTCGGAGCGCAGACATCGGGCGCAGGACGAAAGTCCGGCGCGGAGCGTGGCGACCATGCGTATGATGAGTCGACGCCGCCCGGCGGGCAGCCGCGGCCGGCAATGGCCAGGCATGATTTCTCGGAAGGGCGAAGGGGTCCGAGGGGCGGTTCGATGGCACAACATATCGCGCAGAAGCTGAGGCTGACATCGGCCCTGCTCGGCACCGTCACCCGCAAGGATCTCGCGGCGGCGTTCCGTGCCGTCAACGCCAGGACGGCATTCGATCTCGGCCGCGCCGACAAGTGGCTGCAGGGCCGGGCTCATCCGCGCGAGCTCAGCGTCTACGAAGACTGGGCCAAGCTGCTGCGGCTGGAGCAGCCCGGCGCGTGGATCGCCGAAAGCGATCTGCCGGGCTTTACTGCCGCCATCTGCGCCCGTCATGGCGTCGACCGGGTCGCGCTCGAACGGCACGCCGCGCAGCAGTTCGAGGCAGCCTCCGCGCACGACGACCGTGCCCACAGCATCGCGCTTATCGGGACCTATGCCTGCTATTCGCGCGCCTGGTCACCCTATTATCGCGGCCAGCTTATCAAGGGCAGCCTGTCGATCGAGGGCGGGCCGGGCGTGCACGGCCTCACCGCCCGCTACCGCGAGGCGCTGCCGACCGGCCAGCTCGTGCTGGGCGGCCCGGTGACGCCGGCAAAGCGCGGCTTGTACATCCATGTCAGGGAGGCCGGCGGCGATGCCCAGTTCTTCTTCACCCTGTTCCCTCAGTCGCAGCCGGGCAGCGTGCTGGGCGGCTATTTGTGCGGCACAGCCATCATAGGCCCCGAGGCGCAGCCCTCGTTCACCAGGATCATCATGGTGCGACTGCGCGATCCGCTGCCGAGCGCCCCCGAATGGGGCGGATATTTGCTGCCGCAGGGTTCGATCGCCACCGATCTTGCGGCGCTCGGCATGGCCATCGAGCATCCAGAGGCCATTGACAGGCTGCTGGGGCGATTCCTCGGAGCCGACGGCGAGGGCGATTTCGGCCAGATTCCGCCGGCCGAATTCCGTGCGATCCTCGACGTCTTCGATCGCCGTTGGCTGCAGCACGCCGGTTGAACCGGGCAGTCGTGACGTTGTGTCGGACGATGGCGCCCGATGTTGCCGGCATGCCACAGCCCACATGCTTTCGGTTGTAGCCAGCCCTCATGCCCGCCGATCGCGCCGATTTTCTTTGACGGAAACCTTGTGGCGTTGCGTGGTGCGCGCGCGAAACTGGGCAAAGGGGACACCCTATGAAGAAGACTTACGAGAAGCCGGTGCTGTTGAAGCGCCAGAAGCTGTCGAGCGTCGTTGCAGTTGCCTCGAACGTCAGCGTGTAACGCCGGCGCGCCGATGAAATTGGCTGGCGGCCCATTGGCTTGCGGCCGATTATCTGGCGGCAGTCGCAGGGCGGCCAAATTGGAGCCCCGCTTGACGCGGTCCCCGCCGGGCATATCATGCTGTCTTGATTTCATCGTCGACCAGGCGAGACTCCGATGAAGAAGCCATATTGCAAACCGACCTTAGCCAGACGTGGCAGGCTTTCGGCTGTGACCGCCTCCTTGTCGTCCTCCGGCTTCACGTTCTGAAATCCCACGAACGCGCCGTCGACCCGATCGGCCCTGAAGCAAGCTGTTTGGAGCTGGAAGCTGGCCTGGCCAGGAGCGGGCGGTGCACCGCGCAGGTGCCCGCCCGTCCGGCGCCGCCGCCAAGCTGCTGAAACCCCGTCCGTCCCCAACAGCAACGGTCATGGCGTGACCAGTGCTTGCGGAGTGCCATTGGCGTGGGGTCCTGTCAACGCCGTCGGCGACGCCTTCAGGAGCGCCTTTTTAGCCTCCTTTTCGCGCTCGAAGCGCGCTTGGCAGTCATGCTGGGGCCACGGCGAGGAGCCATGAAACGGCGGAATTCCGGGCATTTCCGATACCCAGCGGACCGCCCCGCAGATATATGCGTATCCGCTTGAATGACATGATTTTTCGCCAAGACCGACCGTCCCATCGACCCTGACTTTTTTTGGGCGCATTTCGGCAGTGCAACATCGGCGCCCTGTGGCGAGGGAAAGCGCCTTTGGGCGCGTCTGTGAGCCGTTTCATGATCCGCTCATGAAAGATGTGATAGAATGTCTGTGGCGAATGGGGAAGTTGCGATGGCCAACCGGTTGTTCGAGGTCCTTGCCAGACGGCGCGGGTGGCTGGACCGGGTCGCATTGGGGCTGCTTGTCTTCCTGGCGACCCTGGTCGCCGCCCTGATGGGCGGGGCCAGCGCCTAAGCAATTGCAGGAAACGGATCTCTCTGTCCGATCGCTTTGAATTCGAAGTCGTGGGCCTGAGCCGCATCGGCCTCGGCCGCTCGGTCAGGTCGACGACGCGGGCCCGTCTGTCGGCGCCGGCGCGTCACCTTCAGGCCAAGCGTCCCGCGTGGATGTTTTTACGTTAGAGGTTGCGAATATCCGGCAGAGTCAGACCAAATGCCGTTGTCGCGCCTCTCGCAGCTCAGTCCTGCAAAAGAGGGGGTGCGCTGTAGCCGCGCAGGCCGGTTCCGTTGCAGGCCTGGCAGGAAACCCGTTGTCCGGGGCAATTGTCGCGCAACGTGCCCGAGGGACAGCATGAGCCTTTCGACGCCACCTGCTTTTCACACTCGAACACCTTGCCGGCGCCCAGGCACCGGGGGCACGCGAACTTCCTGAATTCGCTCAAGCGAGCCTCCGGCTTTGTCAAAAGCGCCCGGCAACGCGCTGGCCATGCCACGGGTTCCATCAGCGGCATGGTATTTCTTGCCTGTATTATACGTTAGTAAACGCTAATGTTAAAGAGATGTCCGCGGCGGCGAGGTTGGTTCCCCGCCAGCGTTAGCCCCTCTCAAGTGGTGGGGTTACGCGGCTCGCCACACACCTCTCTCACCAGTCCCCGCAGCCAGCGATGCGCCGGATCGGCATCGAGCCTCGGATGCCACAACAGCGAGATTGTCAGCGAGGCAAGCTTGACCGGCAGCGTGAAGGTGAACAGGCCCTCGCGCAGCGTGCCCGTGTAGCGCTCCGGCACCGTGGCGATAAGGTCCGAGCCGCGCGCCAGAGCCAGCGCCTCGGCGAAGCCGCCGACCACGGTCGCGATTGTCCGCGTCAGCCCGGCGAGCTCCAGCGCGTCATCCGCCGGGCCGCGATCGAGCCCGCGCCGCGATATCAATATGTGGCGGCCGGCCGCGAAGCGGGCGGCGGTGATGCGGCCTTCGCTCAAAGGATGGCCGGGGCGCACGACGCCGACGAAGCGGTCGCGGAACAGCGCCCGCGAGCGCACCTCCGGCCCGGTCGTATTGCCGATCACGCCGGTCTCCAGATCGACCGCGCCCTCGCGCATCGGGCCGCTTTCCTTGTCGGGCTTGGGCACGAAGCGCAGTTGCACGCCCGGCGCTTCCCGCGACGCGCGGGCCAGCAGCGCCGAGCCGAAATTCTCGACGAAGCCGTCGCTGTTGCGCAGCGTGAAGCTGCGGCTGAGCCGCGCGAGGTCGAGCCGCTCGACGGGCCGCAGCACCGCTTCCGCCTCCTTCACCAGCCGGCCGACCTGTGCGCCGAGCTCGACGGCGCGCGGCGTCGGCACCAGGCCTCGCCCGGCGCGCACCAGAAGCGGATCGCCGGTCGCCTCGCGCAGCCTCGCCAGCGCCCGGCTCATCGCCGAAGGGCTGAGCTTCAGCCGCCGCGCGGCCCTGGCCACGCTGCCTTCGGCAAGCAGCGCATCCAGGGTGACGAGCAGGTTGAGATCGGGTCGCGACATAAGCGCAACCATAGCATGGTTATCGCTCGATGGCATGGCGTCCTATGCACTGATCAAATGCAAATGCTGCGCATTCCGCCATATCGGCCACGCGATTATCTTCCCCGCAAGTTCACCGACGGAGAAGACATCATGGCCGATATTGCCGAGACCCGCGCCGCGCCCCTAAGCCATTCGACGGCGGGCGCGCTGGCCAGCCTGTCTCTGGCCATGCTCGTTTCCTCGCTCGCCACCAGCATCGCCAATGTCGCGCTGCCGACGCTGAGCGTGGTCTTCGCCGCGTCCTTTCCGGCGGTGCAATGGGTGGTGCTCGCCTATCTGCTCGCCATCACCGCGCTGATCGTCAGCGTCGGGCGCCTCGGCGATCTGGTCGGCCGCCGGCTGCTGCTGATCGCCGGCCTGGCGCTGTTCAGCATCGCCTCGTTTGCCGCAGCACTTGCGCCGTCGCTGGCGCTGCTGATCGCCGCGCGCGCCGTGCAGGGGCTGGGCGCGGCTGTGATGATGGCGCTGACGATAGCCATCGTCGGCGAGACGGTGCCGAAGGAGCGCACCGGCAGCGCCATGGGCCTGCTCGGCACAATGTCGGCGATCGGCACGGCGCTCGGGCCCTCGCTCGGCGGCGTGCTGATCGCCGCTCTCGGCTGGCGCTCGATCTTCCTCGTCAATGCCGCGCTGGGCGGCGTCGCGTTGCTCGCCGCCTGGCGCTTCCTTCCAGCGGCAAGCATCCCGCGCCAGACGACGGGCGCGAAGGCCCGCTTCGACATGCCGGGCACGCTGCTGCTCGCCGCCACGCTTGCCGCCTATGCGCTGGCCATGACCATCGGACGCGGCCATTTCGGCGGCCTCAACGCGGCGCTGCTCGGCGCGGCCATGGCTGGCGCGGCACTGTTCGTGCTCGCCGAGGCCAAGGTTGCGTCGCCGCTGGTCAAGTTCGCGCTGTTGCGCGACAGGGTGCTGGCGCCGAGCCTCGCCATGAACGCGCTGGTCTCGACGGTGATGATGGCCACCCTGGTTGTCGGCCCGTTCTTCCTGTCGCGGGCGCTGGGCTTGAGCGAAGTGGCGACCGGGGCCGTGCTGTCGATGGGCCCCGTGGTCTCGGCGATCTGCGGCATCATTGCCGGGCGTATCGTCGACGGGTTCGGGGCGGCGGCGATGGTTATCGCCGGCCTGATGCTGATGGTCGCCGGCTGCGCCGCGCTCGCAGCACTCCCAAGTCTCTTCGGCGTTGCCGGATACGCGGCGGCGATCGCCGTGCTGACGCCGGGCTACCAACTCTTCCAGGCGGCCAACAACACCGCCGTCATGGCGGATGTCGACAGCAGCGAGCGCGGCGTGGTGTCGGGCATGCTCAGCCTCTCGCGCAATCTCGGCCTCGTCACCGGCACGGCGGTGATGGGCGCGGTGTTCGCCTTCGCCGTGGGGACGAAGGATATCGCAGCGGCAGCCCCGGCGGCCGTCGCGCACGGGATGGCAATGACCTTTGCGGTGGCCGCGGGGTTGATCGTGGCGGCGATGGTGATTGCGTTTGCCAACGGTCGGAGGGAGCGCTGCAGCGCCTGATTTCCTGAGCCCGGCCAGCTCCTTTGAGACCGGATGCGGCCGGTGCCCATCGGAGGAAATTAGACTCCGCTAAACAAATGCAAATGTCAGAGCTGAGAAGTGTGGGCAGTGTCACTGAGGCCAACGCATGGATGGTCTAAACATCACCACAGGCAGGGGTTCCGCCGGACTGTCGAGTGGGCGTGGCGGGGAGATCGAAGCGATGCATGAAACATGGTGGCGGCGGCAGGAAGCTCAGCCTCTGATTCCGGAACGTGAACTTCGCTTTATGATGAAGCTCGGGCGTGTGGAACGCGACGAGGCAGTGAGATTGCTCGGGCGATACCGTGGGGACCGCGAGGCGGTATATGCCGAGTTGAGAAGGCGCGATATGATCAGGGCACGCAACGCGCGGCCTCACTGACCGTTTCATACCGCACCTCGGGAACTCACAGCCCGAGTGTCCAGCCGGCCGTCATCTGTGACTTCCTGGCTGGCCTGAACGGATCGGCCATGACGGTCAGTCGGTGGGTGGCCTCGACGAAGGCGTCTGCGGCCGTCTCGACGGCATCGGCTGAATGGTCAACCTTGTCGAAGCGCTTCACCACACGCTCATGCAGCATCGACAGCCTTGCGGCCCGGTGGAGATCGGAGCGCTTCTCGCCGTGCATATCGAGCGGGGCGAACATAACCATCCCCGAAAACGGCGATGCCCGGCGTTTGTTCCGGCCGGCCGGCGAGATGACGCTGCGCCGGGCTGCCTTCGAGCTTGGGCACACTTCCGCGATCGCGTAATTTCGCCGCCGCCTGCGAGGCCTATGTTTGCCTGGCGGCGGTGCCCATTCCGCCTTCGGCCGGTGCCTCAGCTATCCCAACACCCCCCACCCACTGTGGCACCGGCCTAATCTCTTGCGCGTTCAGCGCTTCCGAGGCCGCCAGGTGCCCGGCCTCTATCTCCAGTTCCATCAGCTTGGACTTGATCTCATGCGGCTCGGCATGTTCGAGCCCGACCACGTCGTTGCGCGTCTGCTTCAGCGCAATGACGATCTCGTCGAGCTTGGCGTGGATCGCGGCGGTGTCCCGGTAGCCCTGGATGAGGACCACCCCGGTGATGATGATGGCCGCCACCGACAGGGCATAGGTCACCGCGTTTGTGAGCCCGAACGGCACCAGCAGCGTGCAGGCGGCCATGGCGGCAAGCATCGCGTAGAAGCCTGGCGGCCGCGACAGGAAATCCGCGGCGCGGAAGAGCAGGCGGTTCATCGGCCGCCTACCCGAGCAGCATGCCGGCTACCAGCACGGTGAGCAGCATCGATGCCGGCACAGCCAGAAGCCAGCGCGCTTCCAGGACACTGTTGCGATTGTCGTCCATGTTCCTTGCTCCTGTTGGCTGGCGCCGTGCCGCGAATTCATGCCGGCAAACGAGGCTGGAAAGCTTTCGTTCCTCCGATCCGGCGACGGTCGCAAAGCGATGTCGGACTGAGGTCGGACCGGTGCACGAAGAGGACCGAGCGCCGCAACCAAAGCTGGGGTTTCGCATTGGGCCGCGCGCCGATTTCCACGCGCGCCGCCGATAGGGAGCCGACATGAGCGTTGATAGACCGACAGATGATGTGGACGACCAACCCTACGAGCCGGCGTTCTTCGCCGCCAAACACGGCCTGCCGCCGCGGCTCGCCAAAACGATGATCGAGGCCAATGGCCCCGGGCGGCGTGCCTGCGATGCGGCCGCCACGACCTACCTGCGCTACATGGCGCTTCGGCGTCGGCGCGAAGGCTGAGCCTTGCCGCCGGCTGCGCTTTTCGGCCTGCCGCGGTCCCGCGCCGCGACGCAACCCGGGCGGGAACCAAAGCGGCGGGCGACGGTTTATCCGGCGAAGGGATGATTTCAGGAATTAGGAATAGAGCAATGAAAACAGTGCTTCTTGCTGCCTTGGCGCTCTGTGTCGCCGCGCCCGCCGTCGCTTCCGCGGCCGAGGCCGATGTCATGATCAGGACGCATCACAGGCATTATTATCACCACCGCCCGGCGATCGTCATCAATGACGAGGGCCACCGTCTTCATCACCGCCGTCACGGCACGGTCGCCTTCTACGACAATGGCGAGCGCGGCTGGCGTTACCGTCATCACCGCCGCGATACGGTTGTCGTCACGAGTTCGATCGGCCACCGGCACCATCATCGTCCGGTCGTGGTCGAGAGCGGCTCCGATTACTGAGTTTCCATCTATCATTGAAAAATCCGGTCCGGCTCATGCGCCATTGCGCGCGAGCCGGACCTAGTCTTCATGGCCTTGCGGTGACTACGCCGCGCTTTTCAGGACCCCGGCCTGAACCAGCGCCGCCCGGGTTGAGGCTGTCCACCAGCCCGGTCGGGATCAGGATGGTGGCGCCGCGCTCCTTGGTCGTCTCGTAGATGATGTTCATGGCGCGCAGCTGAAGCGCCGCCGGATGGTCGGCATAGGTGGTGGCCGCTTCCACAAACTTCGCCGCGACTTCCGCTTCCGCGGAACCCAGGATGACGCGCGCCTCCTTCTCGCGCTCGGCCTGCGCCTGGCGCGACATGGCGTCCTGCAGCGCCACGGGGATCGCGACGTCGCGGATCTCGACCGACATCACGGTGATGCCCCATTGCGCCGTCTTGGCGCCGATGACGTCGCGCAGATGCTCGTCGGCCGCCTTGCGGTCGGAGAGCAGCGAGGACAGCATCGAGGAGCCGATCATCTCGCGCAGCGAGGTCTGCGCTACGCGGTCGATCGCCTCGCGGTAATTGGTGATTTCCAGCGCCGCCTGGCGCGCGTCATGCACATGCCAGAAGATGACGGCGTCGACATTGACCGGCACGGTGTCCCTGGTCAGCGCCTCCTCGGCGTTGAAGGCGGTGGTCTGGATGCGCTGGTCGATGACCGCCACGACATTGTCCAGCACCGGGACGATCATGAACAGGCCGGGGCCGCGCACGCCCAGCAGGTTGCCGGCGCGCAGGACCACGAAGCGCTGCCAGGTGTTGGCCATCTTCAGCGAGGCGGCGACCAGCGCCGCGATGACGAAGAACGGCGCCCCCGCCCATGGCCCGGCCAGCGCGCCGATACCGGCGCCGATGAGCGCGAGGACGGCGGTGAGGAAAAGGGTGATCGGATTCATCGAAATAGCTCCTTGTCGCGGCCTTTGGGGTCGCGCGATGCCGCAACCGGCCTCGCGAGGAGCGTCGGCAGCCCGGGATGGACCGCCTGGCCGGCATGTCTGGGATCGATCACGCTTGTCGCGAGGACAATCGACGCCGGCGCAATTCATATGGTGCGGCAAGGGGAGGTTCGCCAAGGGGGGCGCGGCTCTCGCCCATGCTGGGGCCCGGAGCTTGGCTTGCCCACCACCGCCCCACTCAACCGGGGAACCGCCCTGGGTGGCGGCCTTAACCCGGAAACAACTTTTCAGGCGCTTTTAATGACCCGATCGGAGGTCGGCATCGGCGCCATGTGGCAACATCTTACGGCAAATCTCGCTGCGGTGGCGCTGTTCGTTTCCGGCTGGAACTATGTGCAGTCCTGGCTCGAGGGACGCTCGCAAAGGTTCAGGCTGCTTGTCTTCGGCTGCATCATGGGCTGGGGCGCGCTGGCCTCCATGCTGTTGGCCGTCGAGGTTCAGCCGGGCGTCCTGCTGGATCTCAGGACGTCGCTGGTTGCGACGGCCGGCCTGTTCGCCGGCCTGCCGGGCGCATTGGTGGCCGCCGCCTTTCCACTGGGATATCGCATCGCCATCGGCGGCCAGGGCCTCACTGCCGGCCTGATCGGCATTGCGGTGGCGTTCGCCGCCGGCGTTCTTGCCAACCGTATCATTGGGCGCCGCCAAACGCGCGCCTGGCAAGTGCTGGTGTTTGCGGTTTGTGTTGGCCTGTCCGGGCTGGCGTCGATCTCGATCCTGCCGCAGACGGGCGCGCCCGCCATCGACGCGCGCCTTTTGCTGCCGCTCATCGCACTCAATATCGCGGCAACCGCCGTAGCCGGCCTTGTCGTGCTGCATACGCAGCTTGTCACCAAGGAGCGCGATCTGCTGCGCGCCGCCGTCGCCCAGGCGCCGGACTTCTACTACGTCAAGAACACGCGAGGCCAGTTCGTCGCCGTGAATCAGTCCGTCGCCGCATTCCATGGCTATGATCATCCGGTCCAGATGACGGGCAAGACCGACTTCGACATAGCGGACGCGGCGCGCGCCCAGATCCTCTTTGAGCTGGAGCAGCGAATGCTGGAATCGGGCGAGGGGATGGCCGATTTCGAGGAGCAGGTGCCCAACGCGGAGGGCAATCTCCGTTGGTTCTCTACCTCGAAGACGCCCGTGCGCGATGTCGAGGGCAATATCATCGGCCTGGTCGGCGTCACGCGCGACGTCACAGCGAACAAGCAGCTCGAACAGGCATTGCTCGAGGCCAAGAACCAGCTTTCCTACGCGCTGTCGGAAATGTCGGACGGGCTTGCCATGTTCGATGCCGAAGGCATGCTGATCTTCTGCAACGAGCAATACCGGGACTTCTTTCCGCTCACCGGCGACCTGCGCGTTCCCGGCACGAGACTGCGCGACATCCTCGAAGCCGTGACCGTGACCGGCGAGCAGGTGGGCATCCCCAAGGGTCACGAAAGGGAGTGGATAGACAATGTGGTCGGCGCGCTGCGCACGCCGGGCGAGCAGCAGATCAAGCTTTTCGACGGCCGCTGGCTGATGTTGCGGACAAGGCCGACAGAGGCGGGACTGGCGCTCGTGGTCGTTTCCGACATCACCGGGATCAAGAGCACCGAGGGAGAACTGACCACGCTCAGCAATCAGCTGGCGCAGCTAGCCAACACCGATCCGCTGCTTGGCGTGGGCAACCGACGCGCCTTCGATCAACGGCTGGCCGGCGTCGTTGCGGATGCAAGTCAGTCCGACAAGGAATTCGCGCTGCTGCTGATCGATGTCGACTCCTTCAAGGCCTATAATGACCGCTACGGACACCTCGCCGGAGACGAGTGCCTGCGCCAGATCGCCGATTGCCTGCGCCAGCGCACGCGCTCGGCCGATTTCGTGGCGCGTTATGGCGGCGAGGAGTTCGCCGTCATCCTGTCGGAGGCCTCGGCCGCCGGCGCGATCCGCGTTGCCAACGATTTGCGCGCCGCGGTGCGCGAGCGGGCGCTGAAACATGACCGCAGCGAGCGCAAGATCGTCACTATCAGCGTCGGCATCGCCATCAGCGGCCCCGCCGCTCGCCACAATCCGACGAGCCTGCTCCTCCAGGCGGACAAGGCGCTCTACGCCGCCAAGGCAAGCGGGCGCGACGCGACGCGGCTGGCGGAGCCGGACGTCGGCTTCCAACCCATTCCCCTTCCGCGCAAGGCGTGACCGAGCGCGGCGGAACAGGCGTCAATCGGCCTCGCCGCCAGAACCCTTGCCGCACTCGGCCAGCAGCTTGCCGATCAAGGCGCCTGAGCCCTTCAGCGGAAACGTCGCCGCGCCGTACTTGTCGGCGCTCACCGTCACGTCGCCCTTGCCGCGCAGCAGCGAAAGCAGCGGATCGGCGGGGCCGGAGAGCTCGGCGGCGAAGTAATTGTACATCGCCTCCAGCTCGAGCTTCTTCGCCAGGCTCTTGTCGCCGGCCTTGAAGGTGAAGGAGCCGCTGATGCCGGGCTCCAGCTGCCCGCCCGCGGCGCCGAGGTCGTAGCTCAGCACCGGCTGGGCGGTGGCCACGATCGTCTTCCCCACGTCCTTACCGCCACGTGGGGGCTTGAGGTCACCTGGCCTTGGCCGGCTGGAAGAGTTCCACCAGGTTGCCGGAAGGATCGACAAGCAGGATCTGCGAGCCGCCAGGCCCCGTCACGATGTCATTGCGGAAGCTGAGGCCCGCCGCCCGCAGCCTGGCAACCTCCGCCGCGAGATCCTCGACGATCAGGTGGATGCGGTTCCAGCCGCCTGGTCCAGGCCGCTCGCCGTCGGGCATCGGCCTGCCCGCGGAACTGGTCGGACCGCTGAGGAGCAGCCGAAGCGCTCCCCGCGTAACGTCCGCGAAGGCCGGCGCATGGTTGGAAAGCTGCGTGAAGCCCAGGTATTTCGTGTACTAGGTGAGGGCCTCTTCGACGTCGTTGACCATGTAGCGGACATTTACGGTCGTGGACATTAGCCTTGCCTCTTGCGTGAGCTGGTGAGGCAATCTAGTGCGCTTCACCGTTTCATGGAAACGGCGAAACGCACGACCTCTTTGTTTCTACGCATTCTGGACGGAAACCGCCCACGCTTTTCCTGGAATTGCTGCGGCCGGCTTATCGCCAGGCTGCCTCATTCTTCTGCTCATAGTCCCTGAACGCCTTGATCAGGCCGCCCAGGACCTCCGCCGACGTTTCGAACATTGCCTTCAGCTGAGGCTCATCGACCTTGGTGATGTCTTCCCGGAGGTGACCCTGAATCTCCTGGAATGCTTTCTGCATTTTCTGCGTGTGGTGCCGCGGATCGCGGTCGGCTGCGCTTGCCATCGTCCGTCTCCATTCTTGGAGTGATGCATTGCAAACGCAGGCGACAGAGGGCGGGTTCCGTCACCGGGCATTGCCACCGGCGGCGGGCGCGCCACCTATGGAGCGAACCCGACGCCGCAGAATTGCAGGGAGCAGGGCAATGACCGACGAAGAGGCTGCGATCCGACAGCTGGTCGAGACATGGATGGTGGCGAGCCGCAGGGGCGATCTGGAGACCGTGCTCGACCTGATGACGGACGACGTCGTCTTCATGGTTCCCGGCAAGGAGCCGTTCGGCAGGCAAGCCTTCGCCGCTGCCTTCAAAGGGATGGGCGAGACAAAGGTCGACGGCGCAAGCGAGATAGTGGAGCTCAAGGTCCTCGGCGATTGGGCCTATATCCGCAACCGCATCGACATGAGCGCGACGCCGCCGGGCGGCAAGCCGGTGCGGCGATCCGGCTATACGCTGACGCTGCTGCGCAAGGAAGCGGACGGGCGCTGGCGGCTGGCGCGGGATGCGAATTTGCTGGCTGGGTAGCGCGGGTTTGCCGCGGTCTTCAACGCCGCCAGGGCGGCTCTGGCGAAAATCGCTTGCCGATCCAGTCGGCGAAGGCACGGGTCTTGGCGGCCTGGCCTTTGACCGAGGGCATGACGACATAGACCGCGCCCTCGTCGGCCAGTGTCCAGTCTTCCAGGATCGGCACCAGCCGGCCGCTGGCGAGTTCGCGCCCGACCAGCCAGTCCGTGCTCATCATCAGGCCGACGCCTTGCACGGCGGCTTCGACCAGCACCTCGGCGTCGTCGCTGACCAGCGGTCCGGAAACCTCGACACGCACGCGCCGGCCATCGCGGTCAGTCATCTCCCAGGCCGGAAAGCTCTGGAAGCCGGTGAAGCCGAGGCAGGAATGTTCGAGCAGCGCCTGCGGCGTCTGAGGCCTGCCCCTTCGGGCGAGGTAGGAAGGGGCGGCGCAGAGAAGCCGGCGCCGCGTCGCCACCTTGCGCGCCACCAGGCGTGAATCCTCCAGGCTGCCCAGCCGCACGGCGACGTCGAAATTCTCCGCGACGAGATCGGCGAAACGGTTGGAGAATTCGGCCTCGATGCGCAGATCCGGGAACTCGGCGAGGAACTGCGGCAGGAACGGGGCTATCCACATGCGCCCGAACGTGCCGGGCAGCGCCAGCCTGAGCAGCCCGCGCGGCCGGCCGCCGGCATGGGCGGAGGCGGCGGCTTCGGCCTCGTCGACAGAAGCCAGGATCGCGCGCACGCGGACCAGGAATTCCGCTCCCGCCTCGGTCAGTGACACGCTGCGCGTGGTGCGATGGAGCAGGCGAACCCCGAGCCGTTCTTCCAGCGATTGCAGGCGGCGCGACAGGATGGTCGCGTCGCGTCCGACCCTCGCAGCCGCTCGGGTGAAGGAGCGCGCCTCGGCGACGGCCGCGAAGGCAGCCATTTCGGCAAGGGCCGCGGGTTCGTAGGATTGCTGCATTATTTGCAACACTCAAATTCAAAATCCGAGAATTATCGAGGCATAGCGCAGCAGATAGGTTCACTCAACCGTCAATCGACCAGCCACGGAGTGAACCCATGAAAGCCATAGAACTCAGCCAGCCCAGGCTCGACGCCTTCCGCGCCGCTAATGTCGCCACGCCCGAACCGCAGCGCGGCGAGGTGCTGATCCGCCAGCGCGCGGCGAGCCTGAATTTCGTCGACGTCGCAGTGGCGAGCGGCAATTACCCCGGACCTGTGTTCCCGCTGATCCCGGTCGCCGACGACGCCGGCGAGATCGTCGCGCTCGGGGAGGGTGTGACAGGCTTTAGCCTCGGCGATCGCGTTGTCGCCCATGCCAAACCGCGCTGGATCGGCGGCCGGCCGCGGCCGTATGAGATGAGGCAGATGCGCGGCATTTCGTTGCCGGGATCTCTGGCCGAATATGTTGCGCTGCCCGCCAATTCCGTCGTTGCGGTCCCGGCGCATCTCTCCTTCGAGGCGGCCTCGACTCTGCCCATTGCCGGCACCACCGCCTGGAACGCCATCCGCGCCGCCGAAGTCGGGCCGGGCTCGGTGGTGGTCCTGCTCGGCACCGGCGGCGTCTCGATCTTCACGTTGCAGCTCGCAAAGGCCGCCGGAGCCACCGTCATCATCACCTCGTCCTCGGACGAGAAGCTGGAGCGGGCGAGGGCGCTCGGCGCCGATCACCTGATCAACTACCGCTCGACGCCGGACTGGGACGGCAAGGTGCTGGAATTGACCGATGGCCTCGGCGCCGACCTCATCGTCGAGACCGGGGGCACCGCCACCTTCGGGCGCGCCGTCAACGCCACCGCGCCCGGCGGAACACTGTTCACCATCGGCTTCGTCACCGGCGCCGAGGCGAAGGTCAACCTGCTGCCGATCATCATCAAGGCGCTGAAGGTGGTGGGCAACAACACCGGATCGGTGTCCGACCTCAAGGACGCGGCGCGGGCCATCGGCGCGGCCCGTATCGAGCCGGTCGTCGACAAGGTGTTTTCGCAAGAAGAGGCGACCGAAGCCTATACCCGCATGGCGGCCGGCGGACTGCATTTCGGCAAATTGGTGTTCGGGCTGGATTGGTAGGAAGGGAAGACGTTGGAGATTGACGAAAGTCGTGGTGACGACCGATCTCCCCCCTTGTGGGGAGATGTCCGGCAGGACAGAGGGAGGCGCTGTCCCGCCGGCCTAAACAGGCTTGCGTTCCTCGCCCCCGCCAAAGGCGGGGGAGAGGTGTCCGCGAAGCGGACGGAGAGGGGGCCTCGTCGGGCGCTCCCCTCTCCGTGGGGGGGGGGGCCCGCCCCCCCCCCCCCCCCCACGGGGGGGGGGGGGGGGGAAAAAAAAAGCAGACCCCCCCAAAAAAAAAAAAAAAAACCCAAAAAAAAAAAAACACCCCACCAAACAAAAAAA
>NZ_JARTVT010000012.1:28202-204936 GCF_029625685.1 Mesorhizobium sp. WSM4976
TTTGTGGTGTGGACGCCCGTCCGCGCGCGTGGTGGTGTTTGGTCTGGGTGCTCTGTGGGGGGGGCGGCCCGCCCCCCCCCCCCGCGGTCGCCGCCCCCCCCCCCCCCCCGGGGGGGGGCGGGGGGGCCCCCCCGCGCACGGAGAGGGGGCCTCGTCGGGCGCTCCCCTCTCCGTCTCGGCTTCGCCGAGCCACCTCTCCCCACATTCGTGGGGCGAGGAACCTTGATCCCGAGAGGACGGCGCTCCGTCACGCCCCCTGCCGACGAGCTCAGATCACCTTCTCCAGCGTGATCGGCAGATCCCGCACCCGCTTGCCCGTCGCGTGGAACACCGCATTCGCGATCGCCGGCGCGATCCCCACGATCGCCAGCTCGCCGACGCCCTTGCCGCCGAGGGCGGAAGAGTGCGGGTCGGGGATGCCGACCGAGATCGTCTGGATGTCGGGAATGTCGGCATTGGTCGGCAGCATGTAGTCGGCGAAATTGCCGTTGACGATGCGGCCGTGGCGGCGGTCGACGATGCCTTCCTCGAGCAGCGCCTGGCCGATGCCCATGATGATGCCGCCCTTCCACTGGCTTTCCGCCAGCTTGGGGTTATAGAGCCGGCCCGAATCCAGCGCCGACACCACGCGCGACACGCGCACGGTGCCGAAATCCTCATCCACCCGCACCTCGACGAAATGCGCGCACCAGGAATGGCGCGACCAGTCGCCCTCGGTGTGCGGGATCGACCTGGCGATGGTCGTGTAGTTCGCGTAGCGCTCCTGCGGCGTCGTGCTGGCCGGCAGCGTGTCGCCCTTGGCTTCGATCTGCTCGCGGCCGACAGCAGCCATGAACTCGGCGATCGACAGCTCCGGCCCTTCGCCGCGCGGGGAGGCGACGCGGCCGTCCTGCACGACGAGCGTGTTCGCCTGCAGCTTCTGGAACGGCGAGCGCGGATCGGAGAGTGCCAGGCCGACCAGCTCGTCCAGCGCCTGGCCGGCTGCCTTGTAGACGGCGCCGGTCATGACGCCGGCGAGCCGCGAGCCGCCGGTGACACCGGCGCGGGCGAAATGCGAGTCGCCGAGTTTCACCGAGACCTTCTCCACCGGAACGCCGAGCGTTTCGGCGGCCGTCTGCGCCAGGATCGTATAGGTGCCTTGGCCCATGTCGATGGAAGAGCTTTCCACCTCGACCGAACCGTCGGCGAGGATCTTCACAACCGCCTCCCCATGGGCGCGCCGCACCGGATAGGTGCCGGCGGCCATGCCCCAGCCGATGAGCTGATGGCCGTCCCGCATCGAGCGCGGCTCCGGCGAACGCTTCGCCCAGCCGAAGGCTTCGGCTCCGGCGGCAAAGGCCTCGCGCAACTGGCGCGTCGACCACGCCTTCTTCGCATGGGGATCCTGCTCGGCATAATTGATCAGCCGCATCTCCAGTGGATCGATGCCGAGCTCATAGGCCAGCTCGTCGATGGCGCATTCGATGCCGAACGCGCTGGGGTTCTCGCCCGGCGCGCGCTTTGCTCCCGGCACCACGGTGTTGACCCGCACGACATTCTGCTTCGAGGAAAAATTGGGCGTGGCGTACATGATCGAGGTGACCGAGCCGAGCGGCTCGACCCACATGCCGTCGACGGCGGTTTCGTTGACGCCGCGATGCACGATCGACTGGATCCTGCCATCCCTGTCGGCGCCGATCGCAACGGTCTGCCGTGTCGCGGCGCGGCCGCCATAGGAGGTGAAATTTTGCGGCCGGTTGAGCACCAGCTTCACCGGTCGCCCCAGCATCCTGGCAGCGGCCGCCGCCACCGCGCTGTGCGCCAGCGCCAGCGCCTTCGACCCAAAACCGCCGCCGATATAGGGCGAGACCAGCCGCACATTCTCGAACGGCACGCCGAACCACTCGGCGTAAGTGCGCGCCATCCCGTCGAGCCATTGGCTCGGCTCCCAGACGGTCAGCTCGTCGCCTTCCCAGCGCACGATCAGCCCATGCGGCTCCATCGCCGCCTGGTACTCGCGCGGCGTGTTGTAGGCCGCGCAGATGCGCACCGGCGCCGCGGCGAAAGCGGCTTGGGCATCGCCCCATTCCTTGGTCATGGCGTCGATCGGGATGCCGTCGCCGGCCTTGCCGTCGCTGAGATCGACGATGGCCGGCGCCTCGTCATACCAGACCTTGACCAGCGCGGCTGCCGCCACCGCCTGCTCGAACGTCTCGGCCACCACCGCCGCGATGTGCTGTCCGGAAAAGGTGACCTCGCGCACGAGCGGCGAGTAGGTCGGCTGCGACGGCGGGTTACCCAGCCAGTCCGAAGCGCCCTTCAGTTCCATGATCGTGTCGGGCGTGAGCACTGCGAGCACGCCGGGGGCCGTCTCGGCCGCGCGGGTGTCGATGGCCGAGACCTTGCCGGCGGCGATGGTCGCGCCGACCAGCACCGCGTGCGTCAGCCCTTCGAGCTGCTGCTCGAAGGCGTATTTCGCCGCGCCGGTGATCTTGGCCGGGCCGTCGACGCGCGACAGGCGCCCGCCGACCGCTTCGAGGCGCGCGCTGTCCGACGCGGCGTGCTTCATGTCATGAACGGTCATGCCGTTTCTCCCAATTTGAGGATGGCGCGCGCGATCACGCGCGGCGCCAATGCGATCTTGTACTGGTTGGCGCCATGGTCGACGGCGCTCTCCATGGCGAGCTCGCTCGCCTTGCGGACGATGTCTCCGTCGAGCGCCTTGCCTTTCAGCGCGTCCTCGACGGCGCGCGCCCGCCAAGGCTTCGTCGCGACGCCGCCAAGTGCCACGCGGATGTCGCGAATGGTGCGGCCGTCGCCTTCGAGTTCAAGCCCGACGGCGGCGCTTGCCGCCGCGAATTCATAGGACTGGCGGTCGCGCACCTTGATGTAGGTCGAGCGCCTGGCCGCGGCCGAGCCGGGGATCTCGATCGCCGTGATCACCTCGCCGGGGCGGATGTCGTGCTCCTGCTCGGCGGTCGCTCCGGGGGCGAGAAAGAAGTCCTCCACCTTGAGCTTGCGCTCGCCGAGATCGACCTCGGCGTCGAAGGCGACGAGCGCCACCGCGAGATCCCCCGGATAGGTGGCGATGCAGGCTTCGCTCACGCCAAGCACCGCATGGCCGCGCGTCACGCCGCCGATCGCCGAGCAGCCGCTGCCCGGCGCGCGCTTGTTGCAGGCGTGGAAGTTGGCGGGGTCGCGGAAATAGGGGCAGCGCGTGCGCTGCATGAGATTGCCGCCGATGGTGGCCATGTTGCGCAACTGCGCCGAAGCCGCTTGCCACAGCGCCTCCGACACCGCCGGGAAGAGGCTCTTCACTTGCGGGTTGTCGGCTACATGGCTCATCCTGGCCAGTGCGCCGATGATGGCGCGATCGGCGGTCACGTCGATGGCGCTGAGCCCCTCGATATGGCTGATGTCGATGACCGTTGCCGGTTCGGCGACGCCGCATTTGGCGAGATCGACAAGCGTCGTGCCGCCGGCAAGCAGCATGGCGCCGGGAAGGGCGGCGGCGTTGCGCGCGGCCTCGATACTATCGGCGCGGAGGTAGGAAAAATCTCTCATGTGCGCAGCTCCTGTGCGGCCTGGCGGACGGCGGCGACGATGTTCGGATAGGCGCCGCAGCGGCAAAGATTGCCGGCCATGTATTCGCGGATTTCCTCATCGGAACCGGCATGGCCCTCGCGGATGCAGGCCACCGCCGACATGATCTGCCCTGGCGTGCAATAGCCGCACTGGAAGGCGTCCTGCTCGAGGAAAGCGGCTTGCACGGCGTTTAGCGTGCCGTCCTCGCCGGCCAGGCCTTCGATGGTGGTGATCTCGCGGCCTTCGACCTGGGCGGCCAAGGTCAGGCAGGCAAGCACACGCTCGCCGTTGACATGCACCGTGCAGGCGCCGCACTGGCCCTGGTCGCAGCCCTTCTTGGTGCCGGTCAGGTGCAGCCGCTCACGCAGCGCGTCGAGGAGGGTGACGCGCGGCTCGATCTCAAGCGCATGGTCGCGGCCGTTGATGGTGAGATGGAGGGACAGCGTGGTGGGACTGGGGGCTAAGCCGTTGCTGGCAGTGCCATTCCTGAAATGGCCGTCTTCGGGAGGATCGATGATGGTCTGGCCTGTGTGGATTTGACTTGTCATGAGGCGTCGGGCTCCGATTGCTGGACGCTAGGCGGATGGAAATGGGGCTTGGGGGGTTAGGGGCAAGGGCAACGATGGCCGGTAGACGCCGGCGGTGAGGAGACTAAACTCCCCCCTTGCGGGGGAGATGCCCGGCAGGGCAGAGGGGGTGTGACGGAACGAGGCGTTTGTGGTTTGCGCATTCCACGAGAAAACATCGCCGAGGAAGCGCTCGTCACCGGCTGATACCTCGGCGGGACAGCACCCCCCTTTGGCCTGCCGGCCATCTCCCCCGCAAGGGGGGAGATCAGCAGTTCCGGCGCCCCAACCTCACTCCAGCGGCCAGGCGAAGCCCGTCCTTGATCTGGTGACATAACGCTTCCCCTGGTTATATGATAAAAGCACTCCACAAAAGCGGAGGTGCCTCCGTTTGTTTAACTGGGGTCTGGCCAGCCATGGTTCAACCCCCCATATTGCGCTGGTGGAGAAAAAAGTGCCCGAGCAGGAAATGACCGCTGAAGCGACGCGCGATGCGCCGGCGCAGAAGCCGTTGCGCGCCGACGCGCGGCGCAACCGCGACAAGCTGGTCGAAGCGGCGGCGCAAATGTTTGCCAGCGACGGCGTCGATGTCTCGCTGGAGGAGATCGCCAGGCGGGCAGGGGTCGGCATCGGAACGCTCTACCGGCATTTCCCGACGCGCGAGCATCTGGTCGAGGTCGTCTACCGCCGCGAGGTGGAAGGGCTCTGCCACGCCGCTGACGAACTTGCCCGCGAGCATCCCGCCGATGTCGCGCTGGAGCTCTGGATGCAGCGCTTCGTCGACTACATCGCCACCAAGCGCGGCCTCGCCACCAGCCTGCGCCTGTTGCTCACCACCAATTCCACGCTGTTCTCCGACACGTCCGGCCGCGTCTCGGGCGCCATGCGAAGCCTGGTCCAGGCCGCCGCCGCCGCTGGAAAAATCCGCGCCGACGTCGACGCCTCCGATGTCATGCATGCGCTCGGCGGCATCTACTCGGCGCCAAACACACCCGACTGGCGCGAGCGCTCAGGGCGGCTGGTGAAGCTCTTGATCGATGGGCTGCGATTCGGGGCCAGGGGCTGAGGCTGCCTCCACCGATTTCTTGTAGGAGAGCCGGCGGCGAAGCTGCCAATCTCCCCCACAAGGGGGGAGATTGGCAGCGTCAGCGTCGCATTATCTGTCGCCCTCTCGCATTCTCCAACCCGCGGCCTACATAGTCGGCACCCTCCCTCCCAAAAGGAACGTCCCATGCCCGAACAGCTCGAACTCAACGACGGCTCGACCATCCCGCAGATCGGGCTCGGCGTGTGGCAGGTCGACCCCGCCATCACCGCAAAGATCGTGCGCGGGGGAATCGAGGCCGGCTACCGTCTCATCGACACCGCCGAGGGCTACCGCAACGAGGAAGGCGTCGGCGACGCGATCCGCGCGGCGGGCGTGCCGAGGAACGAGCTTTTCATCACCTCCAAGCTGCGCAACGGCGCGCATCAGCGTGACGCGGCATTGCGCGCCTTCGACGACACGATGCAAAAGCT
Organism: Mesorhizobium sp. WSM4976; assembly: GCF_029625685.1. Taxonomy (NCBI): domain Bacteria; kingdom Pseudomonadati; phylum Pseudomonadota; class Alphaproteobacteria; order Hyphomicrobiales; family Phyllobacteriaceae; genus Mesorhizobium; species Mesorhizobium sp. WSM4976. The sequence continues at coordinate 33,851 of NZ_JARTVT010000012.1, forward strand.
CGGCATCGACCGGATCGATCTTTTCCTCATCCATTGGCCGGTGCCCAGCCAGAACAAATATGTCGAGGCCTGGCAGACACTGGTCGAGCTGCAGAAGGCCGGCCGTATCAAGTCGGTCGGCGTCTCCAACTTCAACCAGGATCATCTGGAGCGCATCATCGGCGAAACGGGCGTGACGCCTGTCGTCAACCAGATCGAGCTGCATCCGCGCTTCCAGCAGCGCGACAAGCGCGACTTCCACAAGAAGCATAACATCCATATCGAGAGCTGGAGCCCGCTGGGCAGCGGCCGGCTGCTTTCCGACCCGACACTGGAGAAGCTCGCGAAGAAGCACGGCAAGTCGGTGGCGCAGGTGACCATCCGCTGGCATTTGCAGGAGGGGTTGATCGTCATCCCGAAGTCGATCCACCAAGAGCGCATCGCCGGCAATTTCGACGTCTTCGACTTCGAGCTGGACGCAGACGACATGCAGACCATCCGCGGCTTGGATTCCGCCGACGGCCGCACCGGTCCCGATCCGGCGACGGCGGCGTTTTTGTTTTAGCGCTCTGGTAGAGGGGAGCCGACGCCGAAGCTGCTAATCTCCCCCTAGTGGGGGGAGATATCCGGCAGGACAGAGGGGGCGCTGTCCCGCCAGCCTATCCTTCGTCACTCTAGGGCGGAGCAAGGAGCGAAGCGACGCGCGCAGATCCTAGCATGGACGAGGCAATGGGGTTCGGCAAGACATCTTCCCGCTAGGGGGAGATTGTCTGTCACCGCTGCTTTGCCAATCGCCAAGGCGCCGCTAAATCCCGTCGCCATCCACCAGCGGCACGTCCTCGCCCTCCCAGGGGCTGGGCATAGAGCCTCGTCCGGCGCTCGGCAGCGGCATCCAGCATCTGAGCTCCGGCTCGGCATATTCGACGATGCGGCCGGGCGAAGAGTCCGAGGCCCGCCAGCCTTCCTCGCCGAACTGGTCGGCTCGCGACCAGTAGGCCATGTCGACCTCGGCCGGCCCCTGCTCGGAGGAGCGCACCGTCACCAGGATGCGGCTGCCGTCCCGCGGCGCGCTCGCCATGTTGCGCCAGTGGTCGGTGTCGTCCATGGGAGCTTCCTCCTGCTTCGTTCGGAGCTGCGGAAAAGGCAGCCTGCTTCGGCGATAGTCGCCGCCCGCCGGGAAGGGGTCAACCCGAACTTGGCGCAAGACATAAATATCGTTCGGAGCTAATATATCCATCGACCGCAATCGGATGGATGATGATGGACGAAGGATTGCTGTCTCAGGCCACGCGTCTCGGGCCGGTCCATCTTAAGGTGACCGACATTCCTTCCGCCTTGACCGTTTGGCGCGACACGCTCGGACTGGCGTTGGCCGGCGAGGACGCCGCTCAGGCGGAGCTCGGCGCCGGCGGCCGGACGCTGATCGTGCTCCATGCGGGTGCGGAAGTCGCCCTGCCGCAGAAGTCGCGCGATCTCTTCCATGTCGCCATCCATGTCACCACCCGCCGCGACCTCGCGCATACGGCCGCCCGCCTCAAGGCGTCGGGGTTGCGATACAGCGCCCAGGACCACCTGATTTCGGAATCGCTCTACGTCTCCGATCCATCCGGCAACGGTATCGAGATATGCTTCGACACGCCTGAACGCCTGCTGCGCCGCGAAGTCTCGCCCAGTGGTCGCGTGTCGCTGATCGCCGTCGACGGCAGCGCGCATTCGGGGCTGGAGCCGCTGAACATCTCGGGCTTGCTGCGCGACCTCGGCAATTCCGGCCATGTCGAGCCGAGGATGGCGCAGGATGCCTTCATCGGCCACATCCATTTGCGCGCCCGCGCGCCCGAGATGCTGATGAAGTTCTATTTGGGCGTGCTCGGCTTCCGCCCCCACATCCAGTCCAGGAGCTTCGGCATGTTCGACTGCGGCACCGAGCGCCGCCCCCATATGGTGGCCTTCAACATCTGGGCGCGCGACGAGTTGCGCGAGCCGCCGCCGGGTGCGGCCGGCCTCGACCATTTCACCATCGAGCTTGGCTCGGCGCAGGAGCTCGGCGCCGTGCAGCGCAGGCTCGAAGCGGCTGATATACAAGCGAAAAGAGACGGTCGCGCCATTTCGACCGCTGATCCGGAAGGCAACCGCCTGCGGCTCGTGGTCCAGGGAGGCTGACGGCAACCGCTTGAACACGGGAAAAATGGAGGAGGGGGAAATGTCGCTGATGGTGATAGGAACCGGCTTCGGTCGGACCGGTACGGATTCGATGCGCGAGGCGCTGACCATTCTCGGCTTCGGCCCCTGCCATCATATGTGGGAGGTCATGGCGCATGCGGAGCAGAAGCGGCTCTGGCGGGCGCTGGCCAGGGGCGACGCGCCCGACTGGGCCCAGCTCTTCGCGGGATACAAATCCTGCGTGGACTGGCCCTCGGCGTTCTATTGGCGTGAGCTGATCGAAGCCTATCCGCAGGCGCGCGTCATCCTCACCTGGCGCTCGCCCGAGAGCTGGTGGGAGAGTTTCGAAAAGACCATCCTGCCGGCGATCGTCGGCAGCTCCGACCAGGAGTCTCTGGGCATCGCGCTCATCGCCAACCAGGTCTTCGGCGGCCGTCCGCAGGACCGCACCCATGCGATCGCCGTCTATCGGGACAATGTCGAGGCAGTGCTGAACACCGTGCCGGTGGAGCGACTGCTGGTGCACAAGCTCGGCGACGGCTGGGCGCCGCTCTGCACCCATCTCGGCGTTCCCGTGCCGGACGAACCCTATCCTGCCCGCAACAGCAGGCAGGAGTTCCGCGCGGCGGTGTCGCCGGAGTGAAAGGGGGCAGGGCAGTAGGGCATTAGGGCAGTAGGGCGGTAAGGTAAGGCAGTAAGGGAGTAAGGGAGCAAGAAAAGCCGACCATGCGAACGCCGCGACTTCCATCCCTTATTCCCCTACTGCCTTATTGCCCTACTCCCTCCTTCCTTTCCTCACACATGCACATCGCCGAAGGACAGCTCGCCGTCATCGGCGCGGATGAGGAAGGCGGCGGCAAGCAGCGCGAGATAGCAGGCGGCCACCCCGCACACGACGACCACGCCGGGGATAGGCCCGAGCGTCGCTACGCGGAACGTGTCGACCAGCGATGCGCCGAAGCCGATGGGCGAGCCTTCGCGCGACAGGCTGGGCGTGGTGATCTTGAGAATCCAGGCAAGCAGCAGGATCGTGTACATGAAGATGTAATTGCGGCGCAGCCGGCGGATCAGCGCCGCGCGCTGCGTGATCAGGAAACGCGGCGAGCGCAGGCCTTCGCCGAGGATTGCGAGCCAGTTGGAAGCGTAGTCCGGCTGCGGCGAAAAGATCTGCGCGAAATAGTAGCGTTCGAACTGCCGCACGCGGGCGCGGTAGACGTCGAAGAAGCGATAGCGCCGCGCTTCGATCCACAAAAGCAGCGTGATCAGGAGCATGGCGAACAAGAGCACGCCGTGATGCGCGCTGGGCGTCGACAGTGACACCGACAGCATCGCCGCCACCACGGTGATCGCCCAGTTGCTGGTGCGGTCGAGCCTGTCACGCCAGCCGGCCATGCGCGCGATCTCGGCGCGGTGGAAATGCGACAGCGTGGTGGTGAATTCGGGAGAGCTGAGCTTCAGCGCCAGCGTGTCGGACGCCCGCGGCGGTGCTGCCTTTTCGGTTGATGTTGCGGGCGCGTTCGCCTCGATGGATTTCGCGGCCTTGGCCGCGTCGGTGGATCTTGCGGCCTTCGTCTGGGACATCGTGCCATGCGCCTCCCGCCGCCATGGCCGGCCGCATTCTCGTAAAAGCAGGCCGGCCACACCCCGTATAGCACAACGTGTGGCCGGCCCAAAATGTTCCGGCCTTTTCAGGCGGATAAGTCAGGATGCAAGCGGTGGAACGCCGCCATTCGCGCGCCGCGGAAAGGGTAGAACATCGGCCATCGGCCTGGCATGCTGGGCCGCCGCCACCGCCTCGATCACGAGGTCGAGTGCCTGAAGCGCGGCGCGGCTCGTTTCATCATCGCCACGCAGGTAGTGGCACGCCCGGTCGAGGTGCAGGTGGGCGGCGGCAAAGTCGCTTTTCATTAGCTTCTCCTTATTGCCCGCCACGGCGCGACCTTCGCCGAGTCGATTTACCGGGAAGCAAAGATCGGCGGTGGCATTTGATTAGAATTGTAAGGAGCTGCCAATCTCACCTCTCGGACGGGAGATCGGCAGTTCCTCGTGCAACCGATCCTCTGGCCAAACCGTTGTGCGGATGCGAGGAATGAGGGGTGCGCAAATTGTCGAACATGCTCAATCGGCGACCGTCGCCGTCGGTCTGGATCGCGCTCGGCGTCGCGGCTCTAGCCCTGATGCCAGCTGTCACCTTCGCGGCCGAGAAAAAAGGAATGTCCTCGGAAGGCATTTTCGTCGCCGAGCTCATCCTGCTTCTGGTGGTCGGCCGCGGGATCGGCGAGGTGCTGGAAACGCTCGGACAGCCGGCGGTCATGGGCCAGCTGATCGGCGGCATCCTGCTCGGCCCCTCGCTGCTCGGCTGGGTCTGGCCGGAGGCCGAGCGGCTGATCTTCGCCGACGATCCTTCGCAAAAATCGATGATCAACGCCATCGCCCAGCTTGGCGTTCTGATGCTGCTTCTGCTCACCGGCATGGAGACCGATCTGCGGCTCGTGCGCCGCGTCGGCCGCGCCTGCTTTTCCATCTCGGCCGCCGGCGTTGCAATGCCCTTCGCACTCGGTTTCATCGCCGCCCATTTCATGCCCGAGACGCTGCTTGCCGCCGGTGGCGAGCGCATCGTCGCCGGGCTGTTCCTCGGCACGGCGCTGTCGATCTCCTCGGTCAAGATCGTCGCCATGGTGGTGCGCGACATGAACTTCATGCGCCGCGACCTCGGCCAGATCATCGTCTCCTCGGCCATCATCGAGGACACGATCGGCTGGGTGGTCATCGCCATCACCATCGGCATCGCCACCAAGGGGCGGATCGAGATCGCCGGCCTGGCCTTCACCATCCTGGGCGTCGCCGCCTTCATGGTGTTTTCCTTCACTCTCGGCCGCCGCATCGTCTTCGATGCCATTCGCTGGACCAACGACACCTTCCGCTCGGAATATGCGGTGGTCACCGTCATCCTCGCCATCATGGGCGCCATGGCGCTGATCACCGACCTGATCGGCGTGCACACGGTGCTGGGCGCCTTCGTCGCCGGCATATTGGTGGGCGAATCGCCCATCCTGTCGCGCCACATCGAAGGGCAGCTGCGAGGAATTATCACGGCCCTTTTCATGCCGGTGTTCTTCGGCGTCGCCGGCCTGTCGGCCGACCTCACCGTGCTGATCGATCCGCAACTGGCGCTGCTCACCATCGCTCTGGTCGTCATAGCTTCGATCGGCAAGTTCGGCGGCGCCTTCATTGGCGCCGAGGTGGCCGGCATGAGCCGCGCCGAAGGCATCGCGGTCGGCTGCGGCATGAACGCTCGTGGCTCGACGGAGGTCATCGTCGCCTCGATCGGCTTGTCGATGGGCGTGCTCTCGCACAATCTCTTCACCATGATCCTCACAATGGCCGTCATCACCACGCTGGCGATGCCGCCGACCTTGCGCTGGGCGCTGCGGCGGCTGCCCATCGGCGAGCGGGAAAAGAAGCGGCTGGAGCGTGAGGAGATCGACCAGCGGGGCTTCGTCGCCAATCTGGAGCGCCTGCTGGTGGTGGTCGACGAGGGTGTGGTCGGCCGCTTCGCCGCCTATCTCGCCGGCGTCATCGGCGCCGGCAAGCCGACGACGGTGCTGCATTCGAGCGGCGAGATCGATGCCGAGCCGACGGAAGGCCTGCATCTGGAAGAAATGGAGAAAGGTGCGGAGGACAGTCGCGAGGCGGCGAAGAAATCCGACGAGACGCCGGTGCGCGAAGCGCCGGTCACGCGCCGCCAGCACGAAGTGCTCTCGGCCGAGGCTGTCGCGAAGGAGGCGCGCAAGGGCTACGGCCTGCTGCTCGTCGGCCTCGGCCGCGCGGTCACCTCCAAGGGCGCTTTCTCGCATCGGCTGAACGAGGTGGCGGGCTCCTTCGACGGTCCGCTTTGCCTCGTCCTGAAGCCGGCGACGGCAGGTCGCCAGATCCCGCAGCTCGGTCCGGATTCAGGCAAGATACTGGTACCGGTCAACGGCACGGCGGTTGCCCGCCGCGGCGCCGATCTGGCGCTCGCGATAGCGGCCGTCACCGGCGCCCCGGTCAAGATGCTCTATGTCGCGCGCACCGGCCGCGAGGAGCCGCGCGACACGGTTTCGCATCGCCGCCGCGAGGCGGTGCTGAAGGACATCGTGGCGCTCGCCGACCGCTATGGCGTCGAGATCGAGACGGCGATCCGCTCGAGGGCCGCCGCCGCCGATGCCATTGCCCGCCAGGCCGGCCGCAACGTGGCGCTCATCGTCATGGGCGTGGCGCGGCGCCAGGGCGAGGAGCTGATCTTCGGCGAGACGACGACGGGCGTCCTGAGGCGCAGCCCATGCCCGGTGGTGCTGATCTCCGACGAGCGGGTGAAGCGCGACGAGAGCGATCGCGAGGCAGTGCGCACGGGCACGGGGACCGGGTGATCGGCCGATCTCCCGCCAGCTCGGTCCCTCACGCCATCTGCAGCTTCTGCCGGCTGGGCTGCGGCGGGAAGGCGATGGCGATGCCGGCCGCGCCCAGGCCGATCAGCGCCGAGCCGATGAACAACCAGTGATAGCTGGCATAGGCGTCGTAGATCATGCCCCCGGCGAGCGGGCCGAGCGACATGCCGAGGCTGGACAGGAGCGTCGCCGCGCCAAGCACCGTGCCGATGATGCGCAAGCCGAAATATTCGCGCGCCAGCACCGCGTAGAGCGGCATCACGCCGCCATAGGTGGCGCCGAAGATGACGGCCAGGAGGTAGAACTGCTCGATCCGGCCAACCGCGAGGTAGGCGGCGATCACCAGCCCCTGGATGGCGAGGCCGGCGACCAGCACCGGCTTCACGCCCAGCCGGTCGCCGAGCACGCCATAGAGCACGCGTCCGCCAAGGCCGGCCAAGCCTTCGACGCTGTAGATCGACACGGCCGCCATCGGCGCGACGCCGCAGGACATGGCATAGCTCACCATATGGAAGATCGGGCCCGAATGCGCCGCGCAGCAGGCGAAGAAGGTGAGGCCCAACACGATGAATTGCGGCGAGCGCAGCGCCTGGCCGACGCTCATGCCGGGATCGTCGGCGGCGGGCGCCGGCGCGCCGTCGCCGGTTGCCGCCGCCGCCGCCGGCGGCTGGCGCACCAGCAAGACGGCGGGCAAAAGCAGCACCCAGGCCATGACTCCGATGTCGAACATGGCGGTGCGCCAGTCATAGGCCGTGATCAGCCAGCGCGCGAAGGGCGAGATGGTCATCGGCGCCACGCCCATGCCGGCCGAGACCAGCGACACGGCAAGGCTGCGGTTGGTGTCGAACCAGGCGGTGGTGAGCGCGATCATCGGCGCGAAGAAGGCGCTGGCGGCCAGCCCGACGATGATGCCGTAGCTGAGCTGAAAGACGAGGAGCGAATTGGCGCGGCTCGCCACCACCAGCGAAAGGCCGAGCAGGACGGCGCCCGCAAGCACGACCGGCCGCGCGCCGACCCGGTCGTAGATCGTCCCCCAGGCGAAGCCGCCAAGGCCCATCACCAGGAAGTTCAAGGTCATGGCGCTGGAAATGCCGGTGCGCGACCAGTTGGTGTCGAGCGACATCGGCTCCAGGAAGATCGCCAGCGAAAACATGGCGCCGAGCGCCACGCAGGTCATCAGCGCGCCCGCCGCGACGATGACCCAACGATAGGAATGGTTCATGGTTCTGCTCCCATGCCGTAAGGCATCCTGTTTGATGTGGCGCGGTTTTTCCAGTCCACCGTGCCGTTTGCGTCCGAAGGACGCCGGGGCGGCAGCCGATCCTACAAATCCGGTTGCATTTTTTATCTGGTTTCGGTGCGCCCCCTCGGGCCCTGAGCGACGAAGGTGTCGGGCAGGACCCCGACAGCGTCTGTCAGCAGCCTTCAGGGCTTCGCATTGACCACACTGCTGCCCCTTCTAGATTGAGCCGCATGATTGAGGAGGAGGCGTCATCCATGGAACTCTATCGCGGCCGGCTTATCGACCACTTGCATCTGGTGGTGCGCGACATCGAGGCCAGCCGGCGCTTCTATGGCGCTCTGGTCGAGGTGCTGGGCGTCCCGATCGGCGGCGAGGCGCAGGACTATTTCTGGGCCGACGAACTGTTCGTCTCCAGCGCCGACAGCCGAGCCGCGCTCGGCGTGCTGACCGGCCGCCATCATCTCGCCTTCCAGGCGAAGGACCGCGCCATGGTCGATGCCTTCTACAAGGCCGGGCTCGCGGCCGGCGGCAAGGACAATGGCGCGCCGGGCGAGCGCCATTACCATCCCGGCTACTATGCCTGCTTCCTGCTCGACCCCGACGGCAACAACATCGAGGCGGTGTTCCATGGCGAGGCGAAGCGAAGTGCAGCGGCGGTGGAGATCAGCTTTTAGGCGGAGCGCCCAAAAACGCCGCGATCAGCTTCAGCATGTTGCCGTCCTGCCCGAACTCCTTCGTGTCGAAGTCGCGGCTGCCCTGGCGCTGCGCCTTGGAGAGTTGGTCGAGATAGGTCGTCAATTCCGCCCTGACCTTCTTACAGCTGGGATCGTTGTCGGCGGTGAGGCCGGTGCTGAAGGCGACGATCTTGTCGACCATCTCGACGATGCCGGCGCCGTGCACCTTTTCATGGGCGATGAGCCCAGCCGCGAACTGGTCCCAGCGCGCCTGCAGAGCGGGGTCCAGCTTTCCCGCCGGCTTCGGCAACGTGTAGGTGATGATCAGCTTCGGCCGCGCCGACTTCAGCACGCAGGCGCTGCCTTGCGGCTGGTAGTCGCGCTGCCAGGTCAGCTTGAAGAAAGTATGCGCGATGACACGCCGCGCGCTGCCGGCCGCGCCGACCACCGGCCCCTTCTCGCCAATCGAGAGATAGAGCTGCTCGGCGCTCTGGCCCGAGACGGCATAGGTGTCGATCTTCTCGATGGGCTTCCAGTCTGCCCAGGCAGGGGAGGAAAGGAGCAGGGCTGAAAGCAGGATGGCGAATTTCATGGAGGACTCGATAGGATCCGGCCGAGGGTTAGGTGCATAGCGGTTGTCTTGTGGGAGATCAAAGCGCGCGGGCAGTCTCGCCCTTCGCGGAATGAGATTGCGGGCCGCCGCGCCCGGAACCCGCTCCGCCCGTCATCCGTTTCCTTGGGCAATCATCCCGACCGATGGGGGAGGACAAGATGACCCGCGACGAAATCATTTCCGTGCTTGGACCGATCGACGAGGCCGTCATCGCCGACATCGCGCTGACAGGCGCCAGCCTCGAGGAGCTGCGCGAAGCCTTCGCCTGGATCGGCGCCGACGAGGCGCTGGTGAACGAGGGCCATGCCATGCCCGGCGCCCGCGTGGCGAGACTGATCGAGATCCTCGAACCGCCGGAGGACGAGCCCGAGGCGCCGGGTACGATGGCGTAGGGCGTCGGCGCCCACACAGTGAAGCATGGGTGCTTCTCCCTACTTGCCCCTCCATCCCCTCCCGTCATAGCTTTTGCCGCTTTGGCGGGAGGAAAAGCGCTTGGAGACCAATGTCGTCATTGTTGGCGCCGGCCCCGCCGGGCTCGCCGTCGCGGCCTGCCTCAAACAGGCGGGCGTCGATTTCCTGATCCTCGAAAAGGCCGGCGAGGTTGCGCCGTCCTGGCGGCGGCATTACCGGCGGCTGCATCTGCACACGGTGAAATCCTTCTCCTCCCTGCCTTTCGTGCCGTTCCCGAAAAGCCACCCCCGCTATGTTCCGCGCGAAAAAGTGGTGGCCTATCTCGATGCCTATGCCGAGCGCTTCGGCCTTGAGCCCCGCTTCGGCGTCACGGTCGGATCCATCCGCGGCGAGGGCGATCGCCTGCTGGTGCAGACCGATGCCGGCCTGTTTAGCGCCCGCAGGATCGTTGTCGCAACCGGCAACAACGCCCAGCCGATCATGCCGGATTTCCCGGGCATCGAGGATTTCAAGGGCAAGGTGCTGCACAGTGCCGCCTACACCGAAGCGGCACCCTATGCCGGCAAGGACGTGCTGATCGTCGGCATGGGCAACACGGGCGCGGAGATCGCGCTCGATCTGGCAGAAAGCGGCGCCCGGCCGACCATCTCGGTACGCAAGGGCGTCCACATCGTGCCGCGCCAGCTCTTCGGCGTGCCGATCCAGATGGTGGGCATCGCCAGCCGGACCATGCCGCAGGCGCTGAACGACTGGATGTTTCCCAAGATCCTCGACCTCGCGCTGGGCCGGCTGGAGAAGTACGGCATCGTGCGGCCGAAGCAGGGCATCCTGCAAGGCATCGAGGCCGGCCGCATTCCGGTGATCGATGTCGGCACGGTGGCGGCGATCAAACAGGGTCGGATCGGCATCGCGCCGGACATCGCAAGCTTCACCGGAGCCGGCGTGAAATTCGTCGATGGCGTGGAGAAGAAATTCGACGCGGCGATTTTCGCCACGGGCTATCGTCCTGCCTATGACGCCTTCCTGCCGGCGGAACTCAGGCCGGACAAGAGCGGCGTCAACGCGCGGGCAAGCGAGATGGGCGTTTATCTCGTCGGCTTCTATAATCCCGTCACCGGCCTGCTGCGCGAGATCGGCATCGAGGCGCAGGCGGTGGCGAAGGATATTGCCGGGAGGTGAGGAGGCGGCGGCAAACGTGATAGGCCGAGTTCCTTCCTCGCGCCGACCTTGCTGAATCATGAATCGGGTGGCGCTAGTTTCTTCCCGCATGCGAAGCCACCTTACCAACCGGGGACCCGCGCCATGCTCACGCTCTACGATTATCTCCCGTCGCAAAACGCCTGGAAGATCCGCGTCCTGCTCGGCCTGCTCGGTATCGCTTACGAAACTCGCATGGTCTCGATCTTCGAGGGCGAGAGCCGAACTGAAGCCTTCCTCAAGCTCAACCCGGCGGGTGCCGTTCCGGTGCTCGCCGTGGAGAATGGCCAGGCGATTGCCGAGTCCAACGCGATCCTCGTCTGCGTCGCCGAGGGCACGCCATACCTTCCGTCGGACCGCCTTGCTCGCGCCAAGGTCATGCAGTGGCTGTTCTTCGAGCAGTATTATGTCGAGCCCGTCATCGGCTCGCTGCGCTTCTGGACGCTGACCGGCCGGCTTGAGCGCAACCAGGCCCTGGTTGCCGGCAAGCGCGAGGCGGGTGTCCGCGCGCTTGGCGCGCTGGAGCGCAGCCTGGCCGACACGCCTTTCCTGGTCGGCGATACGCTCACCATCGCCGACATCGCCGTCTATGCCTACAGCCACCGCGCCGAGGATTGCGGTTTCTCGCTCGCCGACTATCCGGCGGTTGAAGCCTGGGTGGAGAGGGTCGGCGAGGCGATCGGGCCCGGCTATCCGGTGCATCCCTACAGCATCGATCCGCATTCTGGGGCCTGAGCCGCCGGAACACGGCGGCGGGCAGGGCGTTTCCCAATGGCATTCCAACCAGAGCCATGGAGGCCCGCAATGGTCCGCACCCTCGCCATCGCAATCCTTGCCACCGGCATCATGAGCCTGCCCGCCGTGGCGGCCGAACAATATTGGGTCGCCCGGGACGCGGTCTCCAAGCAGTGCGAGATCGTGCCGAAGAAGCCGGATGGCACGCTTGTCGTCGATCTCGGCAAGAAGAAATACGCCAGCGAGGGCGAGGCCAGGAAGGCGATGGAGGCGATGGCGGATTGCAAGAAATAGCAGGCCGCGCTGGATAACGCCTACCGGTCCACCAGCGACATCGTGCGCTCGTTATACCTTGGCCCGGACACCTTGTCGGGCGTCAGCGCCATGTCCAGCCCCAGCATCTCGGTCGCATCAAGCGTGATGTCCGCCGCCGCGACATTTTCCTCCAGATAGGTCCGGCGCTTGGTCCCGGGGATCGGCACGACGTCGATGCCGAAGTCCGGCCCCTTGGCGAGCAGCCAGGCGATCGCGATCTGCCCAGGCTTCACGCCTTTTGCCGCGGCTATGTCACGCACCGCGGCGGCGGCCGCGACATTCAAGTCGAAATTCTCGCCCTGGTAGCGCGGGTCGCCGCGGCGGAAATCGCCCTGCGGATAGTCCTCCGCGCGTTTGACGTCGCCGGCCAGGAATCCGCGGCCGAGCGGCGCGAAGGGCACTAGGCCGATGCCCAGCTCCTTCAGCGCCGGGATGATCTCGGGCTCGAGGTTGCGCTCCCACAACGAGTATTCGCTCTGCAGCGCCGAGACCGGATGCACGGCATGCGCGCGGCGGATGTTGGCAAGGCCCGCTTCCGACAGGCCGAAGAAGCGCACCTTGCCCTCCGCCACCAACTCGCCGACAGCGCCCGCGACATCCTCCATCGGCACCGCGGGGTCGACGCGGTGCTGGTAGAGCAGGTCGATGCGGTCGGTGGCGAGCCGCTTCAGCGAAGCGTCGACCACCTCGCGTATATGGTCGGGCCGGCTGTCGGTGCCGGCCTGCTTGCCGTCGACGATGCGGAAGCCGAACTTGGTCGCGATCGTCACCTGGTCGCGCCGGTCTTTCAGCGCGCGCCCGAGCAGCTCCTCGTTGACGAACGGCCCATAGACCTCGGCCGTATCAAGAAAGGTGCAGCCGAGCTCGATCGCCCGGTGGATCGTCGCGATCGACTCCGCCTCGTCGGCCGGGCCGTAAGCCTGGCTCATGCCCATGCAGCCGAGGCCGATGGCCGAGACTTCGAGCCCCTGGCTGCCGAGTTTGTGTCTGCCGAGGCTCATATGTCCTGTCTCCCGCGAAAAATCAGCGCTCGCGAAATTATAGGGCCGGCGGGCGGCGCGTCCAGCGCGCCGGGCCGGCAGCGCTTGATCCAGGTCAAGGAACGCGCAACAGGGCGTCGTATAGTGGGTTTGTCTTGGGAAGGACACAAGGCGGGCAGGTGGTTCCGACCGACTCCACTCCCTCGGGGACCCGACGGAGCCACCTAGACCGCTGCCTGGCGGGGCAAGACCCGGGGCGCGCCGCCCGAACCCGTTTCGGCGGCGCGCTTTGAAGCGTCAGACGCGCCGCGACGGCTTTGCGACGGACTCTGCCGCCGTGCGAACGATCGGCGCGCGCGGCTTCACGCTTCACTTCAATAATACGGCGACAGGCACTGCTGGCGAGGTCCGTCATAGGGCTGGTAGCTGTTGTCCCAGGCGCGGTAGGAGCGGTAGCGGTCATAGCACCAGCGCACATGGGCGGCCGCCAGGCGCGCCGCGGGGGGAGGCGCGACCGTGGCGGCCGCCACGCCGGCCGCGAAGGCGGCAGCCGGGAACCAATAGCCATTGTAGTAGCGGTAGCCGGGGCGCACGCGCCAATAGCCCCGGTAGCCATTGTAGTAATAAACACCGCCGACGACGTAGAAGCCGCGCCGGTACCAGACGGGCGTCGCCTGGCTGGTCGCGGATGCCTGGCCCGGCACGGGCATGATCCGGACGGCCTCGGCCGGCGAGGCCAGCATCGATGCGCCGAGCACCAGGCCGCAAAACGCTGTCGCTATCCATTTCATCGTCTCTCTCCTTGTTCTGTGTCGTGGGGATCACGGGCGCTTCAGCGCCCGCAGTTCGGAAATCGAGAGCGCGCCGTCGCCATCGGTGTCCGCCTGCAGCAGCCGGTCGGGAATGGCGGCCGTGAATTCGTCGCGCGAGATCTTGCCGTCGCCGTTGCGGTCCATGCGGCTCGACTCGGCCTGCAGCCCCGCGAAGCGCGCGGCCTGGATGTCGCGCTTCGCCTTGACCTGCGTCACCGCCGCGCGCACCTCGTCGGGATCGAGCACGCCATTGTGGTTGGCGTCCAGCCGGTCGAACATCCGCGCCCGCGCTGCCTGGATCTCGCTGAATTCGAGCTTTCTGTCGCCATTGGTGTCGATGCGCCGGAACGCTTCCCGGCCGCCCTGGTCGGCGGCGAAGGCGCTGCAGCCGCACAGAAGCAGCCCGGCGAGGGCCGTCACGATCTTGGTCATCTGGGTCTCCGCTGTGATCGACGGCCCGCCGCGGACCGTCCTTGCAGCGCCTCCTACGCGGGAGCTCGACGGCTCCTACGCGCCTCCTGCGAATTTTTCGGAGCGGCGCTGCGGGCGACACCGGCGCGATGGCGGCCAACAAAAAAATCCGGACGCCGGCGTAGGAGCACGGACCGGGCTGCGTATTGGCCGACAGTCGCCCCCCGCGACGTGACAGTCGAAAGGACCAACCATGAAACACTCAGCGATTCTTGCGGGTCTGCTTCTCGGGCTCGTTCCGCTCTGCGCTGCCGCCGCGCAGGACATGCCCGGCCACCGCATCCTGCAGCGCCTTGACACCAATGGCGACGGCGCGATCTCGAAGGACGAGATCCTCGCCGCCCGCGAACGTCTCTTCAAAAGGCTCGACCGTAACGGCGACGGCGTCATTGACGAGAACGAGATTGAGACCGCCCGCCAGGCCATCGAGGACCGCGCCCAGGCGGCCGAGGCCCGCCTCGGCAATCGCTGGCGGCGCATGGACAAAAATGGCGACGGCAAGGTCACCGAGAACGAGTTCCAGGCCAGCACGCCGCTCTTCGATCTCGCCGACCGCAATGGCGACGGCAGGCTCTCCGCCGACGAGATCGCGGCCATCCGCAAGATCGTGGCTGCTCACGCCAATTGACCAACCTGCCTTCCGGAAAGGAAATGACATGCTTTCAAGACTCAAACTTCCGCTGCTTTGCCTCGGCGCGATGGTCGTCTGGTCGGTCGCTTCCCCGGCCTCGGCCGAGGAGTGGACGCGCAAGACCGCGCATGGCGGCGAATTGAGCCGCAGCGTCGACCGGGACGGCAATATCTACACCGGCTCGACCACGCGCACCGGACCGAATGGCGGCACCTACACGTCGAATTCAACCTGCAAGGCCGGCGTTGTTGACCGCTGCTCCAGGAGCTATTCTGCCACCGGGCCGAACGGCAAGACCGTTTCAGGTCAGCGCTACAGCGCGGCCGGACCGTTTGGCGGCCGTTCTGTCGGCAGCTTCACGGGCCCGAACGACAACACGGTTCACGGCTTCCGCCGTTGGCGCCGCTGACATCTGGTGGTGGACTTGACGTCGGAATTCGCTTTTCTACCGAGCCGGATCGTCGCGGATGTCTCGCTCGCCGCCGGAGGTTCGTCGACCGGTGCGCGCCGCCGTGCGGGATGAAGCTGCCGATGGCGACGAGGAACTGCTGGCCCGCATCGCCGCGGGCAGCCAAGCGGCTTTGTCCGCGCTCATGGCCCGCCACGGCCGTGGACTGCGGACATTCGCCGCGCGTTATCTCGGGCATGCCGCCGATGCCGAGGACGTGGTGCAGGAGGTGTTCGTGACCGTCTGGAAACAGGCCGCGCGCTTCGACCCCGGCCGGGCGCGCGCCTCGACATGGCTCTACCGGATCACGGCCAACCGCTGCATCGACCAGCGCCGGCGCCGCGCGCTGCGCAATTTCTTCGGCCTGGACGACATCTCCGAGGAGCCGGCCGCGCCGGAAGCGAATGCCGAGACCGCGACGGCGGCCAGGCAGGAGCTGGCGATCGTGCGCGACGGCCTGTCTCGCCTGCCGGAGCGCCAGCGCATGGCGCTTCTTCTGAGGGCGGTGGGCGAGCTTGACATCGGTGCGATCGCCGAGGTGATGGGCGCCAGCGCGGGCTCGGTCGAACAGTTGCTCGTGCGCGGGCGCCGTGCGCTCAGGGATCATTTGGCAGATGCGGCCAGGGGCCGCGAAAGGAAGTCCTCATGACACGCGAGGAATTCGAGAAGAACCGGCGCCGCTTCGGCGACGACATCGACGCCTGGCCGGCGCCCTTGAGAGGACCGGCCCTGGCATTCATGGCGCTTGACGGCGATGCCGGGGCCGATGGGGCGCTCGACAGGCTCGTGCGGCAGGCCGCGCTGGTCGAGGGCGATGATCGCGCTTTGGCGCGCAAGGTGCTGGCGCGCATCGATCGCGGCGCGACGCGTCCTTCGCTGGTGCCGCGCTTCCTCGTCGCGCCGGCCGGCATCGCCGTTTGCGCCGCGGCCTTGCTTCTCACCGCGACAATCGCCGGTTACCAGGTGGCGCGTCTTCAGGACCAGTCGCAGGATTCCGAGCTTCTGGCGCTCGCCGCGGGAGCCAGGCTTCCCGATGATGACGGCGGACCGCCGATCGTCGGCAACGCGGGTGAGGGGGACGCGCTATGAACGGTCGCTCGTGGATCTGGACCGCGGTGCTGGTTGTGCTCGCCCTTTCGCTCGCGCTCAACTTCTTCTTCGTCGGCTATGCCGCGCATGGCCTGCGCCAGGCGGCCGTCGCGCGCGGGCTGCTTGCGGAGGTCGCGGGGGCCTACTCGCCGGAAGTGCGCAAGGAGTTCCGCGCGGTCATGCGCGACAACCGCGCCCGCACGTTCGAAGCTCTGCGGCAGCTGCGCGCGGCGCGCGCCGACCTAACTGCGGCCGAGAAGGCGCAGCCTTTCGACGAGGCGGCAGTCAGGCAGGCGATGGCCGCGGTGCGCGCCGCCACCACCAACCTTCAGGCGACGGTGCAGGATTACCTGCTCGCCGCCATGAAGAACGTCAACGCGAAGCCGGCCGGGTGAGCCATCGCCCCACTCGCGGCACAATTGCCGTGACCTATTCGCGTGTCGGAACCATGATGACGAACCAATGCGGCACGACCGGCTTGTCCTGATATTGCTCCGGCGCGAGCTCGTCGCCGGCCTGCGGGCGATGCGGCGCCGCGATCTCGCGTGGATCGGGCTCGGCGGCGGCGCGCTGCTGGCCTATGCCATCGCCGATATCGTGCTCGCCCTGCATGCCGGCGCGGCGAGGCTGCGCCACGACCAGGTCCTGTGGGCACTCGACCTGCCGCTTGCGCTGGCGGTGCTCGGCGCGGTTGCCGGCAACGCGGTGTCCGGGCTCTGCCTTGAACGGGCTTTCGCGCCCTTCCTCAAGGCGCTGCCGCTTGCGCCCGGACAGCGCCGCCACATGGCCGGCAGGGCGACGCTGGCGATCTTTGCACCGCTGGCCGTACTCGTAGCCGTTTTGGTCGGCTTCGCTTGCGCCGTCATCGGAAAGCCGTTGCCGGGGGGCTGGGGCCTGGGCGCGGCGATCCTGTTTGCCTTGGGCTTCGGCACGGCCGCCCTTTGGCGCCTGCGGCGGCCACGCCTTCTCCTCGATGAGGTGGCAAGCGAGGCGGCGCCGGTTGGATGGCCCTGGCTGCGCCGCCTCGACCGGGCGCGCCCGCGCTGGCTTTCGAGCTGGGCCTGGAGACTGCCGGGCGGCCATTTGCGGCCGTCATGGAAAATGGTCGCGGCTTGCCTGCCGCTCGCGGTCGCGGCCATCCTTGGCGCATGGGCAAGCCTTGCCGGCCGCACAGCGGGGCCGGCGGCGGTCGCAGGCCTGGCGGGCGGCATTCTCGTCTTCATGCTCAGCCTGCGCTGCCAGCCGCTCGGCTCGCCGGTGCTGCGCACGGCGCCCATCGGCTTCACCCGCGTTTGGCTGCGACTGGTCCAGCTGCCGCTGCAATTGTCGCTCGCCTTCTTCCTGCTGCCGGCGGGCGCGGCGCTCGCTGCCGAGCCGTCGGCATGGGCAGTGCCGGTGGCGGGCGGACTCTGGCTGCTGGTGCTGAACGGCGCCTATGCGGTGTTCGGCGCCTATTTCCTCAACGCGCCTTTCGTCGCAATGCTGAGCTTCGCCAGCGCGCTCGCCTATGCCAGCTATGAAACGCTCGAATATGGCCGCACCGTGCTGCTCGGCCTGGCGGCGCTGGTGTTCTTCCTGTGGCATCGCGCCCGACAGAGGTATCGCAATGGATGAAGTCCTCGCCGTCAGTGGGCTCAGCGCCGGCTATCGCGGGCGCGCCGTGGTGCGCGGCATCGACCTCTCGCTCCGCCGGGGCGACATAGTCGGCCTGCTCGGCGCCAATGGGTCGGGCAAGTCGACCCTCATTAGGGCGATCACCGGCCAGATCCCGTTGATCGGCGGCAGCGTGACGGTCGGCGGCGTCGACCTGGCCGCCGCCCCGGAGCGCGCCAAGGCCAGCTTTGGCCTCGCCATCGAGCCGCACGAATTGCCGGCGCCGCTGTCGGGACGCCAGTATATCCAACTCGTTGCCTCGATCCGCCGCTGCGCGCCCGACGATTTGCCGAGTGGCGATCTGCCGGGCGGCGACCTTCTGGAGCGGCTCGAGCTCGGGCGCTGGATCGACCGCCCGATCGCCGAATATTCGCTCGGCACGCGAGCCAAGCTCGCGATCCTCGCGGCACTTCTCGGCCGGCCGCCGCTGCTGATTTTCGACGAGACGCTGAACGGCCTCGATCCCGTGGCGGCCTGGGAGGTGAAACGCGTGATCACCGCGCTCTGCGCGAGCGGCCGCCACGCCGCGGTCGTGTCGACCCATGTGGTCGAGGCCGTGCCGGCGCTCTGCAGCCGCGCCGTCCTGATGGCCGAGGGAAGCCTGAGCCGGAGCTGGGATGCGGCTCAACTGGCCGAGGCACACAGGGTGCCTGGCGCATTTGAGAAAAGCGTAATGCAAGCGCTGAGGACGCGGGCCGCTGCCTGATCTGGAGCAATTCCAGCAAAATTGTGAGCGGTTTTCGGCCTGGAACGCGGCAAAAGCAAAGCTTTAAGCCATCGGCAGCATGCGGCGCATGATCAGCGAGGCGTGGCCGCCCACGCCGTGTGCCGCCTCCCGGCGTTCGACCACCTCGAAGCCGTGCTTGCGGTAGAAGGCGATCGCGCGGTCGTTGCCCTCGATCACCTCCAGCGCGATCGAGGGGATGCCGGCATGGGCGGCAAGCACGGCATGCAAAAGGTCGACCGCAAGCCCGCTGCCGAATGCCTGCGGCTCGATATGCAGCCGCTCCAGCGTGACGTCGCCCTTGGCGTCCATCGCCGCCATCGCATAGCCGGCGATCGAGCCGTCGGCGCGTTCGGCGACGAAGGACATCTTGTCCTCGTCCTCGAGTTCTTGCGCGAGCTTGTCCGGCGCATGCCTGTCGTCGGAAAGCCGGGCCACGGTCTCGTCGCCCATGATCGGCGCGTAGGTCCGCCGCCAGGATTGGCCGAGCAGCCGCGACACATCGGCAAGGTCGTTCCTCGTCATAGCCCGGATGCGGGTCATGGTCTTGGTCCTTGTTTCGATTTGAAGATAGGGCGAAGCGCGGTGCGGGGCCAACCCCCGGGGCGCGCAGAAGGCGGCGCTCTTTCGGAGCGTTCAAGCGGCTATCGCGGGCAGCGGAAACGTCCTGCATGCCGCCGCCGGATAGCCCGCTGCCGGACCGATAGAGGCGGCAGCGGGCCATTGATGCGACGGGAGTGCTGTCCCGCCGAGCAGGAGACACTGCTCACCTTCAATTTACACGGGCGTCGACAGCGAACGCGACTTACGGATTCGTAAGCTCATTCACGATGACGTTCCCAGTCGCGCCCGGCGGCGCATCGCCCGCCGCTAGAGCAATTCCAGGAAAAGTGTGAGCGGTTTTCCGTCCGAATTCAAAACAAAGAGATAGAGCGGCTCGCCGTTCCGTGAAACGGTGAAACGCTCTAGCCGGCCGGGTGAAGCAATGCCTCTCACGCCGCGCGCGGCTCGGCCGGCTTCCCGGCTTCGCGGAATCGTCGGCCGAAGACCATCAACTGCCGAGCCGTGTTGTTGCGCAGGCGGCGCAGGCGCCATTCCAGCCCGTTGTCGGTGGTAATGCGCTTGGCATAGATGCTGGCGCGCAGGGCCTTGGCATCGGCCGCGACCTTGATCGGATCGTCGTAGAAGGCGCAGATCTTGTCGGCCGCCATGCCGGGCGTTTCGAGCCAGGCCGGGATATGCCTGGAACTGAGGCAATCGACATCGGTAAGCACGCGGTTTATCCCGTCGCCTTGCGCCGGGCAGGTCGTGGCGAACGCATCGCCGATGAAGACGACGCCGTCGCGGCGATGGCCCCGCGTCGTCGTCAGGCTGACCTGCCGCACCTCGACCTCGCTGGCAACGGCGAAGTTGCCGCATCGCGCGGCAATCTCCGGCATCAGGTCTTGCAGCATTTTTTGCGGATTCTCGCGGAACGCCCGCACCCATGGATCGGCGACGGTCCGATAGACGAACATGTTCGCCCGAAGCCGCTCGCCGATGCGGAAGATGGTAAGAAAGGCAATGCGATCGGCGACACGCTTTGCGTAGAAGGTGAGGGACTGCAGGCCGAATTCCTGCGGCGTGATCGCAAGATCGAAGCCCATCGACAACGAATGCGCCTTCGATTCCTCGATGCGCTCGACGCCGATGGCGCGCCGCACCGCCTCGCTATAGCCGGTGGCGACCACCAGAAGCCGGGCATCGATGACGGAACCATCGGTGAGCACCAGGCGCTGTCGGTCCGGTCCGGTCGATACCTCGGCGACCTTGCCCACCGTCAGCGGCACTTCTGGAGGCAGCGCGGCGCGCATGCCGTTGACCAGCGGCGCGTATGAGAAGGCGTATTCAAAGGTCTGCTTGCGCTCGAACAACTGGCCGAAACGGAAGACATGGAGGTCGGTCATCGGCGTGGAGAGCGATCTGAAGACCTGGCCTAGGCCAAGCTTTTCGAACAGCTCCATCTGTTCCCCGCGGGTTTTCTCGGCCCGGAATTCGTCATGGTGGACACGATGCGGATCGATCAGCGCCACCTTACGGCCCGCTTTGGCGAGCGTTATCGCCAGAACGGTACCGGCCAGCCCGGCGCCGACGATCGCCACTTCCACCTCGGTCCGGCCGGGCGGGGCTGCGGGCGTTTCGCGGTTCTCGGTGATGCTCATTGCTTGTCTCCACGGCCCGTCGGCATGCTTTTCCGCCGCTGGGCCTGCTTCCAGCGCGGCGCTATTGCCGAACCATCAATGAATTCCAGTCCGCCCGCTTCGTTGAGCGTATGCAGCTTGCGGCCGGCCCAGCCGGCGCCCGGGTTGAGGATCGTCTCGACGACCTGTTCGAAGCCGGTGTCGTCGAGCCGCGTGACCCGCGCGATGCCGAGCGCGGCGCCATAGCTCCGGCGGCAATCCTGCACCGGACGCAAAAGCTGCCCGCCGCGGCTCACCATGCGGCCCGCCGGACGCGCTGACGCGATGTCGATCAGCAGCGGGTTCTTCGGATGCGGCGTCCACGGCCCGCGGAAATCCGGCGCCGACCACAGATGCAGCTGGTCCGAGAAGGCGCCGCCACCGTCGCGCACGGTGGCGAACATCCACCAGCGCCCGCGATGCTCTACCAGCGTGGCGTCGCTCGCGACGATGTCCGACAGCAGTGTCGCTTCCCTGATCCAGCCGCCGGGGAAGGCGGTGGCGCGGTAGAGGTCAACGGTCCGGTTGGCGCCGCTCTCCGGCACCATCCACATTTCGCCGTCGCGCTCGAACACGAAGGGGTAGGAGAGGTGGTAGGGCAGTTCCAGCACCGGCTTCGGGGCGCCTGCCGGACCGTTCGGGCCGAAAGCCACCGCCGACAGAATCGCCTTGCCGGTGCGGTGGATATAGTCCTCGACGAACAGCGTCACCTGGCCGCGGTAAAGCACCGGGAACGGATCGGCGTAGAAGCGGCTGCCGTCGTCAGCCAGGTCGTGCCAGCCCGATTGCGGATGGGCGCGCAGATCGTAAAGGTCCTTGCCTGCGGTTTCGCGCCAGCCGACCCGCCAGTGCGGGGCGTTGTAGCACAGATGGTATATCTGCTGGACGATGCGCCGCGCCGTGGCCTTGGCGGCGCGCACGCCGAGCTTCGTGGCCGACGGCATGGGCGGGGGCGCCGCCCCGGATGGCGGTTCGGGCAGCACAGGCAGGTGCGAGCGCGCGGCGCCGGCCACCGCCGCCACGATCAAGCTGGCCGTGCGCGCCAGCATGTCCTGGAAGGACGCCAGCGCGATGCCGTGATATTCGGTGCCGAGCCGTCCTTCGACGACCGTCGCGCCGTTCTGCTCCAGGCGGGCGCGCGGCGTGCGGCCGGCAAGGATGAGCGCCAGCAGGGCTTCCTCGCCGCAGACGCCGTCATAGGCGAGCCGCCAGACCTTTCCGCCTTGCCCGACATCGCCGACGAGGTCGATGGTGAGATCGGCCGGCGCGGACGCCCTCGCATGGCCGGCGAGCGTCGAAATTGGCACACGCCTGGCCGTCCCATTGGCGGGCAGGCGGTGGATGAGCGTCTCAAGCTGGAACAGCGCCTCGGCCGCGCGCGGCACGCCGCCCGCCGCCGGACGCGCATCGATGCAAAGCTCGACGCCGGGCAACAGCGACAGGCGTTCGGCCAGCGCGACATGGAAGGCGCGCACCGCATTGCCGTTGAGACGCAGGCTCAGGCGCATGGCCGGCACGCGGGCAATTTGCTTCCGGAGCCGGCAGGTTTGCCCGCCAGGTCTAGTTCCCGCCGCATGCGCACGATGTCTCCAATTTCAGCCGCACCTAATGTCTACTGTGTCAGTGCAAACTTCGTGCCATCGCAGCCCCAATTTATGAACATAATTAACAGTGTTTTAATCGTTGCCGGGAATAGCTAGGCCAACGCCGCATTTCTCGTCTTGCCGGCCGATCGAGCGTTGTCGGAGCGACCTTTGCAACCACCCCTGCTCATGGTGCCTCAGCACAACGCGCCGGAGGCGGCCGCTCCGGCGCCGGCCTATTACGCGCCCCCGCCCGCGCCGCCATCGGGCACTGTCGAGCTCGGCGATCTCGGCCGCATCCTGCTGCGGCGCCGCGTCCTGATCCTTGCCGTCACCGCGTTGCTCACCGCCGTGACGCTCGTCTACACGATGCTGACGCCGGCGCTCTATTCCTCGACGGCGCAGATCATCGTCGACCCCGAGGACCTGCAAGTCGTCACCAACGACGTCAATCCGAGCCGCATCTCGCCCGACGGCGGCATCACCCAGGTCGAGAGCCAGGTCAGCGTCGCGCAGTCGAACGGCGTCCTGCTGCGCGCGATCAAGGCGACGAACCTCACAGAAGATCCGGATTTCAATGGGCAGGGCGTTCTCGGCCGCTGGATGGGCAAGCTCTTCGGCGACAGCGACACCGACAGGACGGCGACCACGCTGGACTCGCTGCGTCGCGTGCTTGCGGTGAAGCGCGACGACAAGGTGCTGGTGCTCAACATCATCATCACCGCCAGGAGCGCGCAGAAGGCGTCGGACCTCGCCAACGCCATCGCCAATGCCTACCTTGCCGACCAGGCCGACGCGCGCAAGGACAAGGCGGCCAAGGCCTCCGAGGCGATCACCGCGCGGCTCGACGAACAGCGCAAGCGCGTCGAGCAGGCCGAGAACGCGGTCGAGGCCTACCGCTCGCAGCACAACATGGTGATGGCCCAGGGCAATCTGGTGAGCGACCAGGAACTGACCGGGCTCAATGCCGAGCTGACCGCCGCGCAGGCGCGCACCCAGCAGCTGAAGGCGCAGGTCGATCAACTGCGCAGGCAGGGGAGCGCGACGGACGCGACCTCGGAGGCCACGCGCTCCTCGACGATTTCGAGCCTCAGGGCACAGGAAGCGGCGCTGGTCGACCAGATCGCCCAGCTCGGCACCGGGCTCGGGCCGCGCCACCCCTCGATGATCGCCGCCCAGCAGCAGCTGCGCGACCTGCACGCGCTGATCCAGCGCGAGCTCGGCCGCATCGTCACCGCGGCGGAGACCGACTATGAGCGGTCCCTGGCCAACCAGCAGGCGCTGCAGGCCAAGGTGGCGGCGCTGAAATCGAAATCGCTCGATACCGACCAGGCTTCGGTGCGCCTGCGCGAATTGCAGCGCGACCTCGACGCCGTGCGCACCGTCTATGCCAACTACCTGCAGCGCGCCCAGGAAACGCGCGAGCAGACCAATGTCGACAGCACCAATGCCCGCATCATCTCCTATGCCATGCCGGCGCTGAAGAAGAGCTGGCCGCCGAAGGGGCTGCTCGTGTTCGGCGCCGTGTTCGGCGGGCTGGCGCTGGGCATCGGGATGGCGCTGATCGCCGAATATCTTTCCCCGACCGTGCTTTCCGCGAACCAGATGCAGACGGCCATCGAGGCGCCGGTGCTGGGCGTGCTGCCGGGCAGGGGACGCCGCCGCTTCGGCCGCGCCGGCGGCGTGGCGCGGACGACCGACGCCGTTGCCGGACTGGCGCTGCAGCGCATCGCCGCCGCCACAAGGCGTCCGCCCGATTGGCCGCTGGTGCCTTCGATCCTTGTGGCGTCGCCGCCCGAGGACAAGGCGCAGCGCTCGAGGGTTGCATGGCAGCTCGCCAACGCGGCGGCGACCAGGGGACGGCGCGTGCTGCTCATCGACATCAATGCCGGCAAGGGCCAGAAGGACCCGCAGCCCGGCGTGCTCGACGTGCTGCGCGGCGAATATCCGCTCGACGCGGTCAGCCGCTATGCGCCTGGCAGTTCCGTGGCGCTCATCGGCCGGGGCCGCCCGGCCGCGGTGTTCCAGGAAGCGCAGGCGCTCTATTTCGCCCACCGCATGCTGGCCGAGGCCAATCGCAGCTTCGAGCTTGTCGTCGTCGACGGCGGCGCTCTGGCCGACGATCTCAACGTCCTGCCGCTGGTCGCCATGGCCGACGAGATCCTGCTCGTCGCCAGGCTGAATGCGACGCCGATGCGCGATGTCGCGTCGACCTCGGAAGCGGTCTCCGTGATGGGGCGGCTGCCGACCGGCGCCATGCTGGTCGACGAGGCGGCCTGACATGGCCTCGGTCCTGGCGGGTCCCGTTCGACCTGTCCCGGCTCCGGGCTACGGCATGGGGGGCCGGCGCGCTGTCCCGGTCGACACGCTGACCCGGCTTGGCATCACCGTGGCGGTGCTGCTTCTGTTTTCCGTCTCGGGCGGCATGCTGTGGCTGGCCGGCTACAATTACGACGGCCTGCAGGGCAGCCCGCTGAGCAAGATCCACCCGTCCACCTATCTCTTCGTGCTCGTCTTCGTCTGGCGCTCCTGCACCTTCGGCAATCCGGTCGGCTACGTGGTCCATGTCACCAACAAGCGGCCGGCAACCATGCTGATGGCGGTCATCTCCACGGTGCTTCTCTTCGTTGTTATCCTCAGGCAGCGCCCCGGCATGGCCGGCATGATCGACACGTTCGTCGCCCCGGCGCTGGTCGTGCTGCTGCTCAGCGAGGACGACGAGAAGACCTTTGCCCAGCTGCGGATCGTCATCCATGCCGTGATGACGGTGAACGCGTTGATGGCGCTGTTCGAGTTCGGCACCAAGCATCTGGTATTCCCCTACAGGTTCGACGGCGCCGTGTTCGTCAACGACCTGCGCTCGACGGCGCTGCAGGGGCACCCGCTCTCCAACGCCACGGTCACCTCGATCTATGTGCTGTCGCTGCTGTCGGGTTCGCGCTCCCTGTCGACGCCGCTCAGGCTGACGCTTGTCGGCCTGCAGTTCTGCGCGCTGGTCGCCTTCGGCGGCCGCTCGGGCATGGTGCTGACGCTCCTGCTCGGCGGCGTCTATATGCTCATCCAGGGTCTGGCGCAGCTCAGGACCGGACGCGTCAACCTTCTGGGCGCCGCGTTGGTGATCATGCTCGCCGCGATGCTGCCGCTGGCGGTCGCGCTTGCCGGCTATTACGGCTTCTTCGACGCCCTGCTCGGACGTTTCGTCTCCGACAGCGGCAGCGCCAATGCCCGCGTCGAGATGTTCGACCTCTTCCGGCATCTTGAGCTGCGCGACCTGATCGTCGGCCCCGATGTCGACCTGCTCGACAGCATGCGCCGGATCACCGGCCTGGAGCAGGGCATCGAGAACCCGATCCTGCGCTTCACGCTCTACCAGGGGGCGTTCTTCACGCTCCTGATCTTCTTCGGCTTCGCGCTGTTCATGCATGAGGTCGCGCGCCGTTGCCATCCGGGCATCTGGCTGCCGATGCTGGGCTGGCTCATCCTGCTCAACACATCCGAAAGCATCGCCTCCAAGACGACGCTGATGACCAAATTCGTGGTGATCGCGCTGGCGCTGTACCGGCCGGCGCGGGTCGAAAGCAAAATGCCGGGAACACGAAACGCCGGCTTTCGTCATGCTCTTTTGTAAAACCAAACCCTTGGAGCGGTTTGGTCATTCAACCCGTCAAGCGCGCGGCATCGTCAGCCCGAGCGCCTCGACCATCGCCGGATCCAGTGCGCGGGTTGTGTCGTCCATCATGCCCATGCCGTCGAACAGGTCCCAGAACGCCCAGGGAAAGCCGGCGGCTTCCGCACTCTGCCGCACATCGGCGATGTAGCGGGCGCGGTCGGGATTGGGCGCGGCGGTGTAGCGGGCGTCGGTTCGCAGCGCGCCGAACTCGCCCATGATGATACGCCCGGGCACGATGCCGTGGCCGTCCGCCCATTCGCTCACCTGCGCGAGATAGCCGTCGATGAAGCCGCGGCCGGGCTGCGCGTCGAAATAGACTTTGAGCACCTTCTCGGTCTCTGCATAGGCGGCCTTCTTGGATTCGTCGGACCTCTCCGTGTCCTTGGCCATCCTTGCCCTGACCGAGGCCAACGTCTGCTCCAGCGTGCCGGCGGAGGCCGGCCACGGTACGTTGTTCAGCGCGCGATAGACCGGCTCGCGCATCCATGGCGCGCCCTGATGGCTGAACAGGTAGGGCTCGTAGAAGTGGAAGGTGAACAGGATCGGCTCGAATACCGCGAGCGGCGCCGGGTCGAGCGCGGTGAGGCCCCGCACCATCGAGCCGCAGCCCCCGGTGACGACGATCGGCAGGTCTCTCGCCGAATCCCGCGCGGCGCGGAGCAGCGCCGCCTGCACCTTGGGCCATGCCTCGGAGGAACAGTCCTGCTGCGGCTCGTTCACCGGTTCCAGCGCAACCCTGCCGGGCTCAATGTCCTTGAGCATGCCGGCCAATTCGGCGACGAAGACCCGGTAGCGGGCGAATTCCGGCGCGCCGGTGCTGGAAACCATGCGCTCCGGATTCCAGTAATGGGTAGCGCCGTTGGCCTGGACGTTGACGATGACGCCGAGACCGGCGGCTAGCGCGCTCTTCACCGCCGCGCTGAGCATCGCCATGAGCTCGGCGAGCCGGCCTGCATCGGCGGCCAGGAACGGGCCCGGGTCGACAGGCAAGCGGATGAAGTCGAGGCCGCTGGCGCGCAGCCTGGCAAGGTCGGCCGGCGTCGGCACTGGCCGCTGCGACTGGAACGGCGGCCAGTCATAGTCGGTGCGGGGCGCGGGAAATTCGCGCGTCAGCGCAAACCACGGCCAGGCGTTGACGCCGCGCCTGAAAGGCCATTCGCCGGCGGCACGCGCTTTGGATGCGAGCGGCCCAACCGCCAACGGCGCCGTTGCCGCGACCAGCGCCGCGCCGAGGAGACGGCGGCGTGACCAGCCAGTCATGCGTGCCCAGTCATGCGTGCCCCAGTCATGCGTGCCCCAGTCATGCGTGCCCCCAGTCATGCGTGCTTGGCGCGGTCGGCTTGCGCCGACGCGGCCGTGGCGGAGCCGAGCTGCCGCAACGCTTCCTTCTCATAGGCGGCGAGCACGTCTTCCCAGCGGAAGTCTTCGCGGGCACGTGCCCGCGCCGCCTTGCTGCAGCGCGCCACCAGCGCGTCATCGGCGAGCGCCGCGTCGATCCGTGCGCTCAGGCTGTCGGTGTCGTTGAAATAGATCGCCGCCTCGCCGGCGACCCAGCGATTGTAGCGGTTGTCATGCGCGATCACCATGTTGCCGGCGGCCAGCGCCTCGACCAGCGACGGGTTGGTGCCGCCCACCGTGTGGCCGTGCATATAGGCGCGCGCATGGTAGCGCAGCGCCCTCACAGTCGAATGGTCGTAGATCGCTCCGGGCATCACCACCGTGGTGCCTGCCGCCTCGCGCACGGCGCGGTGATAGGGGATGTCGTCGTTGAGCGTGCCCAGCACCACCAGCTTCACGTCGCCGCGCTCGCGGCGGCGGAAGGCTTCGATGATCGGCAGGATGTTGTTGTCGGGCTCGATCCGCGCGATCGAGACCAGATATTTGCCGGGCTCGAGCCCGAGCCCGCGAACGGGTTCCTCCGGCGCCGAGGTCACCGGGTCGGCGCCATAGGCAATGGTGGCGATGGCGCTGCGCGGCCGCCGCGTCGCAAGGTGGTCGGCGATCGCCGGGTGGTCGGCGATGAGACGGTGCGAGAGCCAGGCGCCGATCCATTCGTTGAGCCAGAACCAGGCGCGCGCCGCCGGCCCCCATTTCGGCCGCCGCCACTCGATGCCGTCCATATTGGTGATGATCTTGCGCCGCATGAGCCTGAGCCAGGTCAGGAACACCGCGCCGTTATAGCCGAGCACCAGGCACACGCCCGGCCGCCTGGCGGCGTCGAGCACGCATTGCCAGTCGAATTCCAGCGTCGCGCGCGGCCCCCTGGAGGCGACCTCGATGGTGATGAGCTCGATGCCGCGCCAGGTGTCAATCGTCACCCTTTGGCCGACGCGCTCGACTTCCTTCTGGCAATAGACGCCGACCTTCCAGCCGCGTGCGGCCAGGAAAAGCGCAAGGCGCTCGGCGAAAGTCTCGAAGCCGCCATGGGAAGCCGGAATGCCGCGCGTGCCCAGGATCAAGATCGAAGGCTTTTCGATCGGGGTGGAGGGTCGTTCCGGTTTCAAAATGAAGGATTCCCCCGGTCCGGTCATGGTTGTTGTCATGTCAATGACCGCCCAGCAACTTCCGTGCCAGGGGTACCCCAAGATGAACACTCGCACGAAGATGTAAAATTTCTCTTCAGAACGCGGAGCTTGCTTCATTATCGGTCAACTTTCCCGACCTATCTGTGTCGATACGGGGCACGGTTGGTTTTAGGGGTCGCAGCCGGGCGCTCGAGACCCGGCACGATCCTTGCTCCCGAGGCCTGCAATGGCCACCGCTCGGCAGAGCGGCGTGCAGATTTGGCATCAAGTTCCTTCCGCGCTCGAAAGGCCCGGTGCCGAGCGGACTCGGGGTGCAGGTGGAAAGATTGAAATGCGCATAGCCTGCGTTCATCAGGGCTACGAGCTCTATGGTTCGGACCGCAGCTTCGCTGAGAGCGTGGCTGCGCTGCGCGCCGCGTTTCCGGCCGCCGAGATCGAGGTCGTGCTGCCGCGCGAGGGGCCGATCGTCGACATCCTCGCGCCGCATGCCAGCCGCATCGTGTTCGAACCGCTCTGGGTGCTCAGGCGCCAGGCGATGCTCAGGCTCGCCACCGTCGAGATGGCGCGGCTGCCGGCGGCGCTATGGCGCGCCTGGCGCCGCATGCGGGGCAGCGACCTGACCTATATCAACACCTCGATCATCGCCGACTATGCGCTGGCCGCGAGGCTTTTGCCGCGCAAGGCGCTGCTGCACATCCATGAGATCCCCGAGGGCATATTGCGCAAGGTGCTTGTCGTCCTGATGCGCTGGAGCCGCGCGGACCTGATCTTCAACTCGCGCGCCACGCGCGCCACGTTCGGCGATCCGCCGGCCGTCGATGCCAGGGGGCGGCGCACGCATGTCGTCTATAACGGCGTGGCCGGGCCGCTGGCCGCCCTGCCGGTGACCTATGACGGCAGCCGCCCGCTCAGGGTCTTGCTGCTTGGCCGCGTCAACCGCATCAAGGGGCAGGAAGTGCTGCTCGAAGCGGTCGCCTCGCTTCCCGCCGCGCTGCGCGATCGCATCGAGGTTCGCCTCGTCGGCGGCGCCTTCGAAAGTGTCGAGCGCGAGCAGGCCCTGGCCGAACTGGTCGGGCGCATGGGGCTGGCAGGACGTGTAGAGGTGCTGCCCTTCGTCTCCGACCCCGCCGACCACTATCGCTGGGCGGACATCGTTGCGGTGCCGTCGCGCCGCCCGGAGTCGCTCGGCCGCGTCGCCATCGAGGCGATGGGCTGGGGCAGGCCGCCGCTGGTCTCGGCGATCGGCGGGCTGGTGGAAGTGGTGGCCGACGGCGAGACCGGCTGGCATGTGCCGCCGGGCGATGCCAAGGCCCTTGCCGGCAAGCTCAGCGAGATCATCCAGCGGCCGGAGCTCTGGCGCGGCTTCGCCGCCGCCGGCCGGGCGCGCTACGAGGCGCTCTTCAGCGAGCATATCGCCGCCGCCGCGATCGCGGCGATCGTCGCCGACAAGCTGAAGGCTGTGACGCCGCGGCGGGGGCGGCCGCGTGTCGCCCGCGAGGCGGAGACGAGCCCGTGAAGTTCTCCTTCCCGGCCCATCTGGTGCGGCGCCTCATGCTGATGATCGGCGGCGAGGCGATGCAGAGCGGCTTCCATTTCGCCCTCAACATCGCTCTGCTGCATCTTTTGTCGGCGGAAGGTTACGGCCTCTTCGCGCTGGCCATGGTGATGGGCGGCGTCGGCCTGTCCTATATCCGCTCGCTCACCGCCGTTCCCGCCACCATTTGGATGAGCAAGAGCACCAACAGGATCGGCGTCGACGCTTACGACGTGACCTTCGGATCGGCTGCGCTTGTGGTGGCGCTGCTGATGGGGCTGGGCACGGGGCTGCTGATGCGCCTCCTGGGCGACCCCAGCGGCGTCGGCGCCGCCTGCTTCGTCTGCGCCTGGTCGCTGCGCAGCCACATGCGCACGGCATTCTTCGCGCGCCGCATGCAGCTCGTCGTCTCCATCAGCGACGCCGTGTTCACGATCGCCGGTATCGTGCTGGCGGGAGCGGCGATCTGGTTCTTCGCGGATGCGCTGCAGGCCACCTTCTTCGCGCTTGCTGCGGCCAATCTGGTCGGCATCGCCGTGCTGGTCAGGCTGGCGCGCCGCAGGCTGCGCGTCTCCTTCCGCGCGCCGACCTGGCGGCGCTATGCAAAGCTCTGGCCGCAGCTATGCTGGTCGGGGTTCAGCGCCACCACCACCAACATCCAGGGACAATCCCTGGCGCTGCTGGTCGCGGGCATCGCCGGGCCCGCCGCCTACGCGCCGCTCGCGGCGGTGCTGGTGCTGTTCGCGCCGCTGCGCATCTCCAGCCTCGCCTTCTCGAACATGCTGCAGCCGGAACTTGCAAAGCTGGTGCGCAACAAGGAATTCGACCGCGTTTGGGCGCAGGCCAAGATCTGGGCGCTCGTCATGGGTTGCGGCAGCCTGGCCTATGGCTGCGGCGTTCTGTTCGTCCTGCCGATGATCAAATCGCAGGCTCTGCAGCATGCCTCGGTTGGCCTGATCGGAATTTTCGCCATCGCCAATTTTGTGCCGATCATGGCCTATGTGATGCCGCGTGTGGTCCTCGAGATTCTCGGTGATTTCCGCATAGTCGCCTTCATCACCATGGCCGGCGCGATTGTCGGGCTGGCGACGATCGGGGCCCTCTTGGCCGTCGCGCCATCGACATGGTCGCTCGCCGGCGCCGCGGTGTCCGAGACCTTCGTGCTCGTGACCTCATGGTATTTCGCGGGTCACCGCATGTGGAATTCCAAGCATCCGAACGAGCAGCGCCCCAGTGTTTTCGGCGCGTGGCGCCGCGCGGCGACGCTCGCCGTGCAGAGACGATAGGAGAATGATTTGGCAAGCCAGGCAGTGCCGATGGCCGCGATGACGACGGGGTTGGCCCACGACGAGGCGGCGCTGCACCCCGCCGGCGCCGCCAGCGGCGCCTATGCGGCGCGGCTGCACACCTGCCTTGACGAGGTCAAACCGCTCTGGCTGCGTCTCGAGACGACCGGCGTGTGCACCGGCCACCAGCATTTCGCCTGGGCCGAGGGGATCGTCGAACGGCTCATGCCCCCGAAAGCCGAGCTTGCCATCGTCGAATTGCGGGACGCCGCGTCGGGCCAACCGGTGATGCTTGTGCCGCTGATGCGGCGCCGCGCGTTCGGCCATTGGGTGATCGAGTGGCTGAGCTGCGGGGTCTGCGACTATGCGGCACCCTTGCTCGCCGACGGAACGCCCTGGACCAGGCAGTCCGCCGAGGCCGCGTGGGCGGCGGTGCTTTCCGTGCTGCCGCCGGCCGACCGCATCCACATCGCCGGTATTCCGAAGGAGATCGGCGGCGTCGCCAATCCGCTCGCCCTGCTTTCGCAGGCGCGCGATTCCATCCATTCCCGCTACGGCATCGCCATGGATGGCGACGCCGAGACCGTCGTCAAGCGCATCTGCCGTCCGTCCTTCGTCAAGGCCCTCAACAAGGACCTGCGCCGTCTGGACCGCAATGGTGGCCTGGCGTTGGTGGAAGCCGGCACGCCGGCGTTGGTGGACTCGATTTTCGGCAAGCTGGTCGAAATGCGGCTCAGCCGTTTCCGCGAACTGGGCCGGTTCGATCTCCTGGCGCGGCCGCCGGTCGCCGATTTCTACCGAAGCGCGGCGCAGCGCGGCCTGGCGGACGGCTCGGTACGCGTCTTCGGCCTGCGCGCCGGTGATGTCATGGTCGCGATCCAGTACCTGGCGGTGCATCTGGGCACACTGCATGCGCTGCTGGTCGCGATCGACCAGGCCGCCGTGCCCAACGTTTCGCCCGGGCTGTGCATCATGGGCGAGCTGATCCGCTGGGGACGCGGGCAGGGCTTCGACTATTTCGACCTGTCGGTCGGCAACCAGAGCTACAAGGAGCATATGGGCGCGGTGAAGTCGGTTCTGTCCGAGCTTTGCTACGGCATCACGCTGAAGGGAGTGGCGGCGAGCGAGGCCATCAAGTATCGCGGCCGGGTCGTCGCCTTCGTGCGCGACAACCCACGCCTGTTCAAGCTCGCGCAGGAATTCATGCAGCGCTGGCGGCGGGTGCGGGCGGGGCGGTGAGTGGGCGAGCTGCGCCCGGCAAATTGACTCATATTCCGCTCTCCGCCATGCTGATGGCAGCCGCATTCTTCAGCGGCATCGTGTTCGAGTGAGGCCATGGCCAGTCCCGTCGCCAGAGAGAAGTCCCGCCGCGCCGCAGTGAAGTCCGCGCTCGAGCGCCACAAGGTCTATGTCACAGCGCAGCGTTTTTCCGGCGGCACCTATAGCGCCCGCGTGCTGGTGGACGGCGAGGCGTACTGGGTTGACGAGTTCCGGCTGAGCCAATTGCGGCAAGGGCTGACGCCCGCCGAGC
The DNA here is from genome assembly GCF_029625685.1 of Mesorhizobium sp. WSM4976. Lineage (NCBI taxonomy): Bacteria > Pseudomonadati > Pseudomonadota > Alphaproteobacteria > Hyphomicrobiales > Phyllobacteriaceae > Mesorhizobium > Mesorhizobium sp. WSM4976. Next base: position 66,761 of record NZ_JARTVT010000012.1, read on the forward strand.
TGGAACTGACGCCGGCGATCGACGATTGATCCCGGTCCCTTGCTTCGCCGCGATGTAGGAAAATCCGAAATGCTGGCGGGACAGTGGTGTGAAGGAACGCGACGCTGGCAGTGTTCGCCTGACGCCATTTCTGCCTAGCTATGCCAGCCAACCTCAAACCCTATCGCGCCAAGCGCGAATTCTCCCGCACCCCCGAGCCTGCAGGCGGCATCATCGCCGAGGGGTCCAACCGCTTCGTCGTCCACAAGCACCACGCCACCGCCGACCACTACGACCTGCGCCTCGAAGTCGGCGGCGTGCTGAAGAGCTGGGCTGTCCCGCGCGGGCCGTCGCTCAACCCGGCCGACAAGCGGCTGGCCGTCGAGACCGAGGACCACCCGATCGAATATATCGACTTCGAGGGCGTCATCCCCGAAGGCGAATATGGCGGCGGGCCGATGATCGTCTGGGACACCGGCACCTGGGCGCCGATGGAGGACGTCGACAAAAGCCTGCGCACCGGTGCCTTCAAGTTCCGGCTGGCGGGCCAGAAGCTCAATGGCGGCTGGATGCTGACAAGGCTGAAGCCCAAGCCAGGCGAGGACGAGAGCAAGAAGAACTGGCTCCTGTTCAAGGAGCGCGACCTCGCTTCAGACGCGAAACGCGACATCCTGAGCGAGCGGCCCGAGAGCGTGAAGTCCGGCCGCCGCATCGAGGAACTGGCGCCGCCGAAAAAGCGCGAACGCCTCCCGCCTAAGCCGGGTTCGCTGAAGCCAGGCGCGCTGCCCGGCGCCGCCAAGGCAGCGCCGCCGGGCCGCATCGAGCCGCAGCTCGCCACGTCGGCGCCGAACCCGCCGGGCGGCGAGGGGCCGGCGGAGAAGACGGGCGAGCTCTGGCTGCACGAAATAAAATTCGACGGCTATCGCACCATGGCCCATGTGGTGGATGGCGAGGTGAGATTGATCACCCGCGGCGGCATCGACTGGACGAAGCGCTATGGCGACCTCTCGCAGGCCTTTTCACGCCTGCCGGTCGCCGAGGCGATCATCGACGGCGAGATCGTGGTGGCGGACGAGAAAGGCATCTCGCGCTTCGCGCTGCTGCAGGACGCGCTGGCCGAAGGCGCCGGCTCGAAGCTGCATTTCTATGCCTTCGACCTTCTCCATCTCGACGGCTGGGACCTGCGCAAGGCGCCGCTCATAAGGCGCAAGGCTTTGCTGGCCGAACTGCTGGCCGGCCAGGCCGCCAATTCAGCCATCCAGTACAGCGACCATGTCGAGGGCGACGGGCGGGGACTTTACGACCAGGCCTCGAACCTTGGCCTGGAAGGCGTCGTCTCCAAGCGCGCCGACGCTGTCTACATCAGCGGCCGGACAAAAAGCTGGCTCAAGGTGAAGGCGCAAAAGACGGATGATTTCGTCATTGCCGGCTACACCGTGTCCGATCGGGCGGAGGGGTTGGCGGCGCTGGGCATGGCCGAGTTCGTCGACGGCGAATTGCACTATCGCGGCAAGGTCGGCACCGGCTTCGACAGCGACATGGCGCGCGATCTGCTCGCCCGGCTGGAGCGGCTGACCGCCGGCGCCGGCCCGCCCGAAGGCGCGCCGCGCGAGATCATGCGCGAGATGCATTGGGTGAAGCCGCTGCTGTCGGCGCGCGTGCGCTATTCGAACCGCACCGCCGACAATGCGATCCGCCACGGCGTCTTCCGGGGCCTGCGCGATGTCGGCGGGCTCACCACGCCGGCGCCGGTCAAGCGCAAGCGGCTGATCGCCGAATCCGACCTCGCCGCCATCTGGGTCACCAATCCGGAGCGGCGGCTGTTCGGCAAGACCGGGCCGACAAAACTCGACATCGCCGTCTATTACGCGCTGGTCGGCGATTTCATGCTGCCGCATATCATCGGCCGCCCGGTGTCGCTGGTGCGCTGTCCGACGGGAAAACCGCAGGACTGTTTCTTCCAGCGCCACGCCTTCACCGGCATGCCGCCTTCGGTGGCGGTGTTCGAGAGCACAAACTCCGAAGGCGAGACAAAATCCTATCTCTCGGTCGAGGACGCCAAGGGCTATCTGGCGCTGGCGCAATTCGGCGTCGTCGAGTTCCACACCTGGGGCACGCACCGCACGAAGCTCGACAGACCCGACCAGATCGTCTTCGATCTCGACCCGGGCGAGGGAATCTCCTGGCGCGAGGTGGTGGAGGCCGCCGTCCACATCAAGGGCGGGCTGGAAAGCCTCGGGCTGGTGCCATTCGTGAAGACATCCGGCGGCAAGGGCATCCACATCACAGTGCCGGTGACCCGGAAGCAGAATTGGAAGAAACTGCACCAGGTGAGCAGCGCCATTTCGACTTTGCTGGCCGCGAGCGCGCCCGACACCTTCACCACCACCATGGGCAAGGAAAACCGCAAGAAGCGGATATTCATTGATTTCCATCGCAACGCTCGCGGCCATACCTCCGCCGCGCCCTACTCGCTGCGCGCCCGCACCAACCTGCCGGCCTCGACCCCGGTGAGCTGGACGGACCTGGAGACCATCGACGCGCCGGGGGACCTGAACTACGCCACGCTGCCCGGGTTGTTGGATACCTCCGGCGATCCCTGGGCGGAGATCGATGAGGCGGCCAGGGATCTGCCGGCGATGGAGCGCTAGTGTCCTCGCCCCCACGAAGTTGGGGAGAGGTGGCTCGGCGAAGCCGAGGGGGGGGGGCAGCGCCAGTGCCAGAATTTCGTCATCCTCGGGTCTGCGCCGCGTCGCTTCTCTCCTTGCTCCGCCCTAGAGCGGTTCAGCGCTTCACGGAATCGCTGAACCGCTCTAAGTCTTTGTTGTTACGCAATTCCGGACGGAAAACCGCTCACACTTTTCCTGGAAATGCTCTAGGATGACGAAGTGTCGAGGCTTCTGACAATCGCCAGTCTCTCGGCAATCCATCTCCATCGACGCTTCTTACAATTTGAATTATTCTCCGCGCCAACCTGCCCCAAGAACACTTCGTCAGGAATTCGGCTGTAAGGTGAGGGGTCGGTGTAGGATTTCCAGAGCGCCAACCGTCCTTCGGACGAAGCGCTGCAACAGCATGGTCCCCACCATGCTCCCAAATAGTGTCAGTGCATGGCCGCGTAGGAGTTCGTCATGGCGCCCAGGGCAAGTTGGAAAGGTTACCTCAAGCTCAGCCTCGTCAGCTGTCCGGTCCGGCTCTATCCGGCCACCAGCGCGAGCGAGCGCATCTCGTTCAATCAGCTGCACAAGAAGACCCACAACCGCATCAACATGAAGCCGGTCGATCCCGAGCTCGGCCTGGTCGAGCGCTCGGACCTGGTGCGCGGCTACGAATATGAGGACAAGCAGTACATCATCATCGATGACGCCGACCTCGACGCGGTGCGGATCGAATCCAATCACACGATGAACATCGAGGCCTTCGTCGACGAGGGCGAGGTCGATGTCATCTATCAGGACGCGCCCTACTATCTCGCGCCCGACGGCGCAATGGCCGAGGAAACCTTCGCGGTGCTGCGCGAAGCCATGCGCAAATCCGGCAAGCTCGCCATCGCGCGCCTGGTTCTCTCCAGCCGTGAGCGCGTGGTGACGATCGGCGCGCGCGAGAACGGCATGTTCGTCTGCACCTTGAGGAACCCCAACGAAGTGCGCGGCACGGCTGAGTATTTCGGCAACATTCCGGCCGGCAAGCCGGATCCGGAAATGTTGGAGCTTGCCATGGCGCTGATCAAGCAGAAGGAGACTCATTTCGACCCGAAGAACTATGAGGATCGCTACGAAGTGGCTCTGATGGCGATGATCCGCGAGAAGCTGAAGGGTCACAAGCCGATCATCGCGGCGGCACCCGAGCGCGGCAATGTCATCAACCTGATGGACGCGCTGAAGGCGAGCCTGTCGCAGTCTGCCAAGCCTCCGGCGAAGTCGAAGAGCAAGGCCGAGGAAGCACCGGCCAAGCCCGCCAAGAAGACGGCTGCCGGCGGGGCGCCTGAGAACCCGCTGAAGGCGAACCTGCTGAAGGCCGTGGGCAAGAGCAAGAAGTGACGGGAGGGCCAGTGATCGCTCCCGGCGCCGTGTATGGCGTCGTCGGCGCGCTGGCCGCCTTTCCGCTGCGGCTGGCAGCGCGCGAGGTGGAGCGCCGCCATGCGGAGCTCAGGCGGGGCGTCACCCGGCGCACCACCCATGTCGTGTTCGGTCGCGCGCTTCTCGCCAAGGCGAAATCCGGAGATGCCGCGATCGAGCGCCGCGCCGGGGCCGAGCGCGAAGCCGGCCGCACCTTGGTCAGCGAAAACGGCTTCCTGCGCCTGCTCGGGCTGATGAAGGCGCCCGACGCCTCGTCGCTCTCCAGGCAATCGCTGATCGACCAGTCGCGGCTCGCGGGCGATGCTCTCGACATGTTGTCGCTGTTCGACGCCTTCGAGCATGACGGCGAGCCTTATTCCTTTCGCGACCTGATCCTGGCGAGGAAATATGCCGGGCTGATTGCCAGCGGCGCCACCTGGGGCGCGATCGCACGCTCGGTGCACCGGTCAGGCCCGGTCGCCTCGCTCACGGCAAAATCGCTCAATCTCGGCTCGCAGCATGGCCGGCCGGATGCGATCTATCTCGACGATGGGACAAGCGAGCTCGACGGCCAATTGCTGTTTGACCTCGGCTCGCCAGAAGACGACACGCTGGAAGAACTGTTCGCCGAGGCGGAGATGGCGGAAGAGGAGGGGCGCCACGATGACGCGGCAGCCCTCTACCAGCGCTGCCTGGCGATCGATCCGAAGGACGCGATTGCCGCCTTCAACCGCGCCAACTGCCTGCGCGGCGCCGACCGGATTGCCGAAGCCGCGCATGACTATGCCCGCGCGATCAAGCTCGATCCCGGCTTTGTCGAGGCCTGGTTCAACCTTGCCGGCCTCATGAGCGACGAGGGCAAGGTGGCGTCGGCGCGCCGGCATCTGCAAAAGGCGATCGTGCTCGACAAGGCCTATGCCGACCCGGTGTTCAACCTGGCGCGGCTGGAATTCGACGCGGGCAACCTCGCCGAAGCGCGCCGGCTGTGGGCGCGCTATCTGGAGTTGGACGCGGACTCTGAATGGGCGCGGCTGGCGCAGAAGGGTATACAGTTCGTGGATCTGCATATGGCGCGGACTGCGGGGTGAGCGCTTCTCCTTCTTGTGGGAGAAGGTGGATCGGCCCGCAGCGCCGAGCCGGATGAGGGGTGCTGGAAGCAATGAGGCGGTGGTGACCTTGTCGCAAGTAAGGATATCGATGGACGTGTCCGCCAAGCTGGAGCACCCCTCATCCGTCCGAGCTTCGCTCGGCCGCCTTCTCCCACAAGGGGAAAGGTGAGGCTGGCGCATCCATGACCCACTTCCTCTTCGACGGTTTTGACACCGCTCCCGTCACCATCCTGCTCGCCCATGGCGCCGGCGCTTCGATGGATTCGCCCTCTATGACGGCCACGGCCAAGGCATTAGCCGCTGCCGGCTTCCAGGTGGCGCGCTTCGAGTTCCACTACATGGCGGCGCGCCGCTATGGTCACCGCAAGCCGCCGCCGCGCGCCGAGACGGTCAATCCGGAATACATCAAGGCAATCGCCGATCTGCGCGCCAAAGGCGTGACCGGCAAGCTGATCATCGGCGGCAAGTCGATGGGCGGCCGCGTGGCCTCCATGGTCGCCGACGAGATGTTCGCCAGGGGCGAGATCGCCGGACTGGTCTGCCTCGGCTATCCGTTTCATCCGCCGGGCAAGCCCGAGCAACTGCGGACGAAACATCTTCTCGATCTGAAAACCCCGACGCTGATCTTTCAGGGCACGCGCGACGAGTTCGGGACGAAGGACGAGGTCGCGACCTACGGCCTCTCCCCGGCGATAGACGTGGTCTGGCTGGAGGACGGCGACCACGATTTGAAACCGCGCAAGGCGATTTCGGGCTTTTCGACGGCGGATCATTTGAAGACGGTGGCGGAGACCATAAAGGCCAAGTTGGCGCAGCCCTCGGCCTCGTCATCCTAGGGCAGCAAGGAGCGAAGCGACGCGCGCAGACCCTAGGATCCATTCCGTGACGCTAAAGCGTTGCTCCGGTTCAGAATTCTGGCCCGCCGCGTTCCACGGCGAAGGTCGCGGCATGGATCCTCGGGTCAAGTCCGAGAATGACGAATTGAGGGGCGTCTTCGGCAAATGAAGCTCGCCACCCTCAACATCAACAACATCAACAGCCGGCTGGAAAACCTGCTCGCCTGGCTGGCCGCCGCAAAACCCGATGTCGTCTGCCTGCAGGAACTGAAGGCGCGCGACACCCAGTTTCCGCTGACCCGGCTCGCCAAGGCCGGCTACGGCGCGGTGTGGAAAGGTGAGCCGACCTGGAACGGCGTCGCCATACTTGCGCGCGGCGCCGAGCCGGTGCTGACGCGCGACGCGCTGCCGGGCGACGATGCCGACCGCCAAGCCCGCTACATCGAGGCGGCGGTCGACGGCGTGATCATTGCCTGCCTCTACGCGCCGAACGGCAACCCGCGACCAGGGCCGAAATTCGACTACAAGCTCGCCTGGCACGACCGTTTCGCCGCGCATGCCGGCGAGCTTTTCGACACGGGCCTGCCAGTGGCGCTCGCAGGCGACTTCAACATCGTGCCCGAGCCGCGCGACATTTACCAGACCCGTTCCTATGACGAGAACGCGCTGGTGCAGCCTCAAAGCCGCGCCGCCTTCGCGGCGCTCATCGAGCAGGGCTGGATGGATGCGCTGCGCAAGGTCTTTCCGAGGGAGGAGAGGCTCTACACTTTCTGGGATTACCGCCGGAATCGTTGGCAGCGCGACGCGGGTCTCAGGCTCGACCACATCCTGCTGTCGAAGAAGCTGGCGCGAAGGCTCGAGGCAGCGGGCATCGACCGCGAGGTGAGGGGCCAGGACAACGCCAGCGACCACGCGCCGGTGTGGGTTCAACTGGGCTGACGCTCACGCGGGCTTTTCAGCGCTCGGCGCGCGCGCATGCCGCCGATCCCCGAGGACGATCAGCGGGACGGCAATGACCCCGCTCGCCAGCAGCAGCCAGTCCTGCGGCACGCCGAGGAGGAATGCGGCGCTCCCTCCGATCAAGGACCAGATCAACGGAACGACAAGCAATGGCCGCGGCGGCGGCTGTTTGGCGAGAAGGAGCAGCCCGAAGGTGAATATGGTCACCGGGCAGGGTGTGACGCCAAACGCCGGTGTCCGGGGATATGCATGACCCGTCCAGGTGCCGATCAGCGGATAAAGCACGATCGCGTAGCCCACGAAGGCGATGCCCACGCCCACAGCAGGCCCGAAACCCCGGCCGAAACGGAGTTGTTTCCTGATGCCGACATGCGCCAGCAAAGCTGCCTGCGCGACGAACAAGGCGCCAAAGGCCACAGCAGCCTGGTTGATCCGGCTGAAATAAAGCCAGTGATAGGCGATGCCCGTCCATAGCCACATGGCAGCCAGGATGAACGTGATCAGTCGATCCGCCATTCCTGGCCGCAATAGGAGCAGGACCACCGCGCAGCCGCCAAGGCCAAGGGCCGCCAGTTGGACGGGCCAGAAAGCTTGGTTGTACGCGGCCAGGTTGGCCAGAAACTGATCGGTGGTGAAAGGCAGCATCAGCAAACCTCCGACTCCATGCTAGCCGCGGTCGGGGCTCGCTCCCTTGATCCGGCGCAATTTCCTGCTCGCGCCGCGGAAACAATAATCCCCGCCGTGGCGGGGATTATCGAAAGGCTTAATTTGGTTTGACCGATCACGGCGGAGGTAGCGGTACTGAACCAACGGCGACAATCGCCGAAAGCTTGCCCTTGCGGACGAATACCGGCTTTTCATAAGTCTTCTTCATGCGCTTTCTCTCCTCGAAGATCCCGGCGGATCATCTCATACGGACCGTTTCTGTCAAGTAAGCGCCTCAATCCGCCGTTCTGTTTCTGGGGACAGCGTTCTACTGATTTAACTGCCGCCAATATTGTGAGGATTGGAGCGGCTGGAGCCGGAAGATGTCGCGCGGTGAACGTGGCATGCAGCTTCAGCAATTCCATGGGGCGGTACGTCCATATTGTTGAAGCCAGAGAGACCGCGTGTTTTGCCGCCAACGGGCAGGCTTTTTTTGACAGCAGGCGTCGATCGCACGACCCGTGACTGCCTGGCGGCGGGCGGGTAGGGGCCGGCTGTTTGCCGGGTTGGCGGAAAAGCGCGGCGCCCGATCTCCCTCACGTGGGGGTGAACTGTCATTGACCCCTCGCAGGTCGAACCTAGTTCTACCGGCGTGGCGTGAAGCCTGGGAGCTTGAACAGCCGCTTCGACAGCGCGCCCGCCTCAGGGAGTCTTGTTTGAAACGCTTTTGGATCGGCGTTCTCGTTCTTGTCGTCGTCTGCCTCGCGGGCTTTGCAGCCTACGCCTGGAAGCCGGCCATCGATCCGATCGAACCGCCCCAGCGCTCCTCCTTCGACCAGGCGCTGATCGAGAAGGGGGCGGTGCTCGCTTCGGTGGGCAACTGCACGGCCTGCCACACCAAGCCCGGCGGGAAGTCCTTCGCCGGCGGGTTGGCGGTGCCGACGCCGTTCGGAACTATCTATTCCACCAACATCACGCCGGACCCCAAGACCGGTATCGGGCGCTGGTCGGAAGCTGCCTTCAGCCGGGCGATGCGAGAAGGCGTCGAGCGCAATGGCGACCACCTTTATCCAGCCTTCCCGTTCGACCATTTCACGTTGGTTTCCGACCAGGACAACAAGGCGCTCTATGCCTATCTGATGACGAGGCATGCCGTGGAGAGCCGGCCCCCCGCCAACGAGCTGCCGTTCCCGCTCAACATGCGTTTCGTCCTGGCGGGCTGGAAGCTGCTCTTCTTCGACAAGGGGGCTTATCGCGAGGATACCGCGCAGAGTGCCGACTGGAACCGCGGCGCCTATCTCGTAGAAGGGCTTGGCCATTGCGGCGCCTGCCACACGCCGCGCAACATCATGGGCGCCGAGCGGAAAAGCGCGCATCTGGCTGGCGGCGAAGCGGAGGGCTGGGATGCCTTCCCGCTCGACAGATCGTCTTCCGCGCCTATCCCGTGGACGCATGACAGCCTGTTCGCCTATCTGCGCCAGGGCTGGCATGCCGATCACGGCGTGGCCAACGGGCCGATGGCCGAGGTCACCGGCAATCTCGGCCGGCTTCCCGATTCCGACATCAGCGCCATCGCCACGTATCTGATCTCGCGGATGGGCGCGCCTACACCCGAGCGTGCGGCGGCAGCCGAAGACATCCGCAAGAAGCTTTCGGTCGACCAGGGCGGCACGCCGATACCGGCCAGCGCCACCACCGGCAGTCCGACAAGCCGCGGCGGCGCGATCTACCAGGCGGCCTGCGCCACATGTCATGACGGCAGCCGTCCGCAGCCTTTCGGCGGCATCGATTTCCATCTTTCCAGCATCATCGCCGCGCGCGATCCGCAAAATGCGATCAACGTCGTGCTCTTTGGCCTCCCGGCGGCGAGCGGCCGGGAGAGTCCGATCATGCCGGGCTTCGCCGCGACGCTGACTGACGATCAGGTGGCGGACCTGCTGGGCTATCTGCGCGAGGCCTATGCCCAGAAGCCGGCATGGGCAGATGCGAAAGCGAAGCTCGCCGACACCAGGAGCGGGAAATACCGGGTCAGCATCAGGCCTTCGGACGGCATCGAGCGCGGCCCGGGCAATGTAGGAGCCAAGGACTGATGGTTAAGCTCAACGTCAACGGCGCTTCGCATGATATCGACATCGATCCGGCCACGCCGCTGCTTTATGTGCTGCGCAACGAATTGAAGCTCAACGGCGCCAAGTTCGGTTGCGGCCTCGGCCAGTGCGGCGCCTGTACGGTAATGGTCGACGGTAAGGCGGTCTTTTCCTGTCTCACGCCGGCCATGCTGGTCGAGGGGCGCGAGATCAAGACGGTCGAGGGGCTTGGCACCATCGACGACCCCGGACCGATGCAAAAAGCATTTATCGAGCAACAGGCGGCGCAGTGCGGCTATTGCATCGCCGGCATGATGATTCGGGCGCAGGCGCTGCTCGAGGCAAAGCCCGATGCCGCCGACGCCGACATCAGGCAGGCGCTGGAGCCCAATCTCTGTCGCTGCGGCACGCATATGCGCATCCTTCGGGCCGTGGCCCGCGCCCGCGACCTGATGCAGGGCAAGTCCGCCGACACCATGGCGCCGATCGCCGCAACGGGGAGGGGATGATGAACGCACCGAACCTGCTTTCCGATGTCACCCGCCGCGGCTTCCTGGCGGGAGCCGGCGCGCTGGTCGTGTCCTTCGCCATCCCCGCCGCGGCGCAGGAATCTGCCCCGGCAGCGCCTGCCGCGACGGAGAAGCCGAAGCTGCCGGGCAGCCTGGATGACACGCCGTCGCTCGACGCCTGGATACGCATCGATGCCGACGGTTCGATCACCGTGTTCACCGGCAAGGCCGAGCTTGGCCAAGGCACCAAGACGTCGCTGCGCCAGATCGCTGCCGAGGAGTTGGAGGTGGAGCCCGCATCGATCAAGCTGATCACCGCCGATACCGCGCTGACACCGAACGAAGGCTATACCGCCGGCAGCCAGACCATCCAGAACTCGGGCACCGCCATCCGCTATGCCTCGGCGCAGGTGCGGCAAATCCTGATTGCCAAGGCCAGCGAAAAACTTGGCGCGCCCATCGAGGCGCTCAAGGCGCAAGCGGGTGTGATCATTGGGCCCAACGGCGCCAAGGCCAGCTATGGCGAACTGGTCGGGGCCGATTTCCTGCATGTCAATGCGGCGGCCGACACCAAGCTCAAGCTGCCCGCCGCTTACCATGCCATCGGCAAACCCTTCGCGCGGGTGGACATACCGGCCAAGGTCACCGGCGGGCATGCTTACGTGCAGGACATGAGGCCGCCTGGCATGGTCCATGCTCGCGTGGTGCGGCCCCCGAGCTACGGGGCGAAGCTTTCCGGCTTCGCCGATGCCGCCGTCAAGGCGATGCCTGGCGTCATTGCGGTGGTGCGCGACGGCGATTTCCTGGCCGTGGTCGCCGAGCAGGAATTCCAGGCGGTGAGGGCCATGCGCGCCATGGCCGGCGTCGCCAAATGGCAGGAGCAGGCGGCCCTTCCCGACCAGTACGACTTGCCGGCATTCCTTGAAAAATCGGTGGCGGAGGTCGGTACCGTGACCTCGGTCGGCGCCGATAGCGTCCCTGGCGCCAGGACAATCGAGGCGCGGTTCACACGCGCCTACCAGATGCACGGCTCGATCGGCCCATCGAGTGCGATAGCCATGCTCGATAATGGCTTGACGACAGTATGGACGCACACGCAGGGCGTCTATCCCGACCGCAAGGCGATTGCTCAGATGCTCGACGTGCCGGAGGAGAGGGTGCGCTGCATCCACAGCGAAGGCTCCGGTTGCTACGGCCACAACGGCGCTGACGACGCGGCGGCCGACGCTGCGCTGATAGCGCAGACAGTGCCGGGCAAGCCGGTGCGCGTGCAGTGGATGCGCGACCAGGAGCATCTGTGGGAACCATACGGGCCGGCGATGCTGACCAGGGCGAGAGCCACGCTCGACCAGAGCGGCAACATCGTCAGTTGGCACTACGACCTGTGGAGCAACAGCCATGGCACGCGGCCGGGCTCGGCCGGATCGCTGATCGCCGGGCGCTTGATGGCGCGGCATTTCCCGCCCGATCCAGCGAAGCTGCAGATATCGCCGCTCGGCAATGGCGACCGCAACGCTATCCCGCTTTATGACGTGCCCAACCAGCGCGTGAACTGGCATTTCGTCGCGGACATGCCGCTACGCGTGTCCTCGCTGCGCAGCCTCGGCGCCTATTGCAACGTCTTCTCCATCGAGAGCTTCATGGACGAGCTGGCGCAAGCGGCGAATGCCGACCCGGTTGAATACCGCCTGCGCCACCTGAAGGACCCGCGCGCCAAAAAGGTCATCGAGGTCGCAGCGCAAAAATTCGGCTGGTCGAAGGAAGCCTTGCCGGAAGGCCGAGGCAGGGGTTTTGCCTTCGCCAAATACAAGAACCACGCCGCTTACCTGGCCGTCGCGCTGGAGGCCAATGTCGATAGCGACAGCGGCGCAATCAAGGTGTCACGCGTCGTCGCTGCGGTCGATTGCGGCGAGGCGGTCGCCCCGGATTCGATCATCAATCAGACCGAAGGCGGCATCTTGCAGTCGATGAGCTGGACGCTTTACGAGGAGGTGCATTTCGACCGCACGCGCATCTTGAGTCCCGACTGGTCGACCTATCCGATCCTGCGTTTCAGCGCTGTTCCAGACACTATCGACGTGCAAGTCGTCGACAACCCGGGAGCGCCCTATCTGGGTGTCGCCGAAGCCGCCCAAGGCCCCACCGCCGGTGCGATAGCCAACGCGTTCCGGAGTGCGACGGGGAAGCGGATTCATGACCTGCCCTTCACACGCGAGCGCGTGAAGGCGGTGCTGGGTGTTTAGGGAGCTGCGTTCGGGAAATCCGGCGTCCCGGCCAGAGCCCCTTGCGGGAAGATGTCCATGGGATGGCCCGCACCTGCGTGAAAACAACGCGATCGGCGTTTCGCCGTCTCCATGAAAAGGTGAAACGCACTGGCCTTGGCCGCGAGCTTGGCTAGGATGATGAACGCTTGCCGTCACCGGGCGGCGAAAGGCGCGGGGGAGCCATGAAGAGACCGATCGACAGGCTGCCGGCGATGCCGGTTTGCGATGCCTGTTTCGCCAGGCTCCGGGATAGCGGCGCCGGCAAGCGGTTGCGCGGCGAGGAGCGCGGCGCCTGTGGCTGCTAACACTCTTGTCCTTTTCGTCTCGGCTCTCGTGGGTGCGGGCGCAATCGCCCTCATTGCGCTCGTCCTGCGTCGGCGCCGCAAGCGCCGCAAGCTGCGCCGCAGCGCCGACCCTTCGCGGGATTATCAGGCACGAGCCGACTGGTCCGTCAGCGGCCACGCGCTGAACTACTCGTCCTTCGTCTTCATGGATGTCGATGGCGACGGCAGATTCGGCGAGGCCGACCGGCCGATGGGCGGCATTCTCGTACGGGTGTCCGACCACAAGGGCGCGTTCATCACCTCGGCCCGCACGAACAGTTCCGGCTTCGCTAACTTCCTGATGTCGACCCGGAAGCGCTGGGCAAGCCTACGCGCGCCTGGAACATATCGGTTTTCGGTGTCCGTCCCCAAGGGATGGCGCGTCAGCACGGGCAATGAGAGCCAGACGTTGCGGCTCGTGGAACTTCCGGGTTCTCCGGCCGGTCTGGTGGGAGAGGATCTGCCGGGACTTGTCGGACTGGTCCCAGGGCGGAGTCTGCGCGGCAGGGTTCCGGCATCGGCGCAGGCGACATTGAAGTTGATGGGCAAGGGTGAACTGCTCCAGACCGTACTGCTCGCGGCAGGCAGCTTTCACTTCGATCTCCCGGATGAGGCCGACACACTTGAGATATCGGGAGCGGATATCGGGCGGCGTCTTGCGCTCTCTCCTTATCCCACCGACCTCGGCGAACTGAGGCCGGGCGCGATCTCCGGCGAGGCCGCTCTGTCGCGGATCGGCTTTGACGACGTCACCGCGCTCGACTTCAAGAAAGTGCCCTCCGGCCATGCCGGCCTGGAATGGCGCAACATCAACGCCATCGCGAGAAACTACGTCAAGGAGAGCGAGGGCTATCTCAACGGCAGCACCCGCGGCGACCACGCGGCTTATACCAGCAGCGGCCACCCGGCCGAGTTCGGCAGCGCGACGCCCTTCGGCTTTCATTCGGTCATGCTGACCGCCGCCTGGATAAAATCGGAAGGCGAGGTGGCGCTGATCGAAAGCTGGCTGGGCGACGAACTCGTGGCCAGCGATGAGGTGGTGCTATCGGCGCTGGCGCCTGTCCACTACGCGCCCATGCTCAAGGCTGTGACGCGGGTGCGCGTCTCCACAAAGCACTACTGGCAGTTGGTCCTGGACGATCTTGTGCTGGCGCGCTGACCGACTTGTACGTCACCTTTTTGGCAGGTTCGACCAACCACAATGGGAATTATGCCCCCCGCATTGCCGCCGGAAGCGGCCGCGCCATTGCTAATGGTTCGGCCGATGCGTGTATTATTGCGGCGGCGGCGGCGGGTTGGACAACACCACCGGGGCATTTGCGGCGGTGATCACCCCAAGTCTGCCTTTAAGAACGAATGTAGGCTTCTCGTAGACTTTCTTCATGCCAAGCTCTCCTGCGAAATCCCTGCCGGATGATCCCATAACACCCTGTGCTGTCAACCAATGCGCCTCAAACCGGTTCAGCTATTCTTGGGGATGTGGCTTTCCGCCCACAGTCGTTGGTTGGCCAGTCAGAAAGGTCGTCTAACGAGGCACATGCATCGGTCCTTTGTAATGTCCTGCGCTTAGCCTTGCAAAAAGCTCGGCCATTTCCCTTGCATGGGGAGGTCAGCAGCTTGCGCGCACCGCCATACGCTGGCAGCGCGAAAACTTGCGAAAGCGCTGGCGACATCGATCTCCCCCCTTGCGGGGGAGATGCCCGGCAGGGCAGAGGGGGGTGTGACGGAACGCGACGTTTGGTCGATGCGACCGGTCACGAGCGCAAGGACGAGACATGCCCACCCTCCACATCGTCGAAGCCTCGATCGCCGAACTGCGCCGCGCGCTGGAGCAGGGCACCGTCACCAGCGTCGAGCTGGTCGCGGCCTATCTCAGGCGCATCGCCCATTACGACCGCCACGGCATCACGCTGAACGCGGTCCCCATCCTCAATCCAAAGATGTTCGAGGAGGCGGAAGCGTCCGACCGGCGCCGGCGTGCGGGAAAGGCGCTCGGGCCGCTCGACGGCATCCCTTACACCGCCAAGGACAGCTACATGGCCAAGGGCCTGACGGTGGCGGCCGGCTCGCCGGCTTTCGAGCATCTCGTGGCGAGCGAGGATGCTTTCACCATCGCCAGGCTGCGCGCCGCCGGCGCGGTGCTGGTCGGCCTCACCAACATGCCGCCGATGGCCAATGGCGGCATGCAGCGCGGCGTTTATGGCCGCGCCGAGAGCCCTTACAACAAGGATTTCCTCACCGCCGCCTTCGCCTCGGGTTCGTCCAATGGTTCGGGCACGGCGACCGCCGCGTCCTTCGCCGCCTTCGGGCTCGGCGAGGAAACCTGGTCGTCCGGGCGCGCGCCCGCTTCCAACAATGCGCTCACTGCCTACACGCCATCGCGCGGCGTGATCTCGGTGCGCGGCAACTGGCCCCTGGTGCCGACCATGGATGTGGTGGTGCCGCATACGCGCAGCATCGCCGACATGCTGGAACTGCTCGACGTCATCGTCGCCGATGATGCCGAGCCGCGCGGCGACTTCTGGCGCGTGCAGCCCTGGGTGGATATCCCGAAAGCCTCGACGCTAAGGCCGGTAAGCTACACCGCGCTTGCCGTGCAGGGCGCGCTCAAAGGCAAGCGACTCGGCGTGCCGAAAATGTATATCGGCAACGACGAGGGCACCGACCGGCCGATCGAGACGCGCGCCTCGGTGCTGGAGCTCTGGCGGCAGGCGGCGCGCGACCTGGAATCGCTCGGCGCCGAAGTGGTCGAAGTCGATTTCCCTGTCGTGTCCAATTACGAGCGCGATCGTCCGGGCGCGCTGTCGATGGTCGATCGTGGCCTTGTGCCGCCGGAATTCGCCGAACGCGAAATCTGGGACCTGTCCATCTGGTCGTGGGACGACTTCCTGCGCGCCAATGCCGATCCGGCCGTCCCCGATCTTGCTTCGGTCGACGGTGCAAAGATCTTCCCGCAGCCGCCGGGCACGTTGCGCGACCGTTATGGCGAGGCCGATCTCGATCTGGCGCAGTATGTCGAGCGGGCGAAGCAGGGTGTGGCGCCGCTCACTGCCGTTCCCACCCTCGAGGAAGGACTGAAAGGCCTGGAGGCAACGCGCCGCGTCGACTTCGAGGACTGGCTCGATGCCAACATGCTCGACGCCATCGTGCTGCCGGCGGTCGCCGATGTGGGGCCGGCCGATGCCGACGTGAACGATGCTTCCGCCCGGCTCGCCTGGCGCAACGGCACCTGGGTCGCCAACGGCAATCTGGTCTGGCGGCATCTGGGCATCCCGACGGTGACGGTGCCGATGGGCACCATGGCCGATATCGGCATGCCGGTCGGCCTGACCTTCGCCGGCAAGGCCTATGACGACACGATGCTGCTGACGATGGGCGGCGACTATGAGCGCGCGACGCGGCGCCGCACCGTTCCGCCGCGCACGCCTGCGCTGGTGGACGATGTATTTGCGGCGGGCAGCGATGTGATGAGTGGTGCCGGCGATGCGCCGTTTGTCTTGAAGCTGACTGCCGAAACGGTCAACGCCGGTGACACCGACGAGATCACCATCGCGCTGGAGATCGAGGCGGGCAGGCCGGAGGCGGGCGTGAAAGTCCACGTCAACGGCGAGCCGGTGATCATGCAGGCCAGCGGGAACCGCTACACCGGCCGGGTCATAGTGCCGGCCGCGACGCATCAAGGTTTCCACAGCGTCTGGCGCGGTTCCTATGGCTCGATCGTCACGGCCACTGTGAGGATGCCGGACGGGCACGTCGGCGGGGCATATGCCGTGACGGGCGGGATTGGCTGAGGCGCCGAACCTGCCGATCTTCCCCACAAGGGGAAGATTGAGCGCTCAGGCGCCGGCGCTCCCTTCACAAACCACCCGCTACTCCATCCAATCCACCACCAGCGCCACCACTCCGAATGCGGCCCCGGCCGCGCAAACCGCGTTCCAGCCGCCCCAGGCCCAGGCAATGCCGGCCAGCAACGAGCCGAGCGCGCCGCCGATGAAGAAGATGCCGACGAACAGACCGTTGATGCGGCCGCGCGCCTTCGGCTGCAGAAGATTGATGGCGCGGCGGCCCAGCGTCTGGTCGCCGGTCACGCCGACATCCAGCAGCACGGCGCTGGCGCCCATGAGGATGAGCGGCAGCCATGCACCGCCGGTCTTGGCCGCGCCGGCCCATGCCGCGAGGCCGAGCGCCGCGATCAGCACGAGATGGCAGAAAACCGTCGCCGGGCGCGTAAAACCGCGGTCGCCGGCGCGGCCGAATATCGGCGTCACCGCCGCGCCCCCGGCGCCGACCAGCGCGAACAGCGCAATGCCTTTCTGTCCGAGATCGAAAGGCGGGGCGGAGAGGCGCAGCGCCACCGCCGTCCAGAACACGCTGAACGCCGCCATCACCAGGCTCGCCGTGAAGGCGCGGCGGCGCAGCACCGGCTCCTGGCGCAGAAGCCCGACCAGCGAGGCGATGAGCCCAGCATATCGCGCATGCGCTGGCGGTTTCCGACTCGGCAAGGTGAGGCCCAGCAGGATGGCAAGTAGCGCCAGCGCCGCGGCACTGATGCCGTAGAAGGCGCGCCAGCCGAAGGCGTCGGCGACGAGGCTGGCAATCGGACGCGACAACAGGATGCCGATCATCAGCCCGCTCATGACGTCGCCGATGACGCGCCCGTCCTGTCCCGCCGGCGCCATCGAGGCCGCCACCGGCACCAGCACCTGGATGCAGGAACAGGCGGCGCCGAGCACGAACAGCACGGCGAGCAGCGAGTTGGCGGACGGCGCGAACGAAGCGACCGCTGCAGCGAGCACGGCCGCAGCGAGCATGCGCAGCACCAGCGCGCGATTCTCGGTGAGATCCGACAACGGCACCAGGAAGAAAAGCCCGGCGGCGTAGCCGAGCAGGGTCGCCATCGAGACCAGGCCGCTCTCCGATGCTTTAGCGCCCAGCGACGGTCCGATCAGCCCGACCAGCGTCTGCGGCGCGAACAGATTGGTGACGATGATGCCGACCGAGGCGGCGAACAGCAGCGTCTGGGGCGGGGTGATGGTGCTGCCGCCGGTATGTGGCGGCCGTTCGATAAACTCGGCCGTAGCGATCCGCGCATTATCTGTGCCGTTCATGGGGGTGGCCTCGCTGTGCGCATGTTTCGCGGGGACTTTATTGGCAACGATCATAATGCTACAATTGAAACGATCTGATAATCATTATGCGGATTGCGCATGAACATCCATGACCTCGAGGCCTTCGTCGCCGTTGTCGAAACCGGCTCCATCGTCGGCGCCTCGGCGAGGCTCAACCTCACGCAGCCCGGCGTGACGCGCCGGGTTCAGAATCTGGAGGAGCGGCTGGCGACGCCTCTGCTCGACCGCCAGTCGAAGCCGCTCAAACCCACCGCGTCCGGCCGTGAGGCCTATGAACATGGCCGCCGCGTGCTGCGCTCGCTCGAAGACCTGAAGGCGGGCGTCTCGCCGGGCGGCGAGGTGAGGGGCGAGTTCCGCCTCGGCATCATGCCATATCTGTCGACCAGCGCGCTGTCCGAGCCGCTCGACAGTCTTCGCTCGGCCTTCCCGCAACTGACGCTGAAGATCACCTCAAGCCTGTCGCCGCGCCTTGTGGAGCAGGTGCTGCACAGCGAGATCGACGCTGTCGCCGTCTGCCTCGCAGAGGGCGTCGCGCCGCCGCCCGAACTTGTCGGGGAGGATCTCGGCGTCCAGGCGGTGCTGCTGGTGGCCTCGCCAAGCCTCGGCGTGCCGAGGCCCGCCGAGCTCAACGATCTAGCGCGCTACCCATGGGTGCTCAACGAAACCGGCTGCGGCTTCCGCGCCTTCATCCGCCATCGCTTCGAGGCGGCGCGGCTGCCCTTCCAGGTCGGCGTCGAGGCGCAGGGCGCCGACCTCAGGATGTCCTTGGTGGCGCGCGGCCACGGCATCGGCGTCGTCACGCCGGGCGCGCTGTCGGGCAGCCAATGGCGCGACGCAGTCGAGGTGGTCGACTGCCCCGGCTTCAAGCCGCAGGTCCGCTGCTGGCTGCTGCACCGCCCCCCGGCCGGCAGGCTGGCGCGTCCGATCGCGGTCTTCCGCGACGCGCTGGCTGAAGCGCTGAAGGGCCCGATGCCGCTGATGTCGTAGAAGCCAGGCGCCCCCCTTCCCCCCTGACCCTAGAAAAGCGATTTCAACATCTTGGCAAAACGAACTGTCAGAGACTGCAAGAGGGAGGGGGCTGCACCGTCCGTCGAGTTCGCGATCTCCGGGTCTTGCGCCCGGGGCAGGGAGGCGAGCCACGAATCCCAAAACTTCTGCTGCATGGAGACGAACACGGGCATCACATCATAACCTTCGTCAAATATATTGACTAAGTCGCTCTTCTTGGGGCGCTCCCCCGTTTTCACTTTGCAGACCACCAATCCACGACTCATCCCTGTCACGGTGCCTTCAGGGAAAACATTGGCGCTCGCGCCATAACAAAAGGGCAGTATTCCTTCCACTTCGAGCTGCTTGCGGATTTGGCACAGGGCTTCGAAATAGTCGTCTTCCTCGGCAGCGATGACTTTGTTGCGATAGCTGCAGGTGAGCTTGCACCGGGTCCCCACATTGTGCGGTGTGAACACCGCCTGCTCGTCACCTCCCGTGCCTCCTCCGATTAGGAACACGGTGTATTGTTCATCCATTGTCATTCCCCCGATCTCTTGACACCTTAGTTGTGATTGTTTCTGAATACAACCGAAAATTGCATATGATCGCCCGAGTTGCTGCTGCTGGCCCTGCTTCGTCCTTGACCCGCCCCCCGCCCACGCTATCTTCGCGCCATGCCGAACACCGCTCCCTCCGCCGCCGCGCCGCTCATCGTCATCGACCTGCAGACCGGCATGTTCGACGGCCGTTTCGACCCGCCGATCCATGACGCCGACGCCATCGCCGAGCGCACGCGCGTGCTGATCGGCTGGGCGCGCAGGTCCGGCCGCAAGGTGGCTTTCATCCGCCATGACGGGCCGGCAGGCGATCCGCTGGCGCCGGGCGCCTCTGGCTGGCCGGTCTGGCCGCTGCTCGGCCAGGCGGCCGACGAGCCGACCTTCGGCAAGAAAATCGGCAACGCCTTCTCCAATCCCGAACTCGCCGAATGGGTGGCGGGGCAGGGTGCGAAGGACGTCGTGCTCGTCGGAGCCCAGACCGATTTCTGCGTCGCCGCTACCGTCAAGGGCGCCTTGGCCGAGGGCCTGGGCGTCACAGTGGTCTCCGACGCGCATTCGACGCTGGATTCGATCGAGGAGAAGGCGCCCGACATCATCGCCCGCCACAATGACGCCTTTGCCGGCCAGGGCGCGCGCTTGACGACGACGGCGGAGCTGGTTGCGGGCAACAACTGAAGGCCGCATTCCTTCGCGCCCCGCTCTCACACATGTCAGTGAAGCCTCGACCTGAGGACCCCCAACCCAAGGAGGCTATCTTGCCCACCCTCGCTCTCCCCGCCGAAGGAGGCTGCCGCTGCGGCCGCGTGCGCCTGAAAATCTCGGCAAAGCCTCTGCTCACCATGGCCTGCCATTGCACCGGCTGCCAGCGCATGTCGTCCAGCGCCTATTCGCTGAGCGCGGCGATCCCGTCGGAAGGTTTCGAGGTGACGAAAGGCAAGCCGGTGATCGGCGGCCTGCATGGCGCGTCGAAACACTATTTCTGCGGCTGCTGCATGACCTGGATGTTCACCCGGCCGGAAGGGATGGACTGGTTCGTCAACCTGCGCCCGACCATGCTCGACGACCCTGCATGGTTCACGCCCTTCATCGAGACCTGGACGGCCGAGAAGCTGCCCTGGGCGGCGACGCCTGCCGTGCACAGCTACGAAGCGCTGCCCGCCTTCGAGGAATATGAGGGGCTGGTCGCCGAATACGCCGGAGCGCAGAAGTAAAACGGCGACCCTGGGCAAGGTCGCCGTCGGCATTCTGGTCATGGTCGACGCGTCCGTTGGGGGCGCATTGTTGGGGATGTGCTTGGGCGTCCGCGTCGACCACGGCGGCCTCATACCGCAGACCTCACCATGGCACATTTGCCGCCCGCTGAAACTTCCGCGAAAGCGGTATATAGCAGGCGTTGTATTTGCCATCTCCCACAACGGGAGAAGGCAAGGGCGAAACACTTTCTATGCCATGCCGCATTGACCTTGGCATGCCAAGCGACGACCACTGATGCGTTCACTTTCAATGGGATGCATCTTGAACCAGACTCATTTCCTCAACGCCAGGCTCGCCGACGGCACGGTCGCCGATCTCACCGTCGAGGGCGGCCGCTTCAGCGCTGTGGCGCCTGCAGCGAACACGACGCCGCCGACGGACGGCGCCGTCGACCTCGCCGGAAAGCTCGTCCTGCCGGCCTTCGTCGAGGGCCACATCCATCTCGACACCTCTTTCTACGGCGACGCCTGGCGCCCGCACATTCCCTGCACCGACGGTTTCGACGTGCGCGAGCGGGTGGCCTTCCAGATGCGCAACCTCGAGCAGGCAGCACCCATGGCGGAGCGCGCGAAGAACCAGCTCGAGCTCTGTATCGGCCATGGCAGCCTCGCCATGCGCAGCCACGTCATGGTCGATGCCGCGGTCGGGCTGAAGCATGTCGAGACGATCCTCGCCGTGCGGGAGAAATACCGCGACCTGATCGACATTCAGCTCGTTGCCTTCCCGCAGAGCGGCATCCTGTCCTCGCCAGGCACGGCCGGACTGCTCGACGAAGCGCTGAAGCTCGGCTGTGACCTGATCGGCGGGCTCGATCCGGCAAGCTTCGACCGCGATGTGAAGGCCCATCTCGACGTGGTCTTCGGGCTTGCCGAAAAGCGCGGCGCCGGCATCGATATCCACCTGCATGACCGCGGCACGCTCGGCCTGTTCGAGATCGAGGAGATCGTCGCCCGCACCACGGCATCGGGCATGCCGGGGAAAGTCGCCGTCAGCCATGCCTACGCGCTGGGCGACATCTCCGCGGAAGCGCTCGCCAGGGCCGGCGAGAGGATCGCCGCCGCTGGCGTCGCCATCATGACCAACGCCCCCGGCGACCATGCCTTTCCGCCGGTGGCGGCGCTGCGCAAGGCGGGCGTCACGGTCTTCGCCGGCTCAGACAACATCCGGGATTCCTGGTGGCCCTACGGCGATGGCGACATGCTGAACCGCGCCAACATGATCGGCTATCGCTCCGGCTTCTACGAGGATTGGGAGCTGGAAGCCGCCTATGACGTCGTGAGCCATGCCGGCGCCAAGGCGCTCGGGCTCGAAGGCTACGGCATCGCCGTCGGCGCCAAAGCCGACTTTGTCGCGCTCAGGGCCGAGCATATCCCCGAAGCAGTGGTGGCAGTGCCGAAGGACCGCAAAGTCTATCGCGCGGGCAGGGAAGTGGCGCGGGGCGGGAAGGTGTTGGCGTAGCGAAACTAGGCGCGCGCCTGTCCCTCTGGCCGTATGCCGATCCCGCAAATCAGTTTGCACGCATATGTTTCAGGCTGCTCCGGCTTCGTGAGGCAATTCACCGTTCGCGCGCAATCCACCGGTTACAGACGCATTGCAAAAGCGGCGCCGGGTGAAGAGGCGGCACCGGCTTTCCGCTGCTGATTTATGGGGGCTTCATGTTCAAGAACCTTAACCGGATCCGCGCCGCCTTCGCCGAGGCTGCCAAGCGCCGCCGCACGACGCGCGAGCTCAACGAGCTGCCGCCGGAGATTCGCAAGGATATCGGCTGGCCGCAGGCCACCCAGGACGCCGAGATTCGGTTGCCGTTCTGACGCGTGCCAAAGGCGCCGCACCGGGTCGACCGCTTCTCGAGAACTTCGCGCCCACGGCCCCGGCGGCCGCGCAAGGCGGTCCGTCCGGCGCCAGACGGCGGCGCCTTCAGCCTATATTTCCGCAACGACCGTGCCGGACACCGGATCCGTCACGCCGAGATCGCCGCCCAGGTCTTCGAGCATATCGCGGAACGTGTCGAGAACGCCAATCATCATCGGGCGCGCCGCGGCAAGGCTGTCCATGTCGTTCCATTCGCCGAGCATGCAGAATGTGCGCTCGCCGGTCTTGATCAGGGCGCCCTTGCGAAAGCCCTTGGCGTTCAAGTCGACCTTCTTGTGCGCGTCGATGAAGGCCTGCTCCTTGCCGGGCTTGGTGCGAAAGCGGACTACGTTGTAGGCGGTCATGGCATCCTCCGTTCGATGAGACATCAGCCGGCCGGCTTGTAGGCGCCGGCGGCCTTGTTGGCGGCCGCGATCACGGCCTTCATGTCGAGCTCCTCTAGGACGACGAGATCGCTCACCGAGCCGCTCGCGCGCACCGCGAGCGCCATCCCCATTCCGGCAATCTGGTCCGGCACCTCGCCATTGACGATGACGTCATAGAGGCCGCGCGTGAACATCAGGCTGTTCATCCTGCCGCCCACGCTTTCAAACAGCGCCGCGATTGCAGCTTCCCGGTTCGATCCTTGCATCAGCCCCTTGGCGGCATGGGGTTCGTAACTCGCCAGTATGGTAACCTTCATGGGATCCTCCTCCAGATGCCATGTCTCGGGCTGGCCGTTCCTTTGGCCAGCGCGGACTTCCTTCCCTGACATTTGACGTGGTCTGCGGACCGCCCCCGGGGCAACGCGCCAATCGGGCGGTTCGGCTGAAGCATGGCTTCAACTTCGATTAATATGCGCTTTTTCTAATATGACGGCAATCGTCGATGTTCCGGGCCTCGCCCCGGCCGGTTGTCAGCGCAGCCACCACAGGCCGCCGATCACCAACGCGATCGCCAGCGCCACGCCTGCCAGCATCACATAAGAGCCTATCATCATCTCGCGGATGATCTTCTTGATGCTGGCGCGGTCATTAAGGTTGGGGAAGGGCTCGTTCGGCAGCGGGACCCCGAGGAAATCGCAGAGCGGTCCCCAGCCGTCGGTGACCTTGAAGACCAGCAGCCTTTCCGGCGACACCGCCGCCTTAACCTCGTCGATGTAGGCGTTGTAGCGCGCTACTGCCTTGTCGCGGTCGTTCATCACGCCCTTCAGCGTGCGGCCCCAGACCAGCTTGCGCGACATGTCGCCGAACTTGCGTCCGAAGGGCGTCAGCCATTCCAGCACCTTGAACTGCCAGACATTTTCGGTGAAGTAGATCGTGTCGATGGTGCTGTCGTACCAGGCTTCGGCGCCGCGCGGATGCAGCGTCAGAAGCACCTTGGCGCGGGGGTAGGCGGCCATCAATTCCTTCCATACGCAACAGCCTGGATTGTCGACGGTCGCCCGGTAATTCGCGAAGACCTGGTTCCAGTCGTGCTGGCTGCCCGGCTGGCTGTTTGCCACCCTGCGCCAAAAATCCAGATGGCCCTTGTTTGCCTTGTTGATGATGACTTCCTGCATGTGGTAGCTCGCAAAACCGAGCCGGTTCAGTGCGGCGAAAGTCGACCACGTGCCAGTGCGGCCGAAGCCGGCCCCGATGACCTCAAGCGTCATTTGTGCTCCCCATTGGTCCGGATTGATTTTCTCGTGGTTTCCCGGATCCTTGGTTTGATCGTGCGCCCGTCCGCCCGGTCGCGCAATGTTTTTCCATTAGCTTTCGTTGAAATTTCTGGGCCAAATGCCACGTGGACGATGCGCCATGGCCGTTTTGTGTATTCACGCGGGCGATGCGGCCTGATAATAGGTCAACCAAGCTGACCTAAATAGAAGCACTTCGGGAGGTGCGCCTTGACCCTGATGAACCTTCTGGCCTCGCGTTCCTCGCGCATGAAGGCCTCCGAGATCCGCGAGCTGCTGAAGCTGCTCGACCAGCCCGACATCATCTCCTTCGCCGGCGGCATCCCGGATCCGTCGCTGTTTCCCGCGCAGGCCATCGGCGACGCCTACCAGGCGGTGCTGGGAGGCAAGGAGGCGGGGGTCGCGCTGCAATACCAGGTCAGCGAAGGCTACCTGCCGCTGCGCAAATGGCTGGCTGCCTATATGGGCAAGCTCGGCGTTCAATGCGACGAGGGCAATATCTTCATCACCTCCGGCTCGCAGCAGGCGCTCGACTATCTCGGCAAGCTGTTCCTGTCGCCGGGAGATACGGCTCTGGTCACCTGGCCGACCTATCTCGGCGCGTTGCAGGCCTTCAACGCCTACGAACCGCGCTACGACCGGCTGAACCCCGCCGGCGGCAACATGACGCCGGAGGCCTACCGCGCCGCCGCGGCGGCAAACGGCGGCAAGGTAAAGTTCGCCTATCTGGTGCCGGATTTCGCCAACCCGACGGGCAACACGCTGGACGTCAAGCAGCGCGAGGCGGTGCTCGACCTCGCGGGCGAGCTCGACATCGCCGTCATCGAGGACGCCGCCTATCGCGCGCTGCGCTATGACGGCGTGGGCGTGCCGCCGATCCTGGCGCTCGACTGCGCCCGCTCCGGCGGCATCGACAACGCTCGCACGCTCTATTGCGGTTCCTTCTCGAAGATACTGTCGCCCGGCATGCGCGTCGGCTGGGTCTGCGCGTCGCGCCATGTCGTGGAAAAGCTGGTGCTGATGAAGCAGGCCTCCGACCTGCACAGCCCCTCGATCAACCAGATGGTCATGCACCGCGTCGCCGACACCATCTTCGACGCCCAGGTGGAAAAGCTGATCGGCGCCTACCGCAAGCGGCGCGACGCGCTGCTCGGCGCGCTCGAGGCCAATATGCCCGACGACATTTCCTGGAGCCGTCCGGAAGGCGGCATGTTCGTCTGGCTGACGCTGCCGGAAAGCGTCGACGCCACCGAGCTTCTGGCGCGTTCGGTCAAGGAGGCGCGCGTCGCCTTCGTGCCCGGCAACGCCTTCTATGCCGACGGCACCGGCCGCAACACGCTGCGCATGTCGTTCACGCTTGCCGACGACCGCGCGGTGAACGAAGGCGTGCCGCGGCTGGCAAAGCTGCTGCGGGGTTAGGCCTTCAATCACCGCCGTCTCGCGCAGGCGTGATCGGTAGTGCGCAGGCGTGATTGTCCGCGCGGCCCATTCCTCGGCTAGGGTCGCGGCCGATCCAACACCCCCTGGATCGACCCGACCGTGGGGTCCCACCTCCATGGTTCCGAACGAAAGAGCCCCGACGGCCTCCCCCGGCGGGGCTTTTTCATTATCCTGACGCCTCAGTGCGCCGGCTTGCCCTTTTTCGGGCCGGTTTTGCGCTACGCTGCATCGTTCAGGGAGGATCAAATGACCTTGCGCTTCGGCTTCACCATGTTCGCTCTCGTGGCCTTCGCCGGCCATGCGGCCGCCTTCGAGATTTCCAGCCCGTCGGTTTCGAACGGCAAATGGGATGCGAAATATCTCGGCGACAAGGCCGGCTGCGGCGGACAGAACGTCTCGATCGCGCTCGACTGGAAGAACCCGCCGGCCGGCACCAAGAGCTACGCGCTGACCATGTTCGACACGGACGCCAATGGCGGCAAGGGTTTCTGGCACTGGCTGGCCTGGAACATCCCGGCCAGCGCCAAAGGGCTGCATGCAGGCGCAAGCTCCGGCAAAGGCCTGCCGAAGGGCACGGTGCAAGGCAAGGGGAGCGTCGGGCGCGCCGGCTATTTCGGCCCATGCCCGCCGCCCGGCAGCGGCCAGCATCACTATGTCTTCACGCTCTACGCGCTGGGCGAAAAGACCCTGCGCGCGCCGGCCAATCCTTTGCCCGATATGGTCTCGGTCGCCGCCAAAAGCTCCGCGCTGGGCGAGGCGAGCGTGACCTATACGTATGGGCGGTAGCGGAACGCTGGAGACAGCCAATCTCCCCGCAAGGAGGCTTGGAGATCACACATCTTCTGTGACTGATCGGCCGAAGGCTTGATTGCCACGTGGTTCCCCCAATCCGTCGCTGCTTCGCAGCGCCACCTTTCCCCCCGGAGGGAAAGGAAGGGAGCGTTGCCGGATGAGCGTTGACGGCGAAAGGCTTGGCGCCTTTCCTCTACCCCGTCGATCGGGGGAGAGGTGGCTCGGCGAAGCCGAGACGGAGTGGGGGTCGACCGGCACTACATTAGACAATGCATGCGCCAAGCTGCCATGCACGCTGTCGCCAAAACCTGTCGCTTGGAGATGTGTGCATCCCCTGGCGCAAGGAGGGAGATCGGCAGCGTCAACGCTTCACTCCGCCGCTTCGAGCTTATCCTGCGTCTTGGTCTCGAAGTCGCTGGCGTCGTGGCGCTCGCGAAGCTGGAAGGCCGGATCACCTGACACGCGGTTGACCATGCGGCCGCGGCTTACCGCCGGCCTGGCGTCGATTGCGTCGGCCCAGCGCTGCACGTTCTTGTATTCGTGCACCGACAGGAACTGCGCGGCGTCGTTATAGCTGCGGCCCTTGGCGAGGCCGCCATACCACGGCCACACCGCAATATCGGCGATCGTATAGTCGGGCCCAGCGAGATATTCGCTCTCCGCCAGCCTACGGTCGAGCACATCCATCTGCCGCTTGGTCTCCATGGCGAAACGGTCGATGGCGTATTCGATCTTGTGCGGCGCATAGGCATAGAAATGGCCGAAGCCGCCGCCGAGATAGGGCGCGGAACCCATCTGCCAGAACAGCCACGAGAAGGTTTCCGCGCGCGCCGCGCGCTCGGTCGGCAGGAACGCGCCGAATTTTTCGGCGAGATAGGTGAGGATCGAGCCGGACTCGAACACGCGCACCGGCTTCGGCTCGCTGTGGTCCATGAGCGCCGGGATCTTCGAGTTCGGGTTGACCTTGACGAATCCGCTTCCGAACTGGTCGCCGTCGCCGATCTTGATCAGCCAGGCATCGTATTCCGCGCCCTTGTGGCCTAGCGCCAGAAGCTCCTCCAGCATGATCGTAACCTTCTGGCCGTTGGGCGTGGCCAGCGAGTAGAGCTGCAGCGGATGCTTGCCGACCGGCAGTTCCTTGTCGTGGGTGGGGCCTGCGATCGGCCGGTTGATCGAAGCGAACTGGCCGCCATTGGGCTTGTTCCAGGTCCAGACTTTCGGCGGGATATATTGGTCCATCTTGGAAGCCTTGTGCATCGTGAAGGGGCGGCAATCTGCCACGGAATGCCGTTAGACTTAGGTGCCGTTTCGCGCGCGTCAAAGAAAAAAGTTCAATCTTCGTTGAACTAGCGCTTGTGCCAGCATCTTTCCCTTCTCGCCACAAGGGGAAGAAGGGGAAATCCGCCCTTGCGCCACGCTCCTTCGGCCATACTTATAGAAAAAGACCCGCAATGCAGGATGGATCGATGACTATCGAGAAAATTTCGCGCTCCGTCGTTGCCGTGCGCGCCACGGTTCCGGACGACGCTTTCACCGCCAACGCGCTGGGCACGCGCCGCGAGGGCAGCGGCGTGGTGATCCGCGACAACGGGCTGGTGCTCACGATAGGCTACCTCATCACCGAGGCCGAGGAAGTGTGGCTGACCGATCAGGACGGCCGCGTGGTGGCCGCGCACGCGCTGGCCTACGATCAGGAGACCGGCTTCGGCCTGGTGCAGGCGCTGTCGCCGCTCAATCTGCCGGCTGTTCAGTTCGGCGATGCCAGGAAGGCCAATATCGGCGACGCCGTGACGCTTGCCGACGGCATTGGCCAGCAGGTCGACGCCCACATCGTCACCAAGCAGGAATTCGCCGGCTATTGGGAATATCTGATCGACGAGGCGATCTTCATCGCGCCCGCGCATCCGTCCTGGGGCGGGGCCGCGCTGTTCGATCGCGACGGCAAGCTGCTCGGCATCGGCTCGCTGCGCCTGCAGATGAGCCGCGCCGGCGAGGTTGCCGACATCAACATGGTGGTGCCCATCGATCTTCTGACGCCGATCCTCGACGATCTGATCAAGCGCGGTCAGGCGGCGAAAGCGCCGCGCCCGTGGCTCGGCGCCTTCTCGGCCGAGTCGAACGGCATGGTGGTGGTGATGAGCGTCGCCGAAGGCGGCCCGGCAGCCAAAGCGGGGCTGCGCCAGGGCGACATCATCTCCGATGTGCGCGACGGCGAGGTCGACGGCCTGGCTGATTTCTACAGAAAACTCTGGCAGAATCCGGCCGGCGCGGAAATTCCGCTGCGCGTCGTGCGCGACGGCCGGGAGACCTGGCTGCGCGTTAAGTCGGCAGATCGCAATTCCTTCCTGAAGAAGCCGCAGCTGCAGTAACTCCGGATGCATTCAAGGCTGCTGAAGACCTTTCTCGCGGTCGCGCGGACGGGCAATGTCACGCGCGTCGCGCAGGAGGTCAATCTCGCGCAGTCGAGCGTCAGCGACCAGATCCAGGCGCTGGAAACCGAGCTTGGCGCCAGCCTCTTCATCCGCTCGCGGCAGGGGCTCACCCTGACGCCGGCGGGCGAGGCGCTGAAACCCTATGCCGAGAACCTGCTGGCCCTCGCCGATGAGGCGCGCTCCGCCGTCGATGCCACCAGGGCAGGGACGCCCGGCAGCCTGTCGATCGGCGCGCTGGAGACGATCGCCTCGGCAAGGCTGGCTCCATGGCTGGCCGGGTTCCGCGCGGATCACGCCGGCATCGAGATCAAGCTCCGGATCGCCGGCAGCGGCGACTTGCTGCGCCGGTTGGGTGAGGGCGAGATCGACGTCGCCTTCTGCTTCGAGCGGCCGCCTGCACTCGATACCGGCGCATCCGACCAGCGCCTTGCCAGGCGCGTGGTGGCGGTCGAGCCGCTGGCGCTGATCGCGCCGCCCGGCGACAACCATGTGGATGTCGATCTGGCGACGCTGGCCGAGAAGCATTTCGTCGCCACCGAGACCGGCTGCGTCTACCGCGCCATGGTCGACAAGGCGTTCGGCGAAGCGGGGCTTGGCAAGCCAAGGTTGGCCGCTGAAGCGGGCAGCATCGACGCGATTGCCGGACTGGTGGCAGCCGGCGCCGGCTTTGGCCTCGTGCCGCGGCTGGCGGTCGCCGCCGCGATCGAGCGCGGCGAGGTGGCCGAGCTTGCCTGGCCCGGCTCCGTCCGCTCGGCCGACATCGTGATGGTCTGGCGCCGCCGGCGCGTCCAGCCGCCGGCGCTGAAGGCTTTCCTCACCGCTCTAGCCGAGGGTTTTGCACCGGTCACACCAGCCGGTGCCCGCCCTCGACATGCAGCGTCTCTCCCGTCGTGAAGCGGTTGCCGATCAGGAACCGGATGGCATCGGCAATGTCTTCGGGCCGTCCGACCCGGCCCGCCGGCAGACGCCTCGCCATCGCGGCTAGCGTCTCGTTCTTCGCATCGCCCGCGACCAACTCCCAGATCGGCGTGTCCACCCAGCCCGGCGAGACGGCGTTGACGCGGATCGGCGCGAGTTCCACGGCCAATGCTCGCACCAGCCCCTCCAGCGCCGCGTTGACGGCGGCGACCACCGAGCCGCGCGCCGCCGGCCGATAGGCGGCAATGCCGGAAACGAAGGTGAGCGAGCCTGTCGGCGGCAGCTTCGGCGCCCCATGCTTTGCGAGCAGCAGCGGCCCGTAGAACTTGCTCTCCACCACTCGCTGCGCGGCTTTCAGCTCGATTTCCGGCAACAGCCGGTAGGCGCCTTCGATCGCGGCCGCGGTGCTGACGATATGATCGAGCCGCCCGATGCGCTCGAACAGCGCCGCGACCTCATCCTCGCGGCTGATGTCGACCACCGCCGTTTCGAGCGTTCCCGGCCGGCCGAGCCCATCCCGCGCCGCGCTCAACTTCGCTTCGCTGCGCCCGGCGATGATGACGTGCGCGCCTTCCTCGAGACAACGCCTGGCGAGCGCCAGCCCCATGCCCGAACTGCCGCCGACGATCAGGATCTTTTCCATGTCCATGCCTTTCCTGTGCATGGACGGTCATGTGGCAGGCCAACCCGCGAAGCGGAAACGGAAGAAACCGATAGCGGTATCGGAAGGCCCGATGATGGATCAGCCGCCCAGCCTTCGCCGGCAAAGTCAGGCGGCCTTGTGGAACTCCATGTCAAAGCGCAGCGGATGGCCGAGCGCCTTGAACGCCTCCTCGAGCGAGTCGAGCCGTGAATTGTGGTCGAGCCGGAACAGCCGATCGACATGCTCCCGTTGGCATTTCAGCTCGCGCATCAGATCGGCCCGACTCCAGCCCTTTTCCCTCAAGACCATATAGAGAGCCGATTTCAGGAAGACGAGCGCCGGGACTTCCACAAACCATCCCTTGCCCTTGGTTTCCTTGAGCGGGAAGGGGATATCATCCCCATGCGCAATTCGGGCGGCGATGGCTTCCTCGATGGCATTGCGTCCATTGCGGCAGGCTTCCTCTTTTGTGCCGCCATACGAGACCACCTCGTCGAATTGAGGCGCCGTAACCAGCCAGGTATCGTTGTCATCGGGCGTGAGAGCGACTTCATACCACATACACAGTCTCCTCTATTTCAGGCCCAGATCCTTCTTGATCTTCTCGACCAGACGCATTCCAAGCTCCTTGCCGCCGCCATGCATCGGCAGCTGCGAGACCTTGTCTTTAAAACGAACAGTCAGGTGACCGCTCCCACCGCGGTGGGTTTCAAAGGTACATCCCTGCTTGGCGAGCCAGCGCCGGAATTCGCTTGCGTTTATAAAAGATAGCGTCTGTGGAAGTCAACAGAAGTGTGGAGTTTTTCAAGCCATATCGGAAATCCCTCGGACCAGGCTATCTAAAGCTTTGCTGACAGAAACTGGCACCAGCTCTCGCCACAATCGCCGAGGAATCGTCCACACTGCTTGCGGGCGAGAAACGAGGTGATGATGGCCCCGATCAAGGTCGATCCGGACAAGGTTCGGGAATTCCCCGACGCCGACAGTTTCTATGCCTGGCTTACCGACAACCACGCCTCTGAAAGCGAGGTCTGGATCAAGATCCACAAGGTCGGCTCGGGGCTCGCCTCGATCACGCCGAAGGAAGCGATCGACGTCGTGCTCTGCTTCGGTTGGATCGACGCGGTGCGCAAGTCGCTCGATGGCAACAGCTATCTGCAGCGCTACACGCCGCGCGGCAGGAAGAGCATCTGGAGCAAGATCAACATCGACAATGTCGCGCGGCTGATCGAGGAGGGTCGCATGACAAGGCACGGCCTGCGCGAGGTCGAGGCCGCCAAGGCCGACGGGCGTTGGGACCGTGCCTATGCCGGCTCCAGGGAGATGACCATTCCGCCCGACCTGCAGGCCGCGATCGATGCCGAGCCGAAGGCGAAAGCGATGCTGGAGACGCTCTCGGCGCAGAACCGCTTCGCGCTCGCCTTCCGCACCCGCAACATGAAGACCGAGGCGGGGCGCAAGAAGAAGATCGCCGATCTGGTCACGATGCTGAAGCGCGGCGAGACCCCCCACCCGCAGAAGAAGAAATAACCAAAAACGCCGCCCTGGAGGGCGGCGTTTTCGGGAAGCGATGATCCGGAACCCTGCGGTCCGGGATCATCCGGTCATGAAGGCGTTCGCAATTCCAGGAAAAGTGTGAAGCGGTCTTCTGTCCGGAATTGCATGGAACCAGAGCAGCGCTTACGCGGCCTTCTTCGCGACGGGCTTCTTCGCCGCATGCTTCCTCACGTGATGCTTCTTGGCATGATGCCTGCGATGCTTCGCCACGTGATGCTTCTTGACGTGATGGCGACGATGCTTCCTGAGCTTCTTGTGCGGGCCGTTGGAGGTCGGCTTTGCGGCCGGAGCCGTGGTCGTGGTGGTCGTCGTGGTTGCAGCCGTCGTGGTCGCGGCGGCGTTGGCTTCGGTGGTGCCGAGCGCCGGCACCGCGAGGGCGAGCGCGGCGGTCAGGCCGAGTGCGGAAAGAAGGGACTTTTTCATGATCGGCATTCCTTTGTTCAAGGGTTCAAGATCGATGTCTTTTGTCGCGCGCCGCAATCGTCGGCTGCTCCGGTGCCTTTATGACAGCTGGTTTTTTCGCGAGTTTTTCCGGACTGTTGAATCTTGTTTCTGGATTGTGTCTCTCTGGATTTTGTCCGGCGACGCCTTTGCTGCCATGGGTCTACAGATGCGGCCGCATGGAAACCGGTGAGTTGCGGCCTTGCGGATGCTATTCATTCGTGCCCGGTGCACCCCGCTGGTTCAGGGCCACTCATGAGCCGTGAAGCATGACGATTGCGAAATTTCGCTCTAACCAAACGGCGCGCTCGATGCGATCTTGCAGGGGGTGACAGGAACCAAGGGATCTGCGCCAATGACCGACGGCAAGGAACACTCCGGCAGGCTGGCGCTCGTCACCGGCGCAAACCGTGGCATCGGCCTCGAAACGGCCCGGCAGCTGGCGCAACTCGGCTTTACCGTGCTGATGGGTGTGCGCGCCCTCGCCAAGGGCCAGGAGGCAGCCATGACGATCGGCGGCAAGGTCGAGGCAATCGCGCTCGATGTCGCAGTCTATGATGCCGCCGCGCACGCCGCGGCAGAGGTCGAGCGCCGCTTTGGCCGGCTCGATGTTCTGGTCAACAATGCCGCGATCCACTACGACCCGTCGGCGCGGGCGCTCAGGCCCGACTGGACAGTGATCCGCGAGGCTTTCGAGATCAATGTGTTCGGCGCCTGGCGCGTCGCTGCCGCCTTTGCGCCGCTGCTCACCGCTTCCGGCCATGGCCGGCTCGTCAACGTTTCGTCGGAAGGCGGTTCGCTTGCTTCGATGGGCGCCGGGGCGCCGGCCTATTCGACCAGCAAGGCGACGCTCAACGCGCTGACCCGCATCCTGGCGGCCGAGTTGCGCGGCTCGGGCGTCCTCGTCAACTCGATCTGTCCCGGCTGGGTCGCGACCGACATGGGCGGACCGGGCGGCCGTCCCGTGGCGCAAGGCGCTGCCGGCATTGTCTGGGCGGCGACCTTGCCCGACG
This sequence comes from Mesorhizobium sp. WSM4976, assembly GCF_029625685.1. Classification (NCBI taxonomy): domain Bacteria; kingdom Pseudomonadati; phylum Pseudomonadota; class Alphaproteobacteria; order Hyphomicrobiales; family Phyllobacteriaceae; genus Mesorhizobium; species Mesorhizobium sp. WSM4976. The sequence continues at coordinate 100,226 of NZ_JARTVT010000012.1, forward strand.
ACGGCCCGACCGGCGGCTTTTTTCGCGATGGCAAACGGCTGCCGTGGTGAAGCGGGAGCTCAAGCGGCTTCCGGCGGCACTGCGGATGCTTGCGCCGAGACGCTATCGCTGCCCGGATCGCAAGGCTTTCCGAAGAATCCGAAATCGAGCCCGACTGGCGGTGGCTCCGCAAGCGCCAGCAGGCCATGCTACGAAAATAGCATTCTCGGGCCGTGAAATGTGATGTTAGGGTCGCGCATCCGGGGAGGTGGCGTGCGCGGAGGAGGACAACCGGGGCGCGACCCCGCATTTCCCAACATAACGGACGCAAGCATTGAACCATCGCGAGGCCGCCGCGTTTCCTGTGGTTGGCCACCAGGGAGGAACCACCAGTGAAAGCATTCTGTCTCGTCTCGGCCGCGCTGCTCGCGGCATCCGCAATGCCGGCGGCGGCCGGCCAGATTTCCGACGGCAAGGTCAAGATCGGTATCTTGAACGACCAGTCGGGCGTCTATGCCGATTTCGGCGGCAAGTGGTCGGTCGAGGCCGCCAAGATGGCGGTCGAGGATTTCGGAGGCAAGGTGCAGGGCGCGCCGATCGAGGTCGTCAGCGCCGACCACCAGAACAAGCCCGACATAGCCTCCAACATCGCGCGCCAGTGGTACGACACCGAGCAGGTCGACGCGATCATGGAGCTCACGACATCCTCCGTGGCTTTGGCCGTGCAGGGGCTTTCCAAGGAAAAGAAGAAGATCGACATCGTCACGGGCGCTGCCGCCACCGACCTCACCGGCAAGCAGTGCTCGCCCTATGGCTTCCACTGGGCCTATGACACGCATTCGCAGGCCGTCGGCACGGGCGGCGAGCTGGTCAAGCAGGGCGGCGACAGCTGGTACTTCATTACCGTCGACTACGCCTTCGGTTATTCGCTGAAGGACCAGACTGCCAAGCTAGTCGAGGCGAGCGGCGGCAAGGTGCTGGGGGAGGTGCGCTATCCGCTGGGCTCAACCGATTATTCCTCCTTCCTTTTGCAGGCGCAGTCCTCCGGCGCCAAGATCGTCGGGCTCGCCAATGCCGGCCTCGACACGTCGAACTCGATCAAGCAGGCGGCCGAATTCGGCATCGTCGCTGGCGGCCAGCGGCTGGCGGCACTTCTCTTCACGCTCGCCGAAGTGCACGGCCTGGGCCTGCAGGCGGCGCAGGGCGTGGTGCTGACCGAAGGGTTCTACTGGGACCGCGACGACAAGAGCCGCGAGTTCGCACAGCGCTTCTTCAAGCGCACCGGTCGCATGCCGAACATGATCCAGGCCGGCACCTATTCGGCTGTGACGCAGTATCTGAAGGCCATCGACAAGGCCGGCACCGACGAGACCGAAGCGGTGGCCAAGCAACTGCACGAGATGCCGGTCAACGACGTCTTCACCGCCAACGGCAAGGTGCAGGCCGATGGCTCGATGGTGCACGACATGTACCTCTACCAGGTCAAGAAGCCGGAAGAGTCGAAAAAGGATTGGGACTACTACACCTACCTAGCGACCATCCCGGGCGACAAGGCGTTCATGAAGGCCGAGGACAGCGGCTGCCCGCTCGTCACCAAGTGACGCTAGATACCGCCACCGCTGTCCGGCCGGACAGCACGCATGAGACTCCGCGGGTGGTGCTGTCCGCCCGCGGCCTCAGGCGCGACTTCGCCGGTTTCGTCGCGGTCAAGGATGTTGACCTCGACGTCCATCACGCCAAGATACATGCCCTCATCGGCCCGAACGGTGCCGGCAAGACCACCATCTTCAACCTGCTGACCAAGTTCCTGCAACCGACCAGCGGCAGGATCGAACTGCTTGGCACCGATATCACCCGCACGCCGCCGGCAAAAGTGGCGCGCATGGGACTCGTCCGCTCGTTCCAGATATCGGCGATCTTTCCGCATCTTTCCGTGCTCGACAATGTGCGCGTGGCGCTGCAGCGTCCGGGCGGGCTGGGCTACCAGTTCTGGCGTCAGGTCTCGGCGCTGGACCAACTGACCCCCAGGGCGCGCGAGCTGCTCGCCATCGTCGGATTGGAAGATGCCGCGCATCGTCTGGCCGGCGATCTCTCCTATGGTCGCAAGCGCGTGCTGGAGATCGCCACCACGCTGGCGCTCGACCCCAAGGTGCTCCTGCTCGACGAGCCGATGGCCGGCATGGGGCATGAGGATGTCGGCATGATTTCCGGCATCATCCGCGCGCTGGCAAGGGACCGCGCCGTGCTGATGGTCGAGCACAACCTCACCGTCGTCGCCGACCTTTGCGATTGGATCACCGTCATGCAGCGCGGCCAGGTGCTGGCGGCCGGCGACTATGCCACAGTCAGCCAGGACGAGCGCGTGCGCGTCGCCTATATGGGAACCGAGCATGAAGAGGGCAGGGCATGAGCGAGCCGCTGCTTGCCGTGCGCGATCTTCACGCCTGGTACGGCGAGGGCCATGCGCTGCACGGCGTCAACCTCGATGTCATGCGCGGCGAGACGGTGACTCTGCTTGGCCGCAACGGCGTCGGCAAGACGACGACGTTGCGCGCCATCATGGGTCTGATCCGCAAACGCACCGGCTCCGTCACCTTCAACGGCAAGGAACTGATCGGCCTGCCGCTGCACCGCGTCGCCCATCAGGGCATCGGCTTCGTGCCGGAGGAACGCGGCATCTTCGCGACGCTCACAGTGGACGAGAACCTGATCCTGCCGCCGGTCGTGGCCAAGGGCGGCATGAGCGTGGAAGAGATCTTCGAGCTCTTCCCCAACCTCAAGGAACGGCGCAACAGCCAGGGCACGAAGCTTTCCGGCGGCGAACAGCAGATGCTGGCCATCGCCCGCATCCTGCGCACCGGGGTCGAAATGCTTCTGCTCGACGAGCCGACGGAAGGTCTGGCGCCGGTCATCGTCCAGCGCATCGGCGAGTTGCTGGCGACCTTGAAGATGCGCGGCATGACCATCCTCCTGGTCGAGCAGAATTTCCGCTTCGCCGCCCGCATCGCGGACCGTTTCTACCTGATGGACCACGGCAAGGTGGTGGACGGCTTCCCGGTCGCCGCGCTTTCCGCGCATAGCGACAGGCTGCACGAGGTGCTGGGGGTATGATCGCGTCATGACGATGATCTTCGGCATCCCGATCCAGGCCTTGCTCGGCCAACTGCTGGTAGGCCTGATCAACGGCTCCTTCTACGCCATGCTCAGCCTTGGGCTGGCCGTCATCTTCGGCCTGCTGCGCATCATCAATTTCGCCCACGGCGCGCTCTATATGCTTGGCGCCTTCATCGGCTATTTGCTGCTGGTGCATCTGGGCATCGGCTACTGGCCGGCCCTGGTCCTGGTACCGCTAGTCGTCGGCACGTTCGGCATAGCGGTCGAGCGCCTTGCCTTGTCGCGGCTCTATCGGCTCGACCCGCTTTATGGCCTGCTCTTCACCTTCGGCCTCGCCTTGGTGATCGAAGGCGTCTTCCGCTACTATTACGGCGTCTCCGGCAATCCCTATGCCGTGCCGGCGCTGCTTGCCGGCGGCACCAATCTCGGCTTCATGTTCCTGCCCAACTACCGCGGCTGGGTGGTTGTCGCCTCGCTCATTGTCTGCATCGGCACCTGGCTCCTGATCGAAAAGACCAGGCTGGGCTCCTATCTGCGCGCCGCGACCGAAAACCCGGAGCTGGTCCAGGCCTTCGGCGTCAACGTGCCGTTGCTGCTCACGCTCACCTATGGGCTCGGCGCAGCGCTTGCCGGCCTCGCCGGCATTCTTGCCGCGCCGGTCTACCAGGTCAGCCCGCTGATGGGGTCGGACCTGATCATCGTCGTCTTCGCCGTGGTGGTGGTCGGCGGCATGGGTTCGATCCTGGGCGCCATCGTCACCGGCTACATGCTCGGCGTCGCCGAAGGCCTGACCAAGGTTTTCTATCCCGAGGCATCGAACCTGGTCGTCTTCGTCATCATGGCGGTCGTGCTTTTGCTCAGGCCAGCCGGCCTGTTCGGAAGGGACGCCTGAGATGAGCGAGGCAGCCCTTCATCGGCAACGCGCCGCTGCATCGCTCAGGCTGGAGCGGGCGCTGATAGCACTGGCCATCATGGCGCTGATCGCCGCGCCTTTCGTCGTCTATCCGATCTTCGTCATGAAGATGCTGTGCTTCGCGCTCTTCGCCTGCGCCTTCAACCTTTTGCTCGGCTATACCGGCCTGCTTTCCTTCGGCCATGCCGCCTTCTTCGGCGGCGCGGCCTATTTCTGCGCCTACGCGGTGAAGGCCTGGGGCTGGCCGCCCGAAGCCGCCATCCTGCTTGGCACCGCGGGAGCGGCTTGCATGGGCCTCGTCATGGGCTTCCTCGCCATCCGTCGGCAGGGCATCTATTTCTCGATGATCACGCTGGCGCTGGCGCAGATGTTCTATTTCTTCTGCGTCCAGGCGCCCTTCACCGAGGGCGAGGACGGCATCCAGGGCGTTGCGCGCGGCCATCTCTTCGGCGTTGTCGATCTCGGCGTCACCATGAACATGTATTTCTTCGTGCTCGGCGTCTTCCTCATCGGCGTCTTCGCCGTCTGGCGCATCGTCAATTCGCCCTTCGGCATGATCCTGCGCTCCATTCGCGAGAACGAGAACCGCGCCATTTCGCTGGGCTATTCCGTCGGCCGCTACAAGCTCGCCGCCTTCGTCATGTCGGCCGCGCTCGCCGGTCTTGCCGGAGCCACCAAGGCGATCGTCTTCCAGTTCGCAACGCTGACCGATGTCACTTGGCAGATGTCGGGCGAGGTGATCCTGATGACGCTGCTCGGCGGCATCGGCACCATGGCCGGCCCAGCGGTCGGGGCGGGGCTTGTCGTCGCGCTCGAAAACACGCTGGCCACCTCCGGCTTCCCGGTGACCATCGCCACCGGCCTGATCTTCATGGTCTGCGTGCTGATTTTTAGACGCGGGATTGTCGGCGAAATCTACGCGAAATGGCTGAGGCGGGCGGAGGCCGGCAGCAACAATTGATGCCTTCGCCGCCGGCGCGACCTCTTGTCAGGCCGCGCGCTTTGGCACGACCGCAAAGGGGCTGAGCCCCAGCCAGGTCTGCATCTGCCTGCCGATGGCGAGGTCCCCGGTCAGGACGACCTTGGGGCCGGCCTTCTCCACAGTCAGCACCCCCATCCAGATCGCCGTCATCGTGTGAAGGTCGGTCGAGACGTAGAGGTCGACCTCGAAGCCCGGATCGTACCAGCAAAGGTCGACTTCTCCGTGCTTTTCGACGATCAGCCACCATGAGCGTTTCGAAGCCGGCAGGTCCTGGTATAGGAATTGGATCACGGTGCGTCCCTCGGGCAGCGGCGTGGGGTTCAGGTTGCGCCGCATGTCCCACATCAGGAGTGAGGGATCGAGATTCTTCAACGACAGTCTCGACTCCACCCATTTCTGTCCCCAGAAGCCCATCGCTTCCACCACCGGACGCAAGTCTCGCCCGGCTTCGGTCAGCCGGTAATCGAAGATGCCCTTCTCGCCTGGGGCCTCCTTGCGCTCCACGACCCCGGCCAGTTCGAGTTCCTTGAGCCGTTGCGACAGAAGGGTCGGCGACATCTTGGGCACGCCGCGGCGCAGGTCGTTGAAGCGGGTCGAGCCGGCAACCAGCTCGCGCATCAGCACCATCGTCCAGCGTGTGCACAGCACTTAGGCGGCCATCGATAGCGGGCAGAACTGCTTGTATCCGTGCTGGGCCATGATCCGTGTCCTCCCTCGAAATCGGGCGGAACATTAGACCTTCATGAATGAAGCGGCGAGTACAGAAACTGTACCGGGCCGGTACAGATCGCGGACTGGTTGGCGAGCGGCCTGCCATGCGAGCCCCTTGGCCGACGCACGGGATGCACCTGTGCGCTGCAACCAGGAGACCAACCATGACCGCTTATCTTATCGCAGACATCAAGGTGAAAGACCCGAAATGGATACCGGCCTATGCGGCTTCGGTACACGATCTCGTGCACAAGCATGGCGGCAAATATCTGGCGCGCAGCGGCAATGTGAAGACGCTCGAGGGCAAGCCGCTCGATACGACGCTGATCGCCCTGATGGCCTTCCCTTCGGAGGCGGCGGCTCGCGCCTTCACCGACGATCCGGCCTACGCGCCCTTCGCTTCGGCTCGCCAAGGCGGCAGCGAAAGTCGCTTCCAGCTGATCGACAACACCGATCTGGCCGGGACGATTTCGTATCTGGCCAAGGGATGATCGGCGGTCGTCGCTCCGAATCCGGGGCTACCAAGCACAAGCAGACCCCGCGCTTGCCTGTCGCGCCGCCGTATCGTCGGCGGCCGGTGAGCCGAGCTTTCTCAGGAAGAACGCAATGAACATGACACCAAGTATTTGCGCCAGGCTTCTCGTTACCGTGGCCGCGCTGTCGGCCTGCACAGCTCTTGCGCAAGCGCATCAGGGCGCGGCCGCATCCTCCGCCGATAGCCCGCTGGCCGACAAGGTACGGGCAGCCAACAGCCGGTTTCTCGACGTGAAGGCTGCGACGGCGGAAGGCTATGCGCCCATTCCATGCGCCAGCGGCATCACCGGCGGCGCGATGGGCATCCACTACGTCAACGGCGACTATCTGAAGGACGACAAGGTCGACATCGCGCGCCCCGAAGCGGTGATGTATGAGCCGATGGCCGACGGCACGCTGAAGCTGGTGGCGGTGGAATACATCACCTCGAAAGGGCCTACGGCGTTGGATGGCCAACTGTTCAACTTCAACAGCGCACCCAACCGCTACGGGCTAGGCCCCTTTTACGAACTGCATGTCTGGGCCTGGAAGGCCAACCCGACCGGCACCTTCGCCGACATGAACCCGAAAGTATCATGCGAGCACGCAACGACGGCGACCCGGTAGGTAATTGCGGCCGGGCGGCTCATGCCGCCTGGCCGCTCCAGCGGACATGCTCACCCCACCGGCACCTCCAGCCCCACCTTCACGCGGTCCATCGCCACGAAGGTCCGGAATCTCCTGACGTTGTTGTTCGCGAAGAACAGCCGCCTGGTCAGCGCCTCATAGTCGGCCATCGTCGCCACGGTGACGATAAGGATGAAGTCGGCCTCGCCCGTCACGTAGTAGCACTGCTGCACTTCCGGCACGGCAGCGAAGCCGCGCTTGGCCGCGTCGATCAGTTCGGCGCGCTCGCCCTCCACCTCGACCTCGACGAAGATGGTGATCGGGTGGCCGACCTTGGCCGGGTCGACCAGCGCGACATTGGCGCGGATGACGCCTTGCTCCTCCATGCGCTTGATGCGCCGCTGCACGGCCGGCGCCGAGAGGTTCACCTTCTCGCCGATGACGCGCTGCGGCGTGGTGTTGTCCTTCTGCAGGATGGCCAGGATGGCGCGGTCGAATGAGTCGAGGTCGGACGAAAGGGACATGCGGCGTTCCAAACGAAACAAACTTGCAATCCATGCGCCAAAACAGAGCGCCTTTCTCGCCTGGTCTGCAATAAATTTCAGTCGTGAAGACGGAGAAACCCATGTTCCTGCTCAACCGCCATCCCGACCATCGCCAGCCGCTGACCGGGGAAGACGCCGCGACGCTTGGGGTCTCCGGGGCCGCCGAAGCGGAACGCTTCCTCGCCGCGCGTGAAAACCATGCCGAGACGCCGCTGCATGCCTTGCCCGCGCTGGCGGGCGGGATCGGCATCGGTACTCTCCACGTCAAGGACGAGGGCAAGCGCCTCGGCCTCGGCAGCTTCAAGGCGCTGGGCGGCGCCTATGCCGTGATGCATCTCGTGCTGGAGGAGGCCGCCAGGCGGCTCGGCCGTGCCGTCACGGTCGAGGAACTGCACACGGCTGAGGTGAGGGCGATCGCCGCGCAAATGACCTTCGCCTGCGCCACCGACGGCAATCATGGACGCTCGGTGGCGCAGGGCGCCGGCCTTGTCGGGGCGCGCTCGGTCATCTTCGTCCATTCGGGCGTCAGCAACGAGCGCGTGGCGGCCATCGCCCGCTTCGGCGCCGAGATGGTGCGCATCGCCGGCGACTACGACCAGTCGGTCAGGGAAGCCGCCCGCGTCGCGGCCGAACGGGGCTGGACAGTCGTCTCCGACACGTCATGGCCGGGCTATGAACGCATCCCGGGGCTGGTCATGCAGGGCTACACTGTGATCGTGCGCGAGGCGCTGAAGCGTTTGCCTCAGCCGCCGACCCACGTCTTCCTGCAGGCCGGCGTCGGGGGTTTCGCGGCGGCGGTGGCCGGTCATCTCGCCATTGTGCTCGGCGAAGCGCGGCCGACGGTGACGGTGGTCGAGCCCGCGCGGGCGGCGTGCGTTTACGCCACCGCCAAGGCCGGCCGCCCGGTCATGATCGCGCACAGCCAGCCGACCGTCATGGCGATGCTCGAATGCTATGAGCCGTCGCTGGTCGCCTGGCGGGTTCTGTCGCGCATCGGCGATGCCTTCATGACCGTGGACGAGGAAGATGCCGTCGCGGTGATGAACCGCCTGGCGCGGCCTTCCGGCAATGATCCGGCGATCGTTTCCGGCGAAAGCGGCGGGGCAGGGCTCGCCGGGCTGATCCGCGCCGCCGGCGACAAGAAGATACGCTCGGCGCTTGGCCTCGATGCCCATTCACGCGTGCTGATCATCAACTCCGAAGGCGCGACGGACAAAGGCCGCTATGCCGAGCTGGTCGGCATGGCGCCCGATGAGGTTGCGCAAGCGATGCAGCCGGCATGAGCAATCTCACGATCAATGCCGACCGGCTTGATGGCGAAATACCCCCAAAAATAGTCAAGTAGGCCGTACCGGCTCTCTCCGAAACGAACATTCGGCGACATCCGATCGAAACAAACTTCAATCACTTAGCCAATGAAAGCGCCCGGAATCGCCCTTGAATCGCGCCCGCCGACAGAATTCAGTGCCTAGCAGGAAGACTAGCATGCTGCTTCTCAACCAACGTCCAGAACACAACCAGCCGTTGGTTGCCGCCGATGCCGAGGCGCTCGGTATGGCGGGAGGCGAGCGGGCCGAACGTTACCTCAAGGCGCGCCAGAACGATGCCGAAACACCGCTGCACGCCTTGCCGGCGCTGGCTGATGAACTCGGCATCGCGGCGCTTTATGTCAAGGATGAAGGCCAGCGTCTTGGCCTGGGCAGCTTCAAGGCCCTGGGCGGCGCCTACGCCGTCATGCGGCTGGTGCTGGAGGAGGCCGGCAAGTGGCTCGGCCGCGACGTCGATATCGGCGAGATAAACGACGCCAGAGTGCGCGAGATCGCCTCCGGCATGATCTTCGTCTGCGCCACCGACGGCAACCATGGTCGCTCCGTGGCGCAGGGCGCCAGCCTGGTCGGCGCGCGTTCGGTGGTCTTCGTCCATGCCGGCGTGAGCCGCGAGCGCGTCGCGGCCATCGCCCGTTTTGGCGCCGAGATCGTCGACGTCGAGGGCAGCTATGACCATGCGGTGCGCGAGGTCGCGCGTGTTGGCGCCGAGCGCGGCTGGAAGATCGTCTCCAATACGTCCTGGCTGGGCTACGAGCGCGTCCCCGGCCTGGTCATGCAAGGCTACACGGTGATCGTGCGCGAGACGCTGCGGCGCATGGCCGAGCCGCCAACGCATGTCTTCCTGCAGGCCGGCGTCGGCGGCTTCGCGGCGGCGATCGCCGGCCATATGGCGGTCATGCTCGGCCCAAGGCGCCCGAAGGCGATCGTGGTCGAGCCGCGGCGCTCGGCCTGCATCTACGCTTCGGTTGAGGCCGGACGTCCGGTGACGATCGTCCATCAGCAGCCGACCGTGATGACGATGCTCGAATGCGCTGAGCCGTCCCTCGTCGGCTGGCGCGTGCTGGCGCGTGTCGGCGATGCTTTCATGACGGTGGATGAGGAGGACGCGGTCGCGGTGATGAAGCGGCTGGCGCGCCCCTCGGGTAATGATCCGGCGATCGTCTCGGGCGAGAGCGGCGGGGCAGGCCTCGCCGGGCTCGTCCGCGCCGCGGGCGACAGTCATATGCGCACGGCGCTCGGCCTCGACAGGCATTCGCGCGTGCTCGTCATCAATTCGGAGGGCGCGACCGACCATGGCCGCTTTGCCGAGCTGGTCGGGATGGCGCCCGAAGAGGTGTTCCTGCAGACTGCTGAGAGCCGTTCCGGTTCTTTGTCTTAAGAAAGGGCTTTGGGCGACCGATGGCCAGACTCGACCTCGAAGCTCTTCACCGCGAGATGACGGCGTGGCGACATGATCTCCACGCCCATCCCGAGTTCGGCTTCGAGGAAAAGCGCACCGCCGCTTTCGTCGCCGCGAAGTTGCGTGAATTTGGGCTGGAGGTGGAGGAGGGCATCGGCGGCACCGGCGTCGTCGGCACACTGGCCCGGGGGAGCGGCAACCGGGCGATCGCCTTGCGCGCCGACATGGACGCGCTGCGCATCGCGGAGCAGGGCACGCAGGCCTGGCGCTCGCAAACGCCCGGCACCATGCATGCCTGCGGCCACGACGGCCACACCTCGATGCTGCTCGGCGCGGCCAAGCTGCTCGCCGGCGAGGGCGGCTTCGACGGAACGGTGCGCTTCATCTTCCAACCGGCCGAGGAATGGGGCAAGGGCGCGCTGGCCATGCTGGATGACGGCCTGCTCGAGCGCTTCCCTTTCGAGGAGATCTTTGGGCTGCACAACATGCCGGGCCTGCCCGTCGGCCATTTCGAGACCCGCGGCGGTCCGGTCATGTCGGCCGAGGACAATTTCGAAATCGTGCTGAAAGGCCTCGGCGGCCACGCGGCGCGGCCGCACGCCGGGCAGGAGGCGCTGGTCGCGGCCTGCGCGCTGGTCGTCAACCTGCAAACCATCGTCTCGCGGCGCCTGAGCCCCGCCGATATCGGCGTCGTCTCGGTGACGGAACTCATCACCGACGGCACCCGCAATGCGCTGCCAGGCCTGGCGCGCATCCTGGGCGACTGCCGCAGCTTCCGTCCCGAGGTGAGCGCGGCGATTGAAAAGGAGATGCGCCGCATCGCCGAGGGCACGGCGCAGGCCTATAACGTCGCCGCCGAAGTGGCTTACACGCGCGAGTTCGTGCCCTTGATCAACGACGCGGCGCTGGTCGACGAGGCACTTGCGGCGGCCCGCACGGCGCTGGCCGACGATGCTGTCCGCGTCGCGACCGACGACGGTGTCCGCATCGCGGCGGAGCCGATGACCGCCTCGGAGGATTTCGCGCGCTTCCTCGACCACGTGCCGGGATGCTTCGTCTTCATGGGCAATGGCGACACCGCGCCGCTGCACAACCCGGTGTATGACTTCAACGACGAAGCCCTGCTGCAAGGCACGCGATTTCATGCAGCGCTCGTGCGCCGGCGCTTGCCCGCCCTTTGAAGCCGAGCCGCAGTCAGCCGTGCGGGCTTTCTCCGCGTGCAATCATCAGATGGTGTTGCTGGTGGTGCATGCCGACTGTCAGGATGCCGAAGAAGCCAAGACCATGCAGCTTCGCGCGATCGGCTTCGGGGGTAAGAACGCTCAGCGTCGCGCCGTCATCGGTTTCGGCCGCCACATATCGCCAATTTCCCACGCCGTTCATCGCCGCGGCATGGGCGTTGACCATCCGGCGGATTGAATCCCGCGTCGGTCCAGACCCCGTCGCCGTGAACTTCATCCCCCCGTCGATAGGCTGTTCGGTCACAGTTGCGCCCATCATGACGGCGTTCATGTCGACAAGGTGGCTGCGCAGCGCATCGATGTCCACCTTCGACCAATCGGTCCTCGGATCCGCCGAGAGCATTGCGACGATTTCCTGAATTGCGGCAAAGGCTTCTTGCCCCGGCTGCGTCGGCACTGTCTGGCCTTTGGGCGGATGATGCATCATCTGATGATGCATCGTATGGGTGCTCTGCTGGGCTGAGGCCGCGGTGGGGACGAGGCTCGCGGCAAGGGCAAATGCGGCAAGGTCAAGCGCACGGAACATCGGGCATTCTCTCCTGTGATGCGACATGCTTGCCATGCCGGACCCGAAGGCGACATGATAGAGATCATGTCGCCTTCGCTGTTTACCTTGCTCGACGATCTTCCCGGCCGCCTGTGCGAGTTCGCCGCCGGCAGCTCGGTATTTCATTTCGGCGATCCGATCCGCAACATTCACGCGGTGCGATCAGGCATCATCCATCTGGTCCGCCATCAGGACGATGGCTCGATCTTGATTCTGCAGCGTGCCCGGCCCGCCTCGATCCTGGCCGAAGCCTCGCTCTATTCGGCGCAATATCATTGCGACGCCCGCGCTGAAACGGCGGCGGTGACATGGGCCATTCCACGCTCCACCCTGCGTGCGCGCCTTCAGCAGGATCCGGAACTGGCCGTGGTGTGGGCGCGTCATCTGGCGCGCGAGGTCCAGCAAGCGAGACTCCAGGCCGAGATTCTCTTCCTCAAGACCGTTGCGGCCCGGCTTAACGCATGGATCGCATGGCACGGCAGCCTGCCCGCAAAGGGTCAATGGTCCATCATTGCTCATGAGATCGGCGTGAGCCCCGAGGCGCTCTACCGCGAAATGGCCAGGCGGAGAGCGCCGAACGCGCCAGATTGATTGGTGCCCAGCTTCCAAGCCTTGCTTGCGGTGGGACGCTGGCGATCGCGGACAAGGCCGGTAACTCTTTCTTCTCTGCTCCCATGCAATACTTCCGGCACGGGACGACAAAGAACAAAGAATGGCGGACGACAATAAACGCAACGGCAAGTTCTGGGCGCTGGCGCTTGATCGCGCTTATCTGGGCCTTTGGGACTGGAATCTCTTGACCGGCGATTGCTACTATTCGCCGACCTGGTCGAAGATGCTGGGCTATGAGCCCGGCGAACTCGCCGACACGCCCGATCTGTGGCTGAAGCTTACCCATCCCGACGACCGCCAGCGCGCGCAGGAAAGCGGCGACCGGCATATTGCGGGCCTCGTCGATTCCATCGAGACGGAGCTGCGCCTGCGCCACAAGGACGGCCGCTGGGTCTGGGTGCTCGACCGTGGCGGCACTGTCGAGCGCGACGCCGACGGCAAGCCGCTTCGGCTGATGGGCGTGCAGACCGATATCACCCGCCAGAAAGAGGCCGAGGCTGCGCTCGAGCAGGTCAATGTCCGCTTTCGCCTCGCGCTTGCCGCTAGCGGCACCGGCATCTGGCATCACGATGTCGGCACCAGGAAAAGCTTCTGGGACGCGCGCACACGCGAAATATTCGGCCTCGTCGCCGACAGCGACGAGGTGTCGGCTGAGCTGTGGCACACTTATCTTCATCCGGACGATAAGGAAGCCACCGAGCGTGCCCACGAGATCGCGCTGGGCTCCAGCGATGTCGTGGCCTCGCAATACCGCATCATCCGGCGTGACGGCCAGGTCCGTCATCTCGAAACACTGGTGCGCTTCGTCGCCGATGCCGGCTCTGCCGGCCAGGTGCTTGGCACCGTGCGCGACATCACGGAGGAGAAGATGCGCGCCGAAGGCCTCGCCTTCGCCGCGCGTCACGACGCCCTGACCGGGCTGCTCAACCGTTCCGCCTTCGACCGGCTGCTCGCCGAGAACATCGCCATGGCCGAGCGCCTGCCGCTGGCGGTGTTTTATGTCGACCTCGACTACTTCAAGGCGCTCAACGACTATGCCGGTCATGCCGCCGGCGACCTGGCGCTGAAGAGCGTCGCGGCGGGCATCATCGCCAGCCTGCCCGCGTCGGCGCATGCGGCGCGTCTCGGCGGCGACGAATTCGCGCTGATGGTGCCGAACTGCAATGATGCTTGCGCCGAGCGCATCGCCCGCGCCGTGCTCGCTGCGGTGCGCGACGCCGATCTCGGCTCGGCGGTCACCTCGCGCAGGCTTGCCGCCAGCATCGGCATCGCCTTCGTGCGCGACCGCAACATGAGCGTGGCCGATGCGCTCGCCTGCGCCGACGACGCCTGCTACGCCGCCAAGGCCGGCGGCCGCGACCGCTTCGCCGTGTTCTCGCCCGACACGACGTCGGGCGCCGGCGGGCTCAACGCGGCGCGGCTTGCCGCCGACCTTGTCGACGCGATGGAGGATGGCCGGCTGAAGCTGTTCGGCCAGGAGATCCACCGGCTCGGCCTGCCATGGGAGCAAAGCCGCCATGTGGAGGTGCTGGCCAGGCTCGAGGCCCGCACCGGCAAGATGATCCCGCCCCGCGATTTCATGCCGGTCGCCGAACGTTTCGGCCTTGCCGCGCGGCTCGACCGCTGGATCATTCGCAATGCGCTGACGCGCCATGGCGAGGCGATGCGCGCGGGCGCCATCCTGCTCGACTTCAACCTGTCGGCGCAGACGCTTTCCGCCCCGCAGCTCTGGGATTTCGTCGACGAGGCCATCGCCGAGAGCGGTGCGCCGCCCTCGGCTGTCGGCTTCGAGATCACCGAAACCGCCGCCGTCACCAATTTCGACGCGGCGGCCGAGTTCGTGCGCAAGGCGAGGCTCCGCCATTGCCGCGTCAGCCTCGACGATTTCGGCGCTGGCATGAGCTCGTTCGAATACCTCAGGCGCTTCCCCATCGATGCCATCAAGATCGATGGTTCCTTCGTCGAGCACATCGCCGACAGCCCCTTCGATCGCGAGATCGTCTCGGCGATCACTGGCATCGCCCGCTCGATGGGCGCCGCCGTGGTGGCCGAGAAGGTCGAGGAGAAAAACGCGCTGGAGATCCTGATGGGCATGGGCGTCGCCTATGGTCAGGGCTATTTCCTGCACCGGCCCGAGCCGCTGGAGGCGATCGTAGCGCGGGCTACGGGCGGATTGACTGTGCTTGCAAGGCGGCAGATATAAATAAGCGATGGCTAAAATTCGAATCGCCTGTTTAAGCGGGCCGTAATCCGGCCCGGCTGATGATCAGCCAGACAATGGCGGCTTGCGGGCCGGAAGGAGACGATAATGAAGGCTTTTCCCCTGCTGCTGGCGGCTTCGGTCTCCTTGCTCGGCATTCTGGCGGCGCAACCGTCGCTCGCGGGCTCGGATCACGGCGCCTCCCCCGTGCCGAGCGATCAGGTGACGGCGCCGGTGCAGGACGATCAAGAGCACAGTGCCACCGGCAGCCAGGAAGATGATCAGGCCACCGCTGAGAATCAACAGGGCGACGATGCTGGCGTCGACGCCGGCTCGCACCAGGGCGACCAGGGTGACGACGCGGGCGACGATCAGGGCGATCACAACCAGGGTGGGGGCAGCGGCGAAAGTGGCGGCGATAGCGGCAGCCATGACGGCGGCGGCGACAGCGGCGGGCATGGTGGCGGCGGTGGCGGCGGTGGCGGTGGCGGGGACGACTGAGCTTCCGGGTTGCGCCAAACAAAGGGACGGCGCGGTTCATCGTTAAAAGGTGAACCGTCGTTCTATCGAACTCTTAGGACAACCGGGTTATTGCCGGTGAAACGCTCGGGACATGACGTCTTGGCTTGACTGTCCGGCGCCCGGTCCATGACGGACGGGCGCGTGCGAGACCCGGCAATGTCTTCGACGCTCAACACCGCGCTTGTGATCCTTCAGCAACGTCTGCCGCCAGCGGCCAGACCGGCCGCGAGCACCGACATCGCCTCCGGCCCGGCCGCGTTGCCGCTCACCCAGGCGGAGCCCGCGGTCGCCATGTTCAGCCTCGACAGCCTCAACATCACGGCGACGAAGGTCCGGCTGATGCAGCGCGCCGGCAAGGAATTCGGCGTCGACCAGACCGACTACGATTCCGTGTCTTCCTACGGTTCGGCGGTCAAGAACGCCGTCGAGGCGTTCAAACGGCAATCGCCGTCGGCGGTCCCCAAGATCGAAAGGCAGCTTGGCCTGGACCAGCTCGGCGTTTCGCTGGATACGCTCGTCAACGCGATCGTCCGTCCGCAAGGCGGCGACAACGACAGGCTGGACACCGCGTTGAAGCAGCATGCGGGCGGGGAGGGCGGCCAGCCGGACGAGCTTGGGCTGTACGGCCTCTGAGGCCGGTTATCCTATAAGCCACCGCAACAGGCCCGCAGAAGCCACTCCGATCACCACTGTCGGCATCATCGACAGCCGCGTCGCGGCAAGCAGGGTGATGACTAGAGCCGCGAGGTCGGCGGGATTCCTCGAGACGAAGTCCGGCGCGATCACCGAGATCAGCACGCAGCCGGGGGCGGCTTCCATCACCGCCGTGGCGCGCCGGCTGAGCGCGCGGTTCTTGAGCATCACATAGCCGCCGATACGGGTGAGATACGTCACGCCGGCCATCGCGAGGATGGCAAGAAATGTCATCGGGTCGATCATGTCTCATCTGCCAGGAACCATGCGGCCACCAGGCCGGACAGCGCACCGACCGCCACATACCAGGCGCCCGGGACGAGGAGATAGGTGAGCGCCGCTGCCGCCAGGCTGACCAGCCAGGGCCGCGCCGCGGCGAAGCCCTTCCACATGCCCCGAAGCAGCACCAGGAAGACGGCCGGGAAGGCCATCGCGAAGCCATACTTCTCGACGTCGCCAAGCACTGGCCCGAGCGCCGCGCCACAGGTCGTGAACGCGACCCAGGCGAGGTAGAAGGGCAGGGCGGCGCCCAGATAGAAGGGCAGGCTGAAGGCCGGCCGCGTGCCGGCCGCGGCGCGGCGTTGCGCATCGGCCAGGCCAACTGCCCAGCTCTCGTCGCACATCAGGAACAGCGCTGGAAAGACCCGTCGCTTCGGCAGCTGCTTGATGAACGGCGCAAGGGCCGCGCCCATCAGGAAATGCCGGCTGTTCACCAGCAAGGTGATGCCGGCGATCAACAGGATGTGCGGCGGCGAGCTCCACAGCTGGATCGCCGCGAATTCGGAACCGCCGGCGAAATTGAGGCCGGTCATCAGCGGCACCTCAAGCAGGCCTAGGCCCTTCTGCGCGGCTTGCGCGCCGAGCACCAGCGCATAGGGAATGATGCCGAGCAGAACCGGCACCGAGGCGGCAAGCCCACGTCGGAGCTCGGCGCCGCGCATGTTGGTGGCCTGACCCTCGGCGACGGCGATCTCGGAAACGCTCATGGCTATGCCTTCGGCCGGCCTGGCAGCCAACCGCCTTTCGCTCGGTTGTGGGTTGTCGGTCCCGGACCGTAGCCGAAACGCCAGGCAATCGGGTTGCGAAAATGCGCCATTTCTGCAAGAATTTGGCATTGGATAGCACGTTAGGATGAAGAATTGGAATCTTTCACCATGAAGCTCGATGAGATCGACAGACGCATCCTGCGCGCCCTGCAGCGCGATGGGCGCATGGCCAACAACGATCTGGCGAAAGAGGTCGGCCTGTCGCCTTCACCCTGCCTGAGGCGCGTGAAACTGCTGGAGGAGGCGGGCGTGATCGCCCGCTATGTCGCGGTCCTCAACCCGGCCAAGATCGGCCGCGGCCAGACCTTCTTCACCCGCATCTGGCTGAAGCAGCAGGACGAGGATACGATCGAGCATTTCGCCGCCGAGGTGGCGAAATTTCCCGAAGTGATGGAGTGCTATCTGATGCTCGGCGATTGCGACGCGCTGGTGCGCATCGTAGCGGCCGGCATCGACGACTACCGCCGCTTCCAGTCAGAGCATCTGAGCCGCATCAAGGGCGTGCAGAACGTCAAGACGGACGTGCCCAGCCAGATCATCAAGCAGACCTCGGAAATGCCGCTGTAGGATTGGCCCTTCTCCCCTTGCGGGAGAAGGGAAGTCCTCAATGATGCGCGTGGTGCTCCGCATTCCGCTTGCGCGTCGCCGCGGCCTTCTTGGCCGAAGCCGATCTGTCCGCCGCGGAGCGCCCGCCCGAGGCCTTGCCGCCCATCTTGCCGCCCTTGTGCGCCGCGGGATGGCCGGTGTGCTTGCCGCGTCCCGATCCGCCTTCCTTCTTGCCGCCGCCGTCATCCTTGTTGACGGTCGCCCAGGCGCGCCGCTCGGCTTCCTTTTCGGAAACGCCGCGCTTCTCATAACCTTCGGCGATATGGTCGGCCTTGCGTTCCTGCTTGTCGGTGTATTTCGATTTGTCGCCACGTGGCATCGTCTTGCTCCTTGTTGCGCTGAGTGAATCGGGAAGGGATTCAATCGCCCTTCTTCTTGGCGACGTCGCCAAGGTCGGACCGCTCCGGGTCCTTGTTGTTCTCGCCGGCGGCATCGCGGTTCTCGTCGGGATCGTCCTTCGGCGGCAGGTAGCCGCGCGGCTTGTTGGCCTTGGGGCCTTCCCAGCGCGGCCATTGATCGGAGGTGCCGGGGCGTCCCGGACGTGGTGTGTTGCTCATGTCTTCCTCGCTTGCGATTTTGAAATAGTGGTCAGCTCTCCGCTTTCATGGTTCGTGCGATCTCCAGCAGCTTGTCGCGGTTGTGTCCGTGCGTGCGGATCAGCTCGCGCGCCTGCTTCGGCGAGAGGTCGGTGTTCTCGGCCAGGAACCGCACGTCGGGATCGTCGCCGCCCTTGACCGGCAGCTTGCCGCCCTGTGGCGCGTTCGCCGCGCCCGGGCGGCGGGGTATGTTGTCGTCTGCCTGCGTCATTGCATGTCTCCTTCGCTTCGGCGCCGTGTCAGCCCGCGGTCTCCGACTGCCTGCGGCGTGCTTCCTTCATGCGGCGCAGCACCTCGTCGGTCCCGACGATGTCCTTGGAGCCGCCGGTGATCGCGGTGGAAACCACGGCCGGCGGATCGCTGGCCGGAAAACTGTCCTCGAGACCGGACTGCAACTGCTCTTCCAGCGTGTCCGGATCCTCCGACCGGCCTTGCGTGCGGCGCTCGTCAATCTGTTCCAGGTCCTGCTTGGCGTCGGGATGCTCGCGCGCGTTGCGCAGTGTCGAGACGACGAGCTCGACCGCGAACTCCTTCATGGCCTCGGCATCCGTAGAGGTCACGTCGGTCTCCTCGACCAGGCGCACCAGCGACTGTTCGATCTTGTCCAGCTCGCGCACGCCCTGGCAGCGGGCCAGCTTTTGCGCCAAGGCGTGGATCAGCAGGGGACCGAAGGTCGAATAGGCCTGCATGCGGGTCTCATCGACGCGTTCGGGATGAAGTGTGTGCAAGGACATTGATGCCTCCGTTGAACATCCTGCGGCGGCGGCAGCCTGTTTCGGCGGCCGCTCCAAGGTCAACTGGAGGACGGCGAAGATGTTCCATCCCGGGATCGATCTCGCGGACAATGAAATGGCGCCCGCGAACGCGGACGCCATCTTTGTTTTGAACTCAGCGCTGGCCGCCTTTCCGGCCTGCCTCCGAGGCGCGCTGACGGTCTTCGGCGAAGTTGCCGCTGCCGCCTCTGTGCTGGCCCTCGCTCCGCTGACCCATGTTGCGGTCCTCGGCCTGCTGCTGTCCGCCGCCGCGATGCTGGTCGTCGCGGTTCTTGTGGCTCTGCTGGCCGGCCTTGACGTGCTGTTCGTGGGTTCCGCCTTGATTGGGCATATCGAACTCTCCGTTGGTTCGGATTCTTCTTCGGGGTGAAATTCAAGGACGCGTTCGACATCCTTGAGTAGGGTGAACATGTGCCGGCAACCGATGTTCCGCCCGAAATATTTCGTGAATTCGCCAGACTGAAGTCCGACGAATTCGACGCAATGGGCTGGCTCGTGGAACCAGCGGGGTTTCTGGGAATTTGGTGAGCGGCCGACGAGAAAGCCCCCTCCATCGGCGGCCATGCTGGTGCCCGCCGATCGTACCCGCGTAAATTCGGCGGGCACCAAAATTCACCAACAAGAAGCCGCGCAGCCGGCCTCGGAGCGAGACGACGTTTTGACCTATATCTCTGCAAAGCCCACCCGGCAGACTGTCGAAACCCTGCCTGCCAACGACAACCTACCTGCCGCCCCTCTCGATCTCTCATTCCTCGACGTCATCAATGATGAGGCTGAGATAGCCGACATCGCCAGGCGCGCGGAGCGTCTGGGCCATGCCGCGCTCGTCGCAATGGCGATCGGTCTTGCTGCGGTGCCGTTGCTATACCTGATTCTTGCGTGAGCCGTCCCGGCAGGCGCTTGGCCGGCTCGCGCCAACGCCTGTCGGGCGCCTGCTATCTTCCGGAGAAGAATGCGTCCAGCGTGGCTGCAGTTTCGATCGGCGACTCCTCCGGAAAGAAATGACCGCCGGGCAACGCGCCGCCGCTGACGTCGTCGGCCCAGTGCCGCCACAACGCCTCAGGGCCGCCTTCCTCGACGTACCATTCAGCCAGCGCCCCATGCTCGCTCCATAGCGCCAGCAGCGGGCAGGCGATGTGCCGGCCGGTCTTCCTGTCAGCATGGTCATGCTCGCGGTCGAGGGACGCCGCCGCGCGATATTCCTCGCAAATGGCATGGATGTGCGCCGGGTCGCGCAGCGCGTCGACATAGAGTTGCCGCACCCCGGGCGGGAACGCGTCGGGCGACGATCCCCAGCCGGAAAGCGCATTGTCGACGATTGCATCGGCTGCGGCCGCGAGCATTGTCTCCGGCAGCGGCTCGGGTTGCGCCAGCAACGACCACGGCCAGTAGCCGAGCGCCAGTCTTGCGTCGGCGCGGTCCCACGCATCGGCGGTGGGAATGATGTCGAGCACAGCGAGCTTCTCGACGCGATCCGGATGATCGATCGCCAGCCGGTAGGCGACCCGTCCGCCGCGATCGTGACCGGCGACCATGAAGCGCCGGAAACCCAGCTTCTCCATCAGCGCCACCATGTCGGCGGCCATGGCGCGCTTGGCATAGGGCGCATGATCGGCGGCCGATGGCGGGCAGGAGCTTCGCCCATAGCCGCGCAAATCGGCGCAGACGACCGTGAAATCCCGCGCCAGGATTGGCGCGACCTCGCGCCACATCGCATGCGTCTGCGGAAAGCCGTGCAGCAGAAGCAGGCCGGGGCCGGTGCCGGCGCGGCGGGCGAATATCCTGGCCTCACCGGTGTCGATCTCGCGGCTGTCGAAATCGTCGAACATTGCTTGCCTCCGGGAACGGGACCGGCGCCGGCTGCCTCAGGTCCAGGCCGAATCCAGCGTCAGCGACGCTTCGAAAATCTGGTCACGCTTTTCGTCGAGCACCTTGACCGTGATCGTCAGAAGCTTGCCGCCCGTCATCTCGTCGCGGGCGACGTCATGCAGGATGCGCAATGCCTCCATGCCGGCGCGCTCACGGCTGGCGAAGAGCTGTCCCTCAGTGTCTTCCTGGCTGTGCTCGGCGTTGTAAAGGTCGAAATAGAAGCGTTGCATCGGCACGTTGATCCCAATCCGACGGTCAATTCGCGGACGCGATCATGGTTCCAAACATCTGATCCAGAGGGAGAATCGGCCATGCGCCGGCGTTGCGGCGCGGCATCGCTCGCAACCAGCATCGGCCTGCGGCGTTAGGAGAGGGGCGAATGGAGGCAGCCGGATGCTGGAATCACTCTTTCTCAATCTGGGCCAGCATGACGCCCTCTCGGACGAAGAAAAAGCTCTGCTCACATCGACCTTGTCGATCGAGAAATATGTCGGCGTGGGGGAGGATATCGTTGTCGAAGGAACCAGGCCGACCTACAGCACCCTGATCATTGACGGGCTGGCCGCCCGCTACAAGGTTCTGGAGGACGGGGGCCGCCAGTTCACCTCGCTCCAGGTCGCGGGCGATTTCGTGGACCTGCATGCGTTCCTGCTGAAAACGATGGATCACGGCATCGTCGCGCTGTCGCCATGTCATGTGGCGGCGGCCGAGCACAGCAAGCTCAAGACGATCACCGAGCAGGCGCCGCATCTTACCCGATTGCTCTGGCTGGACACGCTGGTCGACGGAGCCATCCATCGCGAATGGATCGTGGCCATGGGCCGCCGCTCCAAGCTGTCCCATCTCGCGCATCTGATATGCGAGCTGTTCGTCAGGCTTCAGGTGGTGAAGAAGACTCGCGACATGAGCTTCCATCTGCCGCTGTCGCAGGCCCAGCTCGCCGACGTGCTGGGCCTTTCCGTCGTCCACATGAACAGGGTGATCGGAACGCTGCGCCGCATGAACGTCATCAGCTGGACCAACCATATGATCACGATCCTCGACTGGGAGCGGCTGGTCACGGTCGCCGAATTCGATCCGACCTATCTCAGCATGTCGCGCGAGCCGAGATAGGCCGGCCGCTATGGAGCGGCCTCCTAGCTTCGCGGAACCTTGGAGCGCGACCACAGCTCGTCCAGCATGGTGAGCGCGGCGCTCGGCGCGGCCTCCTTCAGCAGCCCCTGCTGCGCGGCGGCCTTCTTGAAGGCGGCAAAGGCGACGGCCGGCCGGCAAATGCCCGCGATCGCGTCATCCACCAGCCGGGCTGCTTCGAGATAGGCCGGCGCTTCCTTGTTCTTCCATGTCCCGGCGAGCGCCTTCTTGGCCTCGGCCACCGTGGTGACCACCATCGTGCCGCCGCTGATGAAGCGGATGGTGAGCGGGAGGAAACGGCTCATCGGTCCTCACCATCCGAGCCATTCGCGCGTGCGCCAGGCAAGGCCGGCAAAGGGCGCCAGGGTGACCACGGCGGCGGCAAGGACGAGAACTGGGCTGTTGATAGGCAAGGTCTTCATGATGCACCACAAGATTGGGGATTGGCCTAAACGATGACGTCGCCGGTCGGTTGCATCCGGCCGGCCAGTCGGCACGACAAGCTCGAGATCACATGTTGCTCGCGGGCCGGATCGGCGGCGCCGGCCGGTGCGGCGGCCGCGGGCGGGGCCTCAGCGGCACATCGGCGAGCGAAGGGCGGATCACCCTCACGGGTGTTGGCGGCGTGGCGCCGCGCCGACGCCGCAGAGCGGCCGACAGGCTGCCGATGAAAGTTCGAACGTCCATGGGACTCCTCCTCGAGAGTCCCCCCAATGACCAAGAGTTAGCACCCTGGACCGGTCGTCCGCATTTAACTTTGATGTATGCGCGGCATCTCGGCGGGGGCGACGAACCGGGCCAACCTTTTGCGACGACATGCGTTGTCCCCCGAAAGGAGACCATCATGCCGACCAGCAGCCGAACGAAATCAGACGCCCCCCAGAAATCAGCCGCCAGGGAGAAATCAGTCACGGGGGAGAAACCGGACAGTGCAAAGACCGCGCGCAGGCAGCGCAGTGTCCAGCGCCAGGTCGATGCCACCGATCGCAGCAAGCCGAAGCCGAAAGCCTCGGGCGCCATGCAGGCCGGCGCCCGCCGCTACCCCACGCCACCTTTCCCGAAGCAGCATCATCCCAAGCCCGGCGAGGAATGGGCGATCGAGCCGGCGCCGCTCTATGACGCGCCGTTCTGGCAAGGATCAGGCAAGCTCAAGGACAAGGTCGCGCTGGTCACCGGCGGCGACTCCGGAATCGGCCGCGCGGTCGCCGTGCTGTTCGCGCGCGAAGGCGCCGATGTCGCCATCGTCTATCTCAGCGAGGACCGCGACGCCAAGGCGACGAAGCAGGCGGTCGAGGCCGAGGGCAGGCGTTGCGTCACCCTGCGCGGCGACGTCGCCAAGCGCGCCTTCTGCCGCAAGGCGGTGGCCGAGACGGTCAAAGCCTTCGGCAGGCTCGACGTGCTCGTCAACAACGCGGCCTTCCAGGTTCACTCGGCCGACTTCGCCGATCTCACCGAAAAGCATTTCGACACCACGCTGAAGACCAATCTCTACGGCTATTTCCACATGGCGCAGGAAGCCGTGCCGCACATGAAGTCGGGCTCGGCGATCATCAACACCGGTTCCGTCACCGGTATCGAAGGCTCGAAGGAACTGGTCGATTACTCGATGACCAAGGGCGGCATCCACGCCTTCACGCGCGCGCTCTCCGGCAACCTCATCGCGAAGGGCATCCGCGTCAACGCGGTGGCGCCCGGTCCGGTCTGGACCCCGCTCAACCCGTCGGAAAAGCAAGCGGAGGACGTTTCGCAGTTCGGCGCCAAGACCCCGATGAAGCGTCCCGCCCAGCCGGAGGAGATCGCGCCGGCCTATGTGTTCCTGGCCTCGCCGCAATGCTCCAGCTACATCACCGGCGAGATCCTGCCGATCATCGGGGGCTACTGATCCCATGAGCACCATGAGGAGGATCCCATGAAGAAAGCGCTTCTCATCGCGGCCATCGCGCTGGTGCCGGCGCCGCCGGCTGCGGCGCAGACGGCCAAGCCGGACCAGCAGACGCAGAACTGCCAAGCCAAGCCGAACGCCAACGACCAGCTGCAGAAACAGAAGCAAGTGGCTGATACGGATGAACTGTCGAAACAGCTCGGCAATTGCGGCGGCGTGCTGAAGCCGCCGCCGACAGGCGATCAGAACGCGACGACCCCGCCGCCGACCGGCAGCGAGATGCCGGTGATCAAACCGGGCGAGGTGCCGCCGCAGACGGGCCAGTGACCAAGGCCGATCGGACGCCGCTGCCTCGAACAGCTGCAAGGGACGCCGCTGCCTCGAACAGCTGCAAGACCTTGCATGGGAGAACGGTCATGGCAGTCGACAAGGGCAAACGTGATCTCCGCGACCGCGACCGCGAGTCCGCTGAAGACGTCTACAAGGTCGACTGTTTTGCCAACAAGATGCGGATCAGCGTGCCGCAGCTTCATGAACTGATCAGGAAGCACGGAGGCGACCGCAAGACGTTGGAACGGGAGTCGAGAAAATTTCGGGCATGATCCGGATTCGTTGCCGCGCAGGCCCAGTCGGGTTGGCACGCTTCATTCCAGGCTGGCAGATTTCGGATGAAGCTCTAGTTTCTGGCGCATGGACAAAGACCGGAATCTGGCGAAGCCGCCCTCGGCGGCCACGCGGGCCAAGCGTTACGACAAGCACGAGGCCACCACCGAATCCGCACGGTCGATAATCGAAGGCGAGGCGGCGGACAGGGCGGCAAAGACGGCTCGGCTGAGAGCGGCAAGGCTTTCGCAAACGCCGGCGGGAAGGCCTCGGGAAGCCGCGGCGGAGAAGCCCAGGGCCGCGGCGAAGACGAGCGGCAAGGACAGAAGCAGAGCGAGCGCGGCAAACCGGTGATCAAGCCTTCCGCCGCGATCGACGGACGCCTCGATAAGGATCAGTGCTTGCGCTTTTCGCTCTCGGCCGGCTTGAGGACCGGCGAGGCGTGCGCCTCGCGGATCATCTGCAGGGCCTCGTCGCGGGTGAGGCCGCATTTGCGGGCAAAATAAGCCGCCTCATGGATTTCGGCGCGGGAGGCGTCCGCGATGCCCGAACTGGCTTGTCTGTCTTTCTTCTTGGCCATCGGTTCACCGTGCCATGAATCACTTAGTCAGCTAATTATAGGCCTGTTCGTTGCTGTTTCAATTCCACTGCATTCGGGATGGGACGACATTTCGCGCCCAGGTCCTGAAGACCTTGTTGCCATGCAAAGGCGGCGATGAAGTGGAGGGGCGCGGGGTCAGGGCGGCGAGAGCTTCGCCAGAACCTCCAGCAGGCTCCACTCCGAGGTCGGTTTGCCTGCATTGGGTACGCCCGCCAGGACGGCCCCGCCGATGAGTTCCGGCTTGTCATAAGCGCTCGCCACCGCAAAAGGCACACCGCGGCTGCGCAAGGCCTCGGCTACGGGCGTGACAAGTTGGTCGCCTAAATTCACGTCGAGCAAGGCTAATGTCGGCAGTTCGTCTTCCAGCAGGCGGAGCGCGTTTGCGACTTTGGGGACTGGGCCTAAGACCCGCCATCCCAGGCGTTCGAGCATGACTTTAAGATCCATCGCGATGATGAATTCATCTTCGACGATTAGGATGGTCTTTTGCACCGGCCATCAATCTGGGCGAGCGGCCCTTTCGAGGGGGACGACTATCTCGGCTTCGAAACCCTCGGTTCGAAAATTCTGTTCCACCTTGCCACCGAGATTGTATGCGATGGCGAATTGAATGAGCTGGGTGCCGTACCCTGTCGAGGCGGGCTTGCGTACAGGCGGGCCGCCGCTCTCGCGCCAGGACAGGCGCAGCAATGGATGATCGCCTTGCTCGACCTCCCATCGAATTCGAACCGTCCCGGCCGGAGCTGACAAAGCGCCATACTTGACCGCGTTGGTTGCCAGTTCGTGCAGCAGGAGACTCAGCGACATTATCTCCTTCGAGGCCAACGTCAGGGGCGGGCTGGGCTCGACGATGATCGTCTCCGGAGCGGTTTGGAAGGGCTTCGTTGCGCGCGCCACCAGGGCATCGAGACTATCGTCACCATGATCGCTCAAGGCCAGATCATTGGCATCCGCAACGGCTTGCAGCCGGCCGAGGAACGCCGTGCGATACTCCTCTCCCGAAACGCCTTCCGCCTTGGTTTGATTGGCTAGGGCCCGCACCAGCCCGAGCACGTTCTTCAGCCGGTGCCGCAATTCTCCAAAGACCGCTTCGAATTCCGCCTCTTTTCGGCTTCTGTCCGTAATGTCGACGATCGACAGCAACATCAGGTGGCTGACGTTGTCCGGATTGAACACGGTGCGCGCTGTCAGAAGCATGATCTTCTTCCCGATGTGCGGGAAATCATGCTCCACTTTGTAATCGATCACCGCCGAGCTTTTCGGGATCACCTCTGCAAGGAGACGACGCAGCTCGGGAATGTCCCATTGACCGTTGCCCAGGTCGTACGGGTGTTGTCCGATCGTGTCGTAACGCTCGACCGCGAACGTTCTGAAGAAGGCGCGGTTGGCGCTCTGGACGGTCAGGGCCGAATCCAGCACGAGCATGGGATCGGGAACAGTGTCGACAATGCCTTGGGCCTGCACGTGACCGGTCCGCAGAATCCGGTAGAGGTCTTCCAAATCCATTGCCGAAATACCCATTAGCCCGACAAGGCTATAAGCCTGCCGCCGATCATACAACCGCGCTTCTCCAAAGCGAAGATCGCCGACGCGGGATAATGTCTCAGTTTTCCGCGCTTCGAGCCAAGCTCTTTGGCGGCGGCGCTCTTGCCGTCGTCCTGCACGTCGTCGGCGGGGCGCTTCTGGCCTTTAGGTCCAGTGGGCATTATCCAAATAGCTTCGCATATTCATCGATAGCGAGGAACGCTTTGTGCACCGCTTCCGGGTCCAAGCGTTCATCCACCACCAGATAGTGGAAATCCTTCACTACACCAATCAGGCTTTGTGCGCCGCGCATCTTGCGACGTGCCTCAAGGGCAGCGCCGCCTGTGTTGGAATATCCGTCTGTCCAAGAGATTTGGCCTTCGCCGACAATACGACCAACCGCCACCTTGCCACGCATAGGGGATTCGTCGTCCCATCCGCTCCAAGCGATCAATGCCTCATGCGCCTTCATGAAATTCCCTGCTTTGCGGTATGCATAGGGTGTCAACGCTCGGGGTTCAAACTCGATCCTGTATCGGCGAAATTGGAGTACTGGCTGCCGGGCGGGCCTCTTGTCGCGGCAACCGTCTCGGTTCGCGGAACCAGAGCGCCCGCGCCGGGTTGTGATTGGCGGGCCGCGTCAGCCGGACCTGGTGGCAAAGAGAACAGGGCTGGTTTCTCCGGCTTCTCGCCCTGGCCAACGAAAAGGCAGTCGAGCTCTTGTCCCACCCGGCCCGCTCAACAGAGGGCTTGGCAGCGATGGCAGGAAATATGCAGCCCGACAAAGCCGACACCGAACCGCGCTCGGTCCGTGTCCGAATCAGGTGAGGGAGATGCTGCGCTGGGTCGACGAAGGCTGGGTACTGCTGAAGGAAAGCGTCACCGGCTACATAGATGACAATGCGCTGAGCCATGGCGCGGCGATGGCCTTCTACGCCACCACGTCGCTGGCGCCGATCCTGTTGATCGTCGTCGCGATCGCCGGTTTCGTCATCGGCAACGATGCCGCCCAGCTGGCGCTGTCGGCTCAGATATCGGGCGTGATGGGGCCACAGAGCGCCGACCTGCTGAAGGCCACGATAGAGACCGCTTCGCATGGCTGGTCGAGCGCGCTTGCCACGCTGATCGGAGTGGTGACGCTTTTGGTGACGGCGTCGGGCGTCTTCGGCGAGATGCAGCAGTCGCTCAACGAAATCTGGAAGGTGAAGCCCAACGGGGTGTCGCTGTCGCGCCTTGTAAGGGCGAGGGCGGCCAGCCTCGGCCTCGTGGCGGCGCTCGGTTTCCTGCTGCTGGTATCGCTCGCCGCCAGCACGGCTATCGCGGCGCTGGGCGAGATCATCAACCGGAGCCTGCCGTTCGGGGAACTGATCCTCAGCGCCATCAACACGATCGTCTCCTTCGCGCTGATCGCCTTCCTCTTCGCCGCGATCTACAAGGTCCTGCCGGACCGCACGCTCAAATGGCGCGATGTCGGCGTCGGCGCGCTGGTCACCGCGCTGCTCTTCACCGTCGGCAAGTCGCTCATCGGCTGGTACATCGGCACCAGCGCCATCGCCACCTCCTACGGCGCGGCCGGAGCCCTGATGGTGGTGCTGGTCTGGGTCTACTATTCGGCGCAGATATTCCTCTTCGGCGCCGAGATCACGCGCGCCTATTCGGTGCGCCGCGGCAGCCGGCCGGACCTTGCGCCAGTCGTGGCCGCCGAGCCGGTGGCGCCCGCCACCGCCCCGCCGCCGGCGCGCGGCGCCTCGGGCATTGAAGTCGCCGCATGGATTGTCATCGCCTGCCTTGTCACTGTGCTGATGTCGCAAACCGACGCCAACAGGCCGGACCGCCCGCGGTAGAACTGACGTGCTTAGCAGGAGGTCGCCGTTCTGGAAGAAGGGGCGTACCCTTACCGGTCGTCCCAGCGCTTCTCGATTTCGTAGGAAAGCCAGCGGCAGAACATGCCGGCGATCGAGGTCGCGGCGCCGCCGAGCAGGCAGGCAATCAGCAACGGACTTTGCGATGCTCTCGACCAGCTTACGATGACGAGCAATATCACGCTGACCGTCGAGATCAGATAACCTAGGCCCTTCAGCCGGTGGAGCGACGCTTTTGTCATCGCGAGTGTTTCCGCGCTACGGCAACTCCCTGCCGGGGCTGAAGTTCCATGGTCGATGGCGAGCTCGGGAAGACAGGCCCGCAGGCTTGCCTCCCCGAATGGCGATCCAGCCTGCTCTAAACTCAGGCTGCCTCAGCAGCGACGTTGACCGCGGACTCGGCGAGCTTGGTTAGCGCGACGTCCGTTTCCTTCTCTTCGTTCAGCGTCTTGTCGAGCAAGGTGACGGCCTCGGTCAGGCCAAGTTCCTGCGCCCAGGTCCTGAGCGTGCCGTAGCGCGAAATCTCATAGTGCTCGACGGCCTGCGCCGCGGCCAGCAGTCCCGCGTCGAGCGAGGGCGAGCCCTTGTACTCGTCCATGATCTCGGCGCCTTCCTCGGTGATGCCCATGATCGCCTGGCAGGTCTTGCCCACCGGCTTCTTGTCGATCACCTCGAACACTTCCTCCAGGCGCGCGACATGTTCTTCGGTCTGCTCGCGGTGCTTTTCGAAGGCGGCCTTCAGCGCGTCGTCCTGCGCTGCCTTGGCCATCTTGGGCAGCGTTGCGAGAATCTTCTTCTCGGCGAAATAGATGTCCTTCAGCGTGTCGTGGAAAAGTTCGTTAAGCCCCTTGTTCGAGGCCGCCTTCGTTGTCGGCATATCCGCATCTCCTGGGTGGGTGGATAACCAATCCAACACAGTTTTTTCGAACTTGTTCCCGACAGAAATTTTCCGGTGAAAGCGGTCGGGGGCCTCATTTGTTGTTGACCGCCGCCCGAAGAGATCGAGAGCCGATCGAAGGCGAGCTCGATCGAAGGGGGCTGCAGACGACCCTCGCGCGGCAATCGCGACCGGCATTTCTTTGATTTCGCGCGGAACTTTTTACCCGGACACGCGCTGTTGAAAAGCAGTTGATCCCAACCCAGGCAGGGAGCATGAAAATGAATACCAAGATCCTTTGCATGAGCGCACTCGCTTTTTCACTCGCTACGGGCGCGGCGATGGCCAGCAGCGCCAAAGGAACATCGGCCTTGGACGATCCGCAGAAGATGTCGCCCTTCTTTACCGATGCGGGGATGAAGACGATGAGATCCGGCGATGAGTTCAAGAAGGCATGGCTTGCCATGAGCGAGGAAGACCGCACCTCGATCAAGAAGGACTGCGGCGACGAGGCCATCGCCAAGCAGCATGACAATTTCTGCAAGATGACCAAGGAACTCGGCGGCGCAAACTGAGCCCAGCCGGCATCGACAAAGAAACGGCGGCTGCTTCAGCCGCCGTTTTCACGTTTGGCGCATCGAATGGGTCATTGCCGCCACTTCCCCTTCATACAAACCACTGCGCCACAAGGCCCGCCGATGAAGCGGCCATTATTATCGTCGACAACCAGCCCAAGGCCCGCAGCCAGCCCTGGACCGGGAACTCCCCCATAATGTCCTTTCGGCCGGACATCAGCATCATGACGACCATCACCGGGACGGCGCATAGGCCGTTGATCACAGCGCTCCAGTAGAGCGCCTTGATCGGGTCGATCGGCGTGAACATGATGACGGTGCCAAGCGCCGTCGCGGCGGCGAGCGTGGCGTAGAACGCCACCGCCTCCTTCGGTCGGCGCCGCAGCCCAACCTTCCAGCGCAGCGCCTCGCCCACGGCGAAAGCCGCTGAGCCCGCCAGCACCGGAACCGCCAGAAGTCCGGTGCCGATGATGCCGGCCGAGAAGATGATGAAGGCGAATTTGCCGGCAGCCGGCTCGAGCGCCTTTGCCGCGTCCGTGGACGAGGCAATGTCGGTCACCCCCGCCTTGTGTAGGGTGGCGGCCGTGGTGAATACGATTGCGAGGGCGATCAAATTCGAGAAGGCCATTCCTACCAGCGTGTCGGCGCGTATCCGCTGGAACGCCCTTGACGCCTGCCACGGCGCCCACCTCAGCGGCTTGGCGGTAGGCTTCAGTTCCTCCTCCTCCACCTCCTGCGAGGCTTGCCAGAAGAACAGATAGGGCGAGATGGTCGTGCCCAGGATCGCGAGCAGCGTGGTGGCGAACGCGCCGCTCCATTCAACATGCGGAATGAACAGCCCCTTGGCCGCGTCGGCCCAGGGCACATTCGCGGCGAACATCGCAACGACATAGGCAAACAGGCTCAGTGTCGTCCATTTGAGGACCTTCACATAACGCGTGTAGTCGAGGAACACGATCGCGCAGACGCAGACCACCGCGAAGGTGATGACGTAGACCGGGCTGGGCCCGCCGACCAGCAGTTTCAACGCATCCGCCATAGCGCTGAGATCGGCGCCGATGTTGATGACGTTGGCGACGAACAGCAGCATCACGACCACGTAAAGCAGCGAGGCCGGATAATGCCGGCTGAGGTTGCCGGAGATGCCCTTGCCGGTGGTGCGTCCGATGCGAGCGGCGATCTCCTGGATCGCCGCCATCAGCGGGAAGGTGAACAGCATGGCCCAGCCGATGTTGAAGCCGAGCTGGGCGCCGGCCTGGCTGTAGGTTCCGATGCCGGACGGATCATCATCGGACGCGCCGGTGATAAAGCCCGGCCCGACCGTGCGAACGAGCCGCTGGAACGGGCCTTTTGCCAGAATGTTGCTTTGTTCTTTCTCGACCCGGGCACCGACCTCGGTCATCGCCTGCCGTTCCTTTTCAGTTTGAGGGCGCTGCCATTTCTGTCGAAGCCGCGTCGGTCGGCGCGATGTGCACGATCGTATCGAGAAGGCTGTTCATGAAATGAGCAACGACTAAAGAAGACACGGGATAATGGAGCGACGGGGAATCGGTTCCACGGCCGCCGTCACCCTGGCATCAGGCGACGCCGCCTTCATCCACATTTGTTTAGACGTGCGTATTCGACCGGCTGCCGATTATAGGCTGGACCTATCCATCATGGTGACCACGAGCTGCCGGCTCGCGACAAAGAGTCTGTGTAATTCCTCGAGGTTTTCGAGGTGACGGTGGGCCAATGCCGCGCCGTCGCCATCAGGGCGCATGTCATTGACCTTTGCGCGCTGCAGCACTGCAAGATCGGCGATCCGGAGGATGTTCTGGTCCACCATATCCAGCCGTTCGGACAATTTCGCGAATTTGTCCTCTTCAGCAATCAGCAACCTTTGAACCGTCGCTCTGGTGGCGTCGTCCGTCTCCGTCTGAAGGCGGTCCACGAAGTGCTTGATGTTCTCTCTGGCGATAAAGCGGTCCATCAGCCTTGCCCTAACTCCGAGCTTTGAAATCATATCGCCGTGGCAGAGAGGAGTCGAGGCGCGCCATGACGACCAAGCCCCTGGGGTAATTGATGAAAATCAAAGCCGGCGCACGATCGCAGGCGCACGTTGCGAGACGATCCTCACCGCGCCACCCACGTTGCGACCAGATGGTTAGCTCCGAAACCGAGCTTGAAATGCTCAATCGTCATATCCGAATGGGAGCGCGTCATATCTCCCGCCAGCGTGAGATTATCGATCGACTCACCGAGCTAGGCGCACCGGCCGAGCAGGCAATAGAACTGCTTGAACTGTTCGAAGTCACGCAGGCGCTGCACATTGCGCACCGGGAGCGGCTTCTCAATTAAGCGCCGTCCGTTTTGCGCCGGACCAGAATTTCAAACGGACCGACTATCTCGAGCTTGGCCTCTCAGCGCTTGTCATCCCCTTTGTGATAACCGTTTCGACCGCTCCTTCGCCCGAGCCTTTCAAGCAGGGCCCGAAGGCGCTCGGGAAGCTGACGGTCAACTCGGAAAAGTGGCCACGCGCGCAGGTGCCGTCTTAAGAACTCGCTGGAAAACTGCTGTCTCAGCAGCTTCGCGAGAGCTTCGTTATGACGTCGATCCTGGGCCATTTCACGCAGTCCTGATCAATGCGAAACCGGAAGCGCCCGGACTTGTTCCGATGCGCAATCGTGATTTGAGGGGCTGTAGCGCGCTGAGCTCAGTTGAATTCAGGCAGCATCGCTTCATGCCGGAACATAAGCGCCGCTCGGATCTGATCGATCCCGACGACAGGCAGATGCTGCGCGACGAGAATCAGGAGTCTCCGCACCGGAAACGACGCGGTGACTGACGGGGGGGGCGGCCGGAAAAGCGCAACGGGGTCGGGCAGAGCGCGTTAACGCGGCTCGCGGGTCATCGAGAGATAGGTCGGGTCGAATTCGGCGATCTGCTGCAGCTTCCGCCAGTCGAGGATCGTCACCGTATGGTTCGCCCAGGCGATCACGCCGCTGTTGCGCAGCGCGCTGATGACTCGGTTCATATGCACCACCGACAGGCCGAGCACATCGGCGAGCTCGGCTTGCGAAACGGGCAAATGGAAGCTCATGCCGTTGGTCCGCTTCACCACCTGCAGCCTGACGAACAGCTCACAGAACAGATGCGCCAGATGCGAGACCTTCGAGCGGCGTCCCATGGCCACGATCCATTCGCGGTGGATGGCGCCGTCGATCAGCGTGTCGAGCCACAGAAGCCGCGTCAGGTGCGGCGCCCGCTCGGTGATGCTGCGCAGCTTGGAGTGGTCGGCCAGGATGACGCGGCAGGGCGACAGCGCGATGACGCCGTGGTCCATGGTCTTCAGCAGGAAGGCGTAGAGGTCGACGAAATCGCCTGGAACCTGCAGCGAGGTGAACTGCCGGCCGCCATCGGCAAGCACCTTGTAGCGGGCCGCGAGGCCGTCCAGGATAAGTGTGCTGTACACCGGTCGCGATCCGGAAGCGACGATATCCTGCCCCGCGGCGAAGCTGCGCTCGCCGGCCATCAAATCGCCGAGCAGGGATTGTTCCTCGTCCGAGAGGCTGTCGTGCTGGCCAAGGTTCAGGAAAAGCGATTCGAGCATTCATGTCTTCCATGAGCAGGCCGAGCGGCCCGGTCACAGGGGATGTCACAAGTGATTCAAAAACAGGCGCGCTTGACGAGGTATGGGGTTGTTGAACAGAGCGCGCTAACATTTGATAATTCGGCGCTTTTTCCCCGCGAAATGCCGGAAGGCATGACTGGTGCGACGGCCTGAAGCCAATCGCGTCAAATTCGCTGTTCACGGCGATGGGGAACAGCGACATGGTTACGCTGCGCTCGAAGCAGTCGTGCGACCAGAGCATTTCACCGTTTCACGGAAACGGTGAAATCTTCTATCTCCTTGTTTTTACGCAATTCCGGGAGGAAAGCCGCCCAAATGTTCCTGGAATTGCTCTAAGGATTAGGAGTTTCGTCGGAAGGCTGTTCCGAGACATTCGGCAGTTCCGAGCGCACCAGACGCTCGGTGCGGCGCAGCAATTCCCGGGATCGCTTGATCGCGTCTTTGCTGCCTTGGACAAGTTGATCTTGGAAGGGGTCGCGTGCCCGGGGCAACGCAGTTTTGGTTTGGCGCATAGCGCTCTCCCGTTTTCAGACGGGAGCGCGTTCGTCGTCTCTCAGCCGCTAATGATGTCCAGTGGTGGGTTACCAGCGATCCAAGTTATCTAGGGCCCGCTCGATCTCAGTCAAGTGTCCGTCGCCCATGCCCGACCTGACTGGTTCCGTATCGCCGCCAACTGCCGGGCGAGTGCCCTGGACTGCTCCACATATGCCCATGCCAGTTCCCGCATGCGGCTGTTTTCGGCGCGCAGGGCCTTTGCCTGTTCGATGACCAGAGAATTTGCGTCGAAAACATCCATAACCAACAAATGCGGACCCCGAATGAAGGTTCCGGCCCGGAGGATGGCATGGCGAGATGCGGCCGGTCATTCTCCACGCGGAACAGGGCCGCACGATGTCTCTGGCGAAATTCCGCCGCGATGCCGCGGCGCTGGCGGAACTCGTCCCTGGCGGGACTGCCGATTTGCCGACGCCGCTCGACCGGGTGTCGAGATGGAGATAAGCGCCCGCCTCGCGCGACCCTGAACGGCTCACCAAAAAAGGCGCTGCTGCATGGCAGCGCCCTTTGCTTCGGGCTTCGGGCGTCGGCTGTCACCAGCCTTGGCGGCTGTACCAGTCATCGATGTCGCGGCGCACCCGATCCTTCTCGATGCCGTAGCGTTCCTGAATCTTGCCTTCGAGCTGGTCGCGCTTTCCCGCGATGCGGTCGAGATCGTCGTCGGTGAGCTTGCCCCACTGTTCCTTGACCTTGCCCTTCATCTGCTTCCAATTGCCTTCTACGCGGTTCCAATCCATTTGCCGGACCTCCTGTTGGACATGGAGGGCTAACGGCAGCGCGGTCGCGAGGTTCCTGCTGAAAAGTCTTTTTCTCCGGTGGTGTCGGTCGCTGGATCTTATGGGCTGGCGGGGTCATCCGGCCGTCCTGATGACCCGGCAAATTAACAGAGGCACAACGAGCGGCCCTCCGGTCGATTTGCCCTCCGGTCGGCTTGCCTCCGGTCGGCTTTGTCTGCAAGACCTCACAGCCCGGCTTGCGACCGGGCTTCTTCTTGGCCGCATTGGTCTAATGTGGAACGGCGGCGCGGCATCTTAAAAATCCCGCAGCGGCGGGAACATTCGCTCGGCGCCGCTGTTCTGGAAGGCAGGATGGCGCGCAGCCCCGCTCCCCCCGCGAAAGGCGCGCCACCTACCGGGTGCAGACCCGAGTAAGCCCGCCTCGGCCGTCCCTCGCCGGGGCGGGCTCTGTTGTGACGAGATTGGAAGGAACATGCTTCACCAGGCAGCAAAGATCGCCGAGCAGGCTCACCGCGGCCAAAAGGACAAGACCGGCCGGCCCTATATCGAACATCTGAGGCGCGTTGCCGATGCCGTCGAGACGCTGGACGAAAAGACCGTCGCCTACCTGCACGATGTTGTCGA
Source organism: Mesorhizobium sp. WSM4976 (assembly GCF_029625685.1). NCBI lineage: Bacteria > Pseudomonadati > Pseudomonadota > Alphaproteobacteria > Hyphomicrobiales > Phyllobacteriaceae > Mesorhizobium > Mesorhizobium sp. WSM4976. Next base: position 135,626 of record NZ_JARTVT010000012.1, read on the forward strand.
GAAGGGTGACGGGTGGACTTTGGAGAGGCTGGAGGGCGCCGGTTTCGGCCAGTCGGTGGTGGCCGCGGTCGATGCGTTGACGCGGCGCATGGACGAGAGCGAGGAGGGCTTCCTCTGCCGCGCCGCGTCTAACGAGCTGGCATTGCCGGTGAAGATAGCCGATCTGCGCGACAATCTCTGGCAGGCGCACCAGGCGGGTGTGGCGCCTGAGAAATACGAAACCGGCCTCGCCATCCTCGACCAGCTGGATTCCAGGGACTGAATCCGGGTTAGTCCCGGGGCGGGGAAGCGATCAACTTGGCCTCCCGGACAAGAGAACTCCAGTCCAGGCCGATAAAGCGGACGAGATCGCGTCGCTGATGCCCGTCTCCTGCACCAGTCGCTGCACCACTTCCTGGAGGGGTTGGATTGTTGTCCCTTTCGGTCATTGCTGCTCCGTTCAGGAAACCGAAGCTCGCCGAAACCAATGCTCTTTCGGATCGGCCATTCCAGCGCGAGCTGCTTTCGTCTGGAAAGGTCGCGCTTTGGAAGTATTATGCCGGGAGCCCTTGTCGATGAGGAAATTAAGAGCTATATGTTGCAAATCGATCTTGCTGAAAGAACGTTGTTTTCGCGCAAAATTGCGCTCTTACGATCTTCCCTCTCAATTTCGAACATAGCGTCGCCTGGCGGTTGCCGGGTGCGTATGATTTTGCGTCGATTTGTAAGGAGATCGCAATGACTACTGGAACGGTGAAGTTTTTCAATTCCACCAAGGGTTTCGGCTTTATCGAGCAGGGCGGCGGCCAGCCGGACGTGTTCGTTCACATCTCGGCTGTAGAGCGCGCAGGGCTGCGCTCCCTCGTTGAAGGCCAGAAGGTCAGCTTCGACGTCGTGAAGGATGCCCGCAGCGGCAAAAGCTCGGCCGAGAATCTGCAAGCCGCCTAATTACAGCGCCTCGGGGTCCTTGACCACGGATGTACTGGCAGTGGCCGCAGAGGCGTGTTGGAGAAGGTCGGGCTTGCCCGGCCTTTTTTGATTGAGGAGATGACAATGAAGTCGTTACCGGACACCGGCCTGTTCAAGTCGGTCCCATCCCGCACGGAAGCCAAGACCGACACGACCTCTCGGGTCGCTCGGCAGATTCAGGACCTGGAAGCAAGGGAGAGGGCGGCCAAGACCGAGCGGTTGCGCGCCGCCAGGCTGGCGCATGAAGCCGAAGCGCCAGTGGCGCTGCCAAGGAAAATCGCTCCGAAGCGCCCGAAGAAGGCCTAGCGGGGTTCCGAGGGGCGCGGTCGATCGAGGTCCAGACGCGACGCGCCTAGCACCGTTTCATATGCAGTACGTCGATGGTGATCTCACCGCCGGACGTGTGCCCATCCAGCATCTTTTCGAGGTCGTTGCGATTGTCGGGCGCATGGACCTCCGGCAGGTCGAGCGCCGTCAGGGCCTTGTCGTCGAACTCGATCGGCGCCCCGTAGAGCTGTGATACCTCCATCACCAGGCTTTCGATGTCCTCGCGGGCGATGTTCTCGGCCAGATGATCCAACCTGATCTCTTCGGAAAGTCGGATGATGTTGACGATACCCTTGGTCCGCAGGGCCCGCTGGACCCTGTGGTGGACGTCGTCGCGCAATCGGATGGAAAATCGTAGGAACATGGACTGCCTCCTCCCTGGAGGTGATCCCTCGATTTCCACCATGCGCCCGACGGTCATGGATTGCAAGCAAAAAAGCCGGAAAGCCGAAACAAAATCAAGGAGTTAGCATAGAACAACAAATGTGGTTTCGGCGCATCGTTGGTATCGGTAGCCTGTGCCGTCTTTCACAGCTTGGTCATTCTTGACGTCCTATGCGACAAACCCTACTTCTACTCACGATGAGGCATTTACTCATTCGCAGCGTTTTTGTCTGTGATGGAGGCAGGCATGGCTGAGCTCGAACGGCCGCAAAGGTTGCAGATCATGCTGACCGAAGAGGAACTGGCGGCGTTGGAGAACTGGCGTTTCGAAAAGCGCATGCCGAGCCGTTCGGCCGCAGTCCGCGAACTTTTGCGTCGTGGACTGGCCTCGGATGGGTTCCTCACGGCGAATGCGGGCGTGAAGTCCCAGGATTTCGGCGTGATATCCTCGGACAGGACAGCCGGCAATGGCTCAGGCGACTCCAAGCTGTAAGCAGATGCGATCCAGCGGACACGTTGCCTTGGTCTTGGGCGGCCCTATTTGATGCGCATGACCAGTCCAGGGGGGATTTTTCGTCCGAACGCCAACGCTGACGCTCGCCTCGCGGCGATCGTCGACTCGTCCTATGACGCTATCATCGGCAAGGACCTCAACAGCATCATCACCGATTGGAACCACGCGGCCGAGCGTATGTTCGGCTACAGCGCCGAGGAGGTGATCGGCCAGTCGATCCTGCTCTTGATCCCCGACCACATGCACAACGAGGAGGCCGAGATCATCGGCCGTATCCGCCGGGGCGAAGGCGTGGGGAGTCTTGAGACGACGCGCAAGCGCAAGGACGGCTCGTTGATCGCCGTCTCGATCACCGTCTCTCCCATCAGGAACAGTACGGGCGAGATCGTCGGCGCCTCCCAGATCGCCCGCGATATCACGTCCGCCAAGGAAAGCGAGCGCCGCATCCGGCTCCTGATGCGCGAGGTCAATCACCGCGTCAAGAATCAGTTCGCGGTGATCCTGTCCATGGTCAGGGAAACCAGCAAGCGCTCGACCGATCCCAGTGAGTTCGAGCAGATGATCCGCGCGCGCATCATGGCGCTGTCACGCTCGCACGACCTTCTGGTCACGTCGGAATGGGCCGGCGCCAGCCTGTTCGACCTGGTACAGGAGCATCTGAAGCCCTTCGGCCACGAGGAACGTATCTCGCTGTCCGGGCCGCTGCTGACGCTGCAGTCGAATGCGGTGCAGAATCTGGGCATGGCCTTCCATGAGCTCGGCACAAACTCCTCCAAATATGGCGCTCTTGCCGTCGACGGCGGCCATGTGGAAATCACCTGGAAGGTCGAGACGGGTCCGGACGCGCGGCGGCGGTTTCATCTTCTGTGGCAGGAGACGTCCGGCGCGGCAGGAAATGGGATCGCCGAGAAGACTGGCAAGGAGAAGGGAGCCGCCGAACGCAAGGGCTTCGGCACCGTGGTGCTGCAGCGGGTGGCTCCGCAGTCGCTGAGCGGTTCCTCCAGCCTCGAACGTTCGCCCGGCAGCTTGAAATGGACGCTCGACGCCCCGCTCGAGGCGATCATCGTCCCGCAGCTCGGCACCGATACTGACAGCGACATCGCCGTTTGAGCGTCGGATCGCCGGCGCCGGTGTGATTTGCACCTTGCCGTCAGGCGCACGAAAGCCCGGGGCGGGCCGCGGTCGCTCAGGCCCTCCTTGCAGCGCCGCAAAAGCGTAATTACATCAATGGCGAGCGTGCAATGTCCACGCGGATACAGTTGCTTTGGTCAAGCTTCATCCATGGAGGTTGTCATGGCAATGATGGAAGCAAGAAAGAGCCTGGACTGGATCACTCTGGTCCTCGCGATCTGCCTGTTCATCTCACCTTGGGTCATCGGATTCACCACGGCGATGGTGCCTGCGTGGAACGCCTGGATCGTCGGCGTTCTGCTCGGCGCGCTGGCGCTGGCGACGCTTTCGGTGTTCGCCGAGTGGGAAGAATGGGTAAGCGCGGTCCTCGGGCTCTGGCTGATCGTGTCGCCCTGGCTCCTGCGCTTCGCGGCTGACACGCATGTGATGGCCACGCATGTCGTTCTCGGCGTGCTGGTGGTCGTGGCATCGGCCTGGGCCGTCTGGGACTTCCGTCATCCTCACGCGCATGCGTGAGCGGTGACCGGTCGGGAGCCCGCCGCGCCAGCGGCGAGCTCCTTGAACTTTGATCTCTCGGGGATGGGTAGGGCGGCTGTTGCGACGGCTCACGCAATTGCTGCAACCGGAAACCTTTTCGTGCATTCTTGGGAATGGTCTCGATGCTCCACCCCGATACCCCCGCCAAATGCTGCTCCTATTGCGGCGGCCGCGACCATGATTTCGAGGAGTGCCCGAAGCGCAAGGCCGACGCCGAGAAGGAAGAGGCGGCGCGGGTGGCAAGTCGTCTTGCCGCTAGCCCCGCAGGGCATGCGCAGCCGCCGCGGCAAACGAGATGTCGCCCTTGATTTCGCGCATCGCCATCGAGGTGACGGTGCGGCGAACGCCTGGCAGCCGGCTGAGCTCTTCGCGCAGCATGCGGTCGAGTGCCCTCATATCAACGGTGACGATCTGCAGCAGATAGTCGGCCTCGCCGGTCGTGGCGTAGCAGCGGCGGATCAGCGGGTGCTTCTTCACCGCCGTTTCGAAAGCATCCGACACCTCAAAGTCGATCGACACCTGGATGAAGGCCTCGATGCCGAAGCCGATCGCCGCGGGATCGATGCGGGTCGAATAGCCACGGATGACGCCTGCCTCTTCCAGCGCCTTCACGCGCTTCCAGCATGGCGTCTTGCTCAAGCCGACCTCCTCGGCGAGCTCGCCGAATGAGATACGAGCATCGCGCTCAAGCGCGCCGACTATTCTGCGGTCCAAGGCATCCAGCACTGTTCGTTCTCCACAGGGGGGGGCATGATCGGTAAGCGTCCTTCTTTTTAGGCCATTTGGATAACAGAAAGGAACAATGTTCAAGCCGCAAGCACTATCCTTGCGCGCGGTCATGCCCCGAGGAGAATGAGCAATGGACAAGACGGATTATCACGCCCGCATCGAGACGCCCGAGATGCGCGACTACGGCGTCTACCTCAAATGCGACCAGCTGCTCGCCTGCCAGAAGCCGCTTGCCGAGATGGTCAACGCCGACGAATTGCAGTTCCAGATCGTGCACCAGGTCGAGGAGCTGTGGATGAAGCTCATCGCCTACACGCTGGTCGACGTGCTCGACTACCTGGAGAAACAGAACACGCACCGCATCGTCACGCTGATGGGCCGCGTGCACCGGTTGATGCGCATGATGACGGCGCAGCTCGATCTCCTGGAGACCATGTCGCCCAAGGAGTATCAGCAGATCCGCCTGCAGCTCGGCAATGGCAGCGGCCAGGAATCGCCCGGCTTCAAATTCCTGCTTCGCCTGCCGCCGGACCTTTGGCGGGCCTTCAAGCATGCCTACCTCGATGGCGGCGGGCTGACCGTGGCGGACATCTATGACGAGCATTACGACCATGGCGACGCCTATGTGGTAGCGGAGGCGCTGATCGAGTTCGACGAGCTGTTCCAGAAATTCCGCGCCAACCACCTCTATCTGATCCACCGCTCGATCGGGCTGGGCGCGAAGTCGCTGAAGGGCCGGCCGGTGGAGATCCTGGAAGGTGGTGCCCGCCACCGTTTCTTCCCCGAGCTCTGGGACATACGCTGCGACATGACCGACCGCTGGGGTGCCGAATACGGCACCGTGCGGGACTCGATCAGCCATCCGGCACAGGCGAAGGCCGGCTGAGCTTTTTTCCTCGCCCCGCGCGAAGCGGGGGGAGAGGTGGCGCGGCGAAGCCGCGACGGAGAGGGGCATTCGTAGAGCTAAAGCATGTCTCCCTAAAGCGCATGGAGCGGATCCGAGAGATCGTATCGCGATTTAGAACCTCGGGCCCGCCACACCGTGCTTCATCGTCTGTCGCTGGCGCTGCTCCCTCTCCGACCGCTTCGCGGCCACCTCTCCCCTGCGTTGCAGGGGCGAGGAAGTTGGCGCTCCAACAATTTTCCCACCCCCTGTCGGAATCCTCTTCCTCCATCCGTCCTTGGGGCATCGACCGCTTCAACAATCCGGAGGGACACTCGTGGAAACCCAATCGACCTGGCAGACCGCCGCCATTCTCATCGCCCGCCTGATCTTCGCCGCCATGTTCGCGATGGGCGTGGCCTTCAAGCTGATGGATATGGGCGCCACCGCCGGCTACATCGCTGCCGCAGGCTTCCCGTTCCCGCTGTTCCTGGCATGGTGCGCGGCGATCCTGGAGACGCTGCTGGTGATCGCATTCCTGACCGGCGCCTTCATGACGCCGTTGGCACTGATCGGCGCGGTCTATGTCGTCTTCCTCGGTTTTGCCTTTCACGGCCCGTCGCACTGGGCCGGAAACCAGGCCGAGTTCGGCGCCTTCATGTCCCACTTCCCCTTCGCCGCCGGCCTGCTCTACGCCGCGGCGCACGGCCCGGGGAGCGTGCTAGCCCTCAAGCAAGGTTGGCCGGGCCGGGCGTGACAGGGGGAGGTGCCCGCAGGGTGGATGTAGGGCGGCGCCGGCACCCGCGATTGGCGCGCCTTGCAATTAGCCGAGCCCCTCACATCTGGTCGTTATAGGGCTCCTTCATCTGCCCGACCATGCGCGCCAGTTTCGAGAAGGACGGCATGTCCGCCTCGGGCTGGCACTGGTTGGCGAGCTCGAGCAGGCGGATCGGGAAATTGATGGCGTCGCGGTTCGACGCCGAGATCGCCTCGGAACGCTCCTCGCCGGTCTCGCCGGCTTCGGCCTTGCGCAGCGCGATGTCGATCTCCTCAACAGTGAGCACGCCCTTCTTGACCAGCACATGGTTGATTGCCGCGACGGCCATCAGCAGGCCCTCAAGCTGAAGATTGGCGACGTTCATGGTGCTTCCTCCCATTGACCTCGCCACAAGAACGCATGAGCGGCGTTTCCGATCCGGCGCAAAAGCCTGCGCGGCTCTACGCCTCTATCAACCGCTCGCCATACTCGCTCCAGAGCTGCCGGATCTCGCGGTTGCCGAGCGGCGGCGTCTGGCGGTCGCCGTAGAAGACGGCGACGGCGCTGAGGTCGTACTGGCCATCGGCCTGGGCGATGAAGCGGATCGCCTCGCCGAGTGGTCTCGAATGAAAGATCGGATCGGCCTGGCCCCTGCCAAGGCTGCGAACGCCCGAAATGCTTGCAGGCACATGCCGCATCCGAAAGACGGATGCCATGGCAGGTCTGTCCATGCCGCTCTCCGCGATTCCCCGGCGGAATGATCCCATAAGGTCTGGCTAATGGCCAGCCCGTAGGACAACCGGCCACAGCAAAAGCGCGGGGACGACACAACCTTGGAAAGAAAATAGCGCGGCGTCCAAGAGAAAAGGCCGAGCGCGCGGCCTGGCCTTTCTTCCGCGCGGCTGCCGCAAGGCAGCCACCGCTTACCACTGTTGGCTCTGCCCGGCAGCTCGAGCCGGACCGGAAAACGCTATCTGTGCCAGCGATGCAGCCAATCCGGCTCCGGGTCCGAGTTCCGGCTGATCGCCATGCCGGCCAGCAGCCCGACAAGGCCGCCGATCAGCATGGCCGTCGAGAAGGTGCCCGGATTCTGCTGCACGGTTTCCGAAACGCTTTGCGCCTGGCTGCGCAATTGGCTTGCCGCCCGCGACGCGCGACCGGAGGCTCCGCTGTAAAGGTTCGACGCGCGGTCGGCTGCCCCGCTATAGAGGTTCGACGCGCTCTCGGCCGCACTCTGGTACCAGCCCTGCGCGGTCTCGGTCGCTTCCTCGGCCTGCTCGGAAAGGGCGCGGTTCAGGCGGTTCACCTCGCGCTTCAACTCCGCGATCTGCTTCTTCATTGCGCCTTCGGACGCCCTGGTGGAAGCCGCGTTGCCGCGCGATGCTGCGCCGCTGCGCGAAGCGCGGCTGCTACGCGAGGCGGCGTTACGGGGGCGTGCTTCGCTGGCTGGGCTGCTGCTCGAGGTGCCGGTGCCGTTTGCGGCGCCACCGCTACTGCTATCGTTGTCTGCCATGGGTTTCTCCTTTGTGCCCCTTGCAACGGCCGGAAGGCCGCATGGTTCCGACCGCCCTTGCCGCGCCGGTGAAGCCGGCTCAAAGCAAAAGGCCGTGGGCTCCACGGCCTTTGCGAAGAGCGAGTTGCAGGCCTACTTGCCGCAATTGTTATCGTTGACGTTGGGCTGCACCGTGCTGGCGGCGGTGTTGTTGGCATCGCCCTGCGCGCCCTGCGGGCTGTTCGGGCAGTTCTTGTCGGCGTTGGAATTCATATCGCCGCCGGTGATGCTGCCCGTCGTGCCGGTGTCGGGCGCCATCTGGTCAGGCGGTGGGGTGGCCGGCGTCCTCGGGTCGACGGTGATGCTTTGACCGCTGCCGGCCGCGCCGTTGGTCGAATTCGCGGTCTGGGCCATCGCCGCCGTGGCGAGGCCGATTGTCAGGGCCGAAGCCGCGAGAATCTTCGTAAGCATGATTCTTCTCCTCTGTTGCGAGACGGTTCGTCTGTTGCAGGGTCCGTCGCGTCTGCGACTGAGGGTGGAACCCGTCGGGCCACGGTTGGTTCCGACAAAAATTCGTGCGAAATTTGGCCGGTTGTTCAATCCCTGGCTGTGGCGCATTGGGTTTTTTTCGACAGCATGTCTCGGATAAGGCGGGCTCGGCAAGATAGGAAAATATGCCTGCAACCTCTTGCCCGGTGAGGGCAGCTATGCTAATATTTTACTTATGGTGCTGATTTGCGCCAACGACCCGCGGCGAGGCGGGTTTTGTTTTTCGGCCATCCATTTCTTTCGAGCGCTGGCGCGATGGAGCGCGGCCTCACCATTCTGCCCCGAGGCTCCATGCCGCGTTACGCCACCATCATCACCGCCGATGACGGCGCCGAGATCGTCAGCGCCATCGGCGCGTACGAGGGCGCGGACCCGCCACCTCGCACTGGACGCGTCGAGCAGGTCGCGCCGGGCGTGCGCATCGGCATGGTGCGCGGCGGACCGGTCGAGGCGGTCGCCGGTTTCGGCTTCCCGCGCCGGGGCCTTGATGCGTCGCTCGTCCGTGCCGCGACAGCGAAGCTGAAGGCGATACCCGGGCCGGCCGTCAATGGCGAGCCTCCGAGGTGCGCCAAGCCGCGCAAGAAGCCGGCGCGAAAGCCGCGCAAGGCAAGAACAGCGAAAGCGACACCGCGCGATGCCCAAGGCTGACGCCGGCAAGGCCGCGAGCCGCAAGCCCGCCGGCGCAAAGCGGGCGAGGTCCGCACCGGTTCAAGCCGGCGCCGCCGCGTGCCCGAAGCGCCCGCGAAAGACGCTCGTCGACGACTTCGCGGCGGCGTTGCGTGCCGACTTCCGCGCCCATGGCGCCGGCGTCATCGCCGCGGTCAGGGCCGAAAAGCCCGACCAGTATCTGAAGGTCGTGCTGACGCTGCTGCCCAAGGATTTTGCGGCCAGCTCGGAAAGTGTCGATGCCGATAAAACCAGTCTCGAGCAACTGAGCGATGAGGAGATCCGCAACCGCATCCGCGGCCTCGAAACGAGCCTCCGGCCGCTCCTTGACGACGATGCAGACCTATCTGGCGCTGCTCGAGGAGTTGGACCTAAGGCGGCGCCGTAATCTTCTCTCCGCCTACGCGCCATACGAAAGGCAGGCCGCCTTTCACGCGGCGGGCGCGACGCACCGGGAGCGGCTGTTCATGGCCGGCAATCAGCTCGGCAAGACCAGGGCAGGGGGCGCCGAATGGGCCATGCACCTCACCGGCCGCTATCCCTGCTGGTGGGCAGGCAAAGTCTTCGACCAGCCCGTCAGGCTCTGGGCCGCCGGCGTCACCGGTGAGGGCACGCGCGACAATCCGCAGCGCGTGCTGGTCGGCCCGCCGCAGCAGCAGGGCGAATGGGGCACCGGCATGATCCCGGCCGATGCCATCGCCGGCACCGTGATGGGCCGCGGAGCGCCCGGAGCGCTGGACAGCGTCGTCGTGCGCTGGGGTGGCGGCGGCGACGTGCAGGCCGGCGAAAGCGTGCTCTCCTTCAAGAGCTACGAGAAGGGCCGCGAGAAATGGCAGGGCGAGACGCTGCATGGCGTCTGGTTCGATGAGGAGCCGCCGTTGGACATCTATTCCGAAGGGCTGACGCGCACCAATGCAACGGATGGCATCACGATCGTGACGTTCACGCCGCTGCTCGGAATGAGCGATGTGGTGCTGAGGTTTTTGAGCGCGGATGCGGTTCAAGGCCTGGCTTCCTCGCCCCCGCAAGGCGGGGTGGCCGCGCAGCGGCGGGAGAGGGGGATTTCGTAGGGCGACAAGCTTAACGAGTAGCGATCCGCTCTTTGTCAAACGCCGGCGCTGTCCCCCGCTCCGTCGCGGCCTCGCCGCGCCACCTCTCCCCACTTGCGTGGGGCGAGGAACGAGCGCTTCGCGAAACCGCGCCGAAACCATGATTGGCGATGCTGCTTTGGCTGCAACCGAAGGTCGAGTAGTTTTCGGCCGCGATCCGGAGCCGACATGCGACCTTTACCGAACCTGCTTGCCTGCGCGCTGCTTTCGGCCTGTTCCGGCTCCAGCGGCGACTGGCGCGCCGATGCGATCGCGGCGGCCGAGGCCAAGATGCGTGGCCTGGTCAACAATCCGGAGGCGACATTCTCTCATGTTGACCTCACCGGCGACAACGCGACCGGACAGACCTGCGGCGTCGTCACAAGCAAGGTCGGCATCTTCACCAAGCAAGCGCGCTTCATCGTCTATATCGACGGCGCCGGGCCTTATGTAGAACCGGGCCTCGGCTCGTCCATGTCGCAGGCCGATTTCGACTGGGCCTGGAAGAACGACTGCGCCAACGAAGGGTATAAGGGCTGATCTTTTCCTCGCCCCGCGCGAAGCGGGGGGAGAGGTGGCCGCGCAGCGGCCGGAGAGGGGCCTTCGTAGAGCGACAGCCCCTACGAATAGCTTTCCGCTCCTCCATCAAACGTCGGCGCTGCCCCTCTCCGTCGCGGCTTCGCCGCGCCACCTCTCCCCGCTCTCGCGGGGCGAGGAACTGGAGTTGCCATGTCCCGCCACGTTACCTTCATGACCATCAACGATGCCGGGCACTATTCGCCCCAGCAGCGCGCTGAGATCATCGCGGCATACCCCGAGCACGAGAGGGAAGCTCGGGCCAAGGGCATTCCAGTACTGGGCTCCGGCCGCATCTTTCCGGTGGCGGAGGAGTTGATCGCCTGCGAGCCGTTCAAATTGCCGCGCTGGTGGCCAAGGATCGGCGCGCTCGATTCGGCTGGGACCACCCTTCCGCCGCTGTCGAACTGGCCTGCGACACCGAGGCAGATGTCGTCTATGTGACGAAGGCGCACCGCGCCTCCCAGCAGACGCCGGCGATGCAGGCGCTGGCGCTGAAGGCCTGGGGCGAATGGCTGCCCTTCGCCTGGCCGCGCGACGGCCGCCGCGAGACGCTGGAAGGCGCCGGCGTGGCGCTCGCAAAGCAATATGCCGCGCATGGGCTGAACATGCTGTCGGGCCACGCACGCTTCGCGGATGGCTCCGTCTCGGTCGAGGCCGGGCTGATGGACATGCTCGACCGCATGCAGTCCGGCCGCTTCAAGGTGTTTTCGACCTTAGCCGCCTGGTTCGAGGAGTTCCGCCTCTACCGCTGCTTCTATTGGGATGCGGTAGCCGGCGCCGACCTGCCCGATGGCATCGACTACGCCGTCTTCGACTTCGCTGTGAACAGCGGGCCGGGAAGGGCGGCGAAATATCTTCAAGCCGTGCTCGGCGTTGTCCAGGACGGCCGCATCGGCCCGGCCACCCTCGCCGCGGCGGGGGCAAAACCGGCCGGCGTCGTCATCGACGCGCTCTGCGACGCGCGGCTCGCCTTCCTCGAAAAGCTGCCGACCTGGCCGAGCTTCGGTCGGGGCTGGAGCGTGCGTGTCGCCTCGGTGCGCCGGCAGGCGCTGCTGATATCGGCAGCATCGCTGACGACGATACCGCCAGCGCGAGCATCCAGCGATGCTTTGGCGCCGACCGCGCCGCCGGCCGACGCAGGGCAGCATGCCGGCGCTGAGGCGCCGGCCGCGCCGCCCGAATCCGCACCCCCCGCCAAGGCAGCCGGCATCCTCGCTCTGATCGCGCTGGCGCTCTGCTCCCTGGCCGCTTGGGCGGCGCATCTTCCCTGCAATCTCCTCGGAGTGTTCTGCCAATGATTGCCGTCATCATCCGCATCGCTCTGCGCTATGGCGCGGGCGTGCTTGTCGCCCGGGGCCTTCTGGGCGCCGACCATGCCTCAACCTTCTCCGCCGATCCCGATATCCAGATGGCGCTGGAGACCGGCCTCGGTCTTGCCATCGCCGGCGCGGCCGAGTGGTGGCATCTGCTCGCGCGCCGGTTCGGCTGGGAGCACTGACCATGGAAAATCTGCAAGGTCTGCTCGCCGCCTGCATTGAAGCCGCCAGGCCATATGTGATTGTGGGCGCCACCTCCTTCGCCGCCGGCCTTCTCATCGGGGTGCTGCTATGAGCGCGCTGCTGGCATGGCTTCTCACCAATCCGACGATCCTCGCCATCGGCGCCGGCCTCGTCGGCGCCCTCGGCTGGGGCTTTCACCAGCGCCTTGCGGGCGCAAGGGCCGAACGAAACAAACAGGCAGAGGCGGAGGCCGCGGCCCGCAATATCGCCGACCAGATCGACAACGACATCGGCACCCTGCCGGCTGAAGCGGTCAGGAAGGAGCTGAAGTCATGGGCAAGGGATTGATCCTCGCAGCGACCGTCGCCGCGCTTGCCGGCTGCACGACGGCCAGAGGCGGTTTCTGCGCCGCCGCCGCGCCTATGCGCCTCTCCGCCAGGGTCGTCGAAAGGCTGTCGGATCAGGAGGCGAGAGCGCTGCTTGCGCACAACCGCAAGGGCGAGAAGCTCTGTGGCTGGAGGCCGTGATGCATGAGATTTTCGATCTTCTGGGCATCAAGGGCCAGGTCGTGGCGGCGGGGCTCGCCGGCGGTGTACTGCGGGCGCTGTCGCGCCATCGCTACAAGCTGCGCGAGATGATTGCCTCGCCCATCTGCGGCGCCTTGGCCGCCGCCTATCTGACATTGCCCGCCGTCGCCTGGGTTCAGGCAAGCGGCTTGCCGATGCCCAACGCCGCCGACGACACCACCACGCTCGCCGCCGCCTTCCTGATCGGCGTCTCGGCCATGTGGATTTCGGACATCGTCTTCGAGGTGGTGATCCGAAGATTCAAATCGAAATCCTGCGAGTGATCGCGGCGGGGGCAGAGCCGCGGTGAGCAGGTTTTCGAGATAGTGATACAGGCGCAACGGCATTTTCCGAGAACTTCGTGAACCATTTCATGTTCTCAAGCGACATATCGCTGCAAATGGACATTCATCACACGGAGGAATCCAGATGACCAAAATGCTTCGCAATACTCTTCTTGCCTTTGTCGCCGTCGCTGCATTTGCCGGTTCGGCAATGGCCGACCAGCAAGGATGCGGCAACACTTCGACGAACAAGCTTTGGAGCGGTCGTTGCTGCGGCCTCGGCGACGGGGCCTGCCTTGGCGGCGGCCATGATCACGACCACGGCGGCCGGGGCCGGGAGCGCTGATCACCGCAATTTCGAACACCCGCCGAGCACTTTGCCGGCGGGTGTTCGCCTTCGGTGACCGACCAATCACGGCGCAATCCGCCAAGCCTTGGCGGACGACTACTCGAGCCGCTGGAAGTAGCCAGCCACAACGCCTATCTATGGAGCAATCCAAAGGAGGTGTGACATGGCTTCTTCCACCGAGCGCGCAGTCCTTGCCGGCGGCTGCTTCTGGGGCATGCAGGATCTGATCCGACGCTTGCCAGGCGTGATTTCAACGCGGGTCGGCTACAGCGGCGGCGATGTCGCCAACGCGACCTATCGCAACCACGGCACTCACGCCGAGGCAATCGAAATCATCTTCGACCCGGCCAGGACCAGTTTCCGCACGCTGCTCGAATTCTTCTTCCAGATCCACGATCCGACGACGAAGGACCGCCAGGGCAACGACATCGGCATGAGCTATCGTTCGGCGATCTACTACACCAGCGACGAGCAGAAGCGGGTCGCCAAGGACACGATCGCCGACGTCGACGCGTCCGGCCTGTGGCCGGGCAAGGTCGTCACCGAGCTTGCTCCGGTAGGCCCGTTCTGGGAAGCCGAGCCCGAGCACCAGGACTATCTGGAACGCTATCCCAACGGCTACACTTGCCATTTCGCACGGCCGGGGTGGAAGCTTCCGGTTCGCCAAAAGGCTGCCGCATCATAGATCGGCGGCGAGGTTATTGCATTTAGCTAGCCCTGATCACCCGAGATCCAGCCCGCCATGCCGAAGAGGCATGGCGGGCTTTTTTGCGTTCAGGATGCCTCGCTGGGCCAGGGCGATCCGGACACTGACGAAACGCTGAACCGCTCATGTATCGGTTCAGGAAAAATTCCGCACAGAAAACCGCGGCGCGCATCGTCCGGATCGCCTTGGGCGGCTCAGCCCTTGGCACGGCGGCTTTCATGTTCGTGGCCGATCCAGTGGGCGCGGATGCGGTCGCTGGCCTCAAGGTAAGCCATGTCGATGAGATAGGTCAGAAGTTTTTCGCCGTCGGCTTCGGCCTTCTGGCGAAGTTCTCGCAATATTCCCTGTGCAAACTGCAGGTTTTCCATTTTGCTAGGCTGGTCCATAGGTGCCCCCCAAGTGTCTGCGCGGTCAGTCTGGATCACTATGCTTGCACGAATATCATGACGTGGTGCGGCGTGGTTGCACCCGGTTGCACGGACGCCCGGCCAACGAACCTGTTGTACATCATGCGGAAAGGCCGATATTTTGCGCGCCCAATCGGATAGCGGCCATGAACGAAGACGAGGGCAGCGTAGCGATTGTTCCTCCCAGGTCGCATCCCTAGTCAGATCGGCGAACCAGGCAGGGTAGAGTGCTGCCTCGCCCACGCTATCTACGTAGCATTGGCAGACGGCCAGGATTTTGCGCAGCCCCATCTTTTGCGACCCGACCCTGTAGACTTTCCTGAAGCCCGACTTGCGTTCTGTCGTCTTGCGGATCGCCAACCGGACCCTGCGCCGGTCATCCACATCGATGCTTTGGATGCGCCGCTCCAACGATGCACCATGCGAGAATTCGTGGAGTGTCAGGCCGAAATAGTCTGAAACGTTGGCGTTGCCATAGACGCGGTCACGCTTGACATCCCAGGTCCAGAACCCGTCAATCGGTGGATTCCGCATATGCATGTTTCGGCCGTGGTCAGGCGCCGACGTCATGAAAACCGCCCCGTCCGGTTTCAAGATTCGGCGGCACTATGTAGTAAAAAATGAAAGAAACAAAGGTGGCCTTTTGTACAAGGTCTGAAATCATAAGGCTTACTGCCTTTGACAAGTCCGAGCGACATATTTTTACACAACCAGAAAGGCAATGGCCTAAAATTTCTTAAGCTTAAAAGATTTCGCGGTATTTAGCCGCGGCTTCGTATTTCAGGTGATGAACACAACGGCCGGGAGGACAAACAAGGCAAAAGGTGGCATTACGAAAGAGGCGCGGCCAAGAATTCTTGCGTTCCGCAAAGCGGATAAAGCTCCATGGATTTCGCTGCTTGAAAACGTGCAGATCACGACCCAGCGCGAATGCTATCGGCGGCCGGTTGACCTGCAAACCTACCAGCGGCTGAAACAGACGGAGCTTGGAGAAAATCTTCGCATCTCAATCGGGTAGCCAGCCCTTTCCAGGCAGCCGGAGGGTTCCCTGGACTGAAGGTCATCGCCGTTCAGACTTAGGTCTGCCAGCGATCCGATCTAGGCCGACTTCTGCCGCGGCCCCGGGGTCGATTTCATCACCGGCAACCGAATCAACGCCGCCACGGTCATGTTCGAACTGACGTGCCGCGGGGAGGGCCTGCAGCCAGGTTTCGCGCCTTCCAATCCAGAGCTCGTATTCCGGCACCAAGCCTTCGGTCGGCGCGACGTCAAGGCTGCCGATCGTGACCTCGACCTCCTCTTCGCCGACGAATGGAACGCGGCTTCCGCATGTAGGGCAAAAACTTCGAGCGCCATAGGTGCTGGTGATCCCGCTGGTTTCGAACGCTTGCAGCGGCCACACGGCATAGGCATGAAAGGCCGATCCGCTGGTCTTGCGGCAATCCTTGCAGTGGCAGAGGCCGACCCGGTGTGGATCGCCGGCCACGCGGAACTGCACGCCGCCGCACAAGCAACTGCCGGTTCGTGCGATTTCAGGCATTTGCCGTTCCTCCGCTGTTACACGCAAAACCAACTCGCGGCCGGCCAGTCCTGCTGCTTGCCCCTTCAACAGCATGAGGTTGCTATGGTTCCGCGCGGGACCGCAAGAGGCAGTTATCAATCGGGAAGGTCGACCGGCTCCTCGCACCGATAGAGGCCGCACTCGCCGTCCTTGGCGGGAACGGCCGTCGATATTGGGACTTCCGGCCAGTCGCACTCGTTGCCGAATTGCCGCACGAAGCGGTCATAAGTGTCCGGACCGGTGGTCAAAACCACCGCATGGTCGAGTTTGATCAGCGCCTGCGTCTCCGCGCAAGTCATGGCGCGCGTGTCCGGCCGGGCGTGGGCGGCGCTCGCGGCGCACAGCAGCGTAGCGGCACTCGACAAGTTGCCGGCAAGGAGTGCGATCCATAGGCTTCTCATGGACACCAGGCTTCGGAGTTTCCCGCGCCGAATATGGACCGCGGCTAGAAGACCGCAAGATATCTGAGCAAGGATATGATTCCGATGATGATGACGATGATTTGCGCGATCTGTCGCGCGCGGGCATCGAGCGGTAAGCGCTGCACGAGATACAGCACTAGGGTCACCACCAGGAAGGTGATCAGGATGCCGATGAGTACCGATGCGCCCATAAGCGAGCCTCCGTTATACCCACGATTACCCTAACTGGGCTGCCCCCAACGTCGCGCATCTGAAAAAGGTTCCGCTAGGGCGAAGTGGAACGGGAAGTATTGCGCAGCGTTGTTCAGCACCTTTGAATATTCAGGATGCGAACATGAAGGACATCTTCAGCACCGCGGCCATCATTGTGTCGATCGCGATTGCGATTGCACTCATGTTTTTGGTGCCGATCAGACTTGAAGCTAATCCCGGGCCGCCGATCGTATCATCCCACCCGGCCAAGGCCCGTTAGCATCTGCCCGGAACCGGGTGGAACAATGCGCGCCCCTTGCGAGTTGATTCCCGATGAAAAGCGCCGGGTCGCGCTTCAGAGAGAGGAAAAGAACATGGGTCTCGGCACAATTCTTATCATTATTCTCATTCTGGCCTTGCTTGGCGGTTTCAGCGGTCTGGGGGGCGGACCGTTCTACGGCACGGGCTATTATGGCGGCGGCGGTCTTGGGTTGGTTCTTGTCATCGTCATTATTCTGGTCGTGCTCGGACGGATCTAAGAACGGCCGGACAATTAAGCCAGCGCGTCTCGGAGCTTCGCCGCCAGCTGTTCCAGCGTGAACGGCTTGGCGAGGAAGTGCACATCATGGTCGAGCACGCCATTATGCACGACGGCGTTGCGCGTGAAGCCGGTCATGAAAACCACTTTCAGGAAGAGGGACCGCTTGCGTGCCTGTTCGGCGAGTTGCCGGCCATTCATGCCCGGCATCACGATGTCCGTAAGCATGAGCGCAATGGCGGCGTTCTGATCGAGTTTCTGTAACGCTTCGTCACCGCTCGCGGCTTCGATGACGGTATAGCCGAGTTCCAGCAAGGCAGCCACCGTCGAAGCGCGCACGCGGGCATCGTCCTCGACGAGCAGCACGGTTTCGGTTGCCGGAACATCGCTCCTGCCGCCAGGCTTCACCGGCGGCGCCGCTTCCTCCGGACCGGTGAAGCGCGGAAGATAGATCTTGATTGTCGTGCCTTCGCCGGGCTCCGAATAGATCTTGACGTGTCCGCCGGATTGCTTGACGAAGCCGAACACCTGGCTGAGACCGAGCCCCGTTCCCTTGGTCGCGGGCTTGGTGGTGAAGAATGGCTCGAAGGCCTTGGCCATGATGTCCGCCGGCATGCCCACCCCGGTATCCGTCACCGCGATCATGACATACTGGCCGGCCTTCACTTCGGGATGCGCCGCCGCATAGGCCTCGTCGAGATGGCAGTTGGCGGTCTCGATGGTGAGCTTGCCCTTTTCATCCATGGCGTCGCGCGCGTTGACCGCCAGGTTGATGATGGCGTTCTCGACCTGGCCCGGGTCGGCATGCGTTTTCCAAAGCCCGCCCGCCAGCACCGTTTCGATCTCGATCGCATGGCCGAGCGTGCGCCGCAAAAGGTCCGACATGCCGGTGACAAGGCGATTGGCATCGACGATCTGCGGCGCCAGCGGCTGCTGCCGGGAAAAGGCAAGCAGCCTGGCGGTGAGGTTGGCGGCGCGTGCCGCGGCATCGGCCGCCGCCTCAACGAAGCTCTGCACGTCATGCTCGCCGCGAGCGAGCTTGCGCTGCGCGAGGTTCATGGCGCTGGTGATGACAGCCAGCATATTGTTGAAATCATGCGCGATGCCGCCCGTGAGCTGGCCCACGGCCTCCATCTTCTGCACCTGGCGAAGCTGCGACTCCGCCTTCTCACGCGTGTCGATCTCGTTGAGCAGCGCCGCGTTCTTGGCGCTCAATGCGTCCTGCGCGGCAGCCACCTCTCGGAAGCGGCGGCTGGATTGGCGGATCGTATAGATGCCGAGCAGAAAGATGCCCAGCAGCGCCGCGAACGAGCCGATGCGCAGCCAGCCTTCGATCTGTTCCATCCGCTCCGCGCGGGCAGCGAGGTTCGCACCGTCGATGCGCCGGATCGCATCGATGTTGGCGCGGATCTGGTCCATGTCCAGCTTGCCCCTGCCGCCGCGCACGATGTCCAGCGCTTTCGCCGTGTTGCCCGTGTCGTAGAGCCTGATCGTCTCAGCGAGTTCCGCTTGCTTGCGGGCAAGCGCGTCCTTGATGCCGGCCACCTGCTGCGCCCGATCGCTGCCGACCGGAAACATCTCATCGACGCGCTTGAGCAGCGCCGGCAGCGCCTCGACCGCATGCTGGTATGGCAGCAGATAGTTTTTCTCGCCGGTCAGCAGATAGCCGCGTTGGCCGGTCTCGGCATCCTGGACAAGCGAAAGCAGGCTCGAGAGCGTTTGCTGGGCTTCAATCGCTTCGCGGCTGGCGTCGCGGTCGGCGATCTGCGCTTCGGCGAGGATGGCGCGCGCGGTTATGATCAGCGCGACAACGGCAAAGCCGGCAAGAAGCGGAAGCGCTTGCCATCGCAGGGCGCGTCGCAGTCGGACGATCATTGCTTTGCGGGGGCCTGAGGAAAATCGTGGAATTCGCCAAGTGGTAGGCGGCGGTGAAGCGCAAGGCAATAGCCAAGTCCACGGGGCGCTGATCGCAATAGCCCCGGCGGACCTAGCCATGTCAAGCCTGAATGACGGCGGCCTTGCAAATGCCAGAGTACAGGATTCCGCAGCGGTGACGCTGTGGTCGATCGGCGGCTGTCGGGTTGCCGCTAGGTGCCGCGCCCGCTGCATTCGAGACAGACGCTGCTGTGTCCTGGGCAGTTAATCCGGTGCGTGCCCTCCGGGCAGCAATGGCCATTCGAGCTCAGCCAGCGCGCGCAGACGAAGACTTTTTTGGCCCCGTGACAGCGGGGGCATTCCTGCGGACGCATCAATTCCTCCCGCGATGGGACGCGATGTTCCGCTTCAACGACCGTGTTCATCCGTTTAGTCCCCAACGCCTGGATTATCGGTCAGATATGTTAATTCACTGTTCTTTACATTAGGGATTATGAATGTGAAAGCACGAAAGCGTCATCACGCCTTGCGCTTGCACGCTTTCCCTTTCCGCCGCCCTTGCTAAATGTGAGGCCGCCCCGTCCTCCGGCCGATTCTAGCGGACAGGGCCGGCAACGGGAACCTTCTTGCAATGACATGGACCGGCGCGGGCGCGCTTTTAATCCTCGTGCTTACCTATGCCGGCGTCGCGGTCGGCCGCATTCCCGGGCTGCGCCTCGACCGCGCCGGGATCGCGCTGCTCGGCGGTGCCGCCATGATCGCCATCGGCGCGATAGGCATGGAGGATGCCTACAAAGCCATCAATTTCGACACCATCACGCTGCTGCTCGGCATGATGATCGTGGTCGCGCATCTGAAGGTTTCCGGCGCGTTTCGTGCGCTTGGCGGCTTTGCCATCGAACACGCCCATGCGCCCTTCATGCTCTTGGTCATGGTGACGCTGCTGACCGGCGTGCTCTCGGCCTTTCTGGTCAATGACGCGATCTGCCTGGTGATGGCGCCGATCGTCGTTCATGTCACCCGCGTCATCAACCGCAACCCGGTGCCTTACCTCATCGCCACCTGCACGGCGTCGAACTGCGGCAGCGTCGCCACCATCACCGGCAACCCGCAGAACATGGTGATCGGCGCGCTGTCTGGCATTTCCTATCCGGCCTTCACGCTGGCGCTCGCGCCGGTGGCCCTGTTCGGCCTGCTCTGCGTCATCGTCATCATACGCATCGTCTATCGCGCCGAATTCTCCCGCCCCGCCGAGCTCAGCCCGGAAGTGTATCGAGGCCGCATGCTGCCAGGACAGGTGCTGAAGGCCACCGTCGTCTGCGTGCTGCTGGCGCTCGCCTTCTTCGCCGGCGTTCCCGTCGCCAAGGCGGCCCTGATTGCCGGCGCTTTCCTGCTCGTCACCCGGGCAATCAAGCCTCGGCGCATCTATCGCGAGATCGACGGGCCGCTGCTGTTCATGTTCGCCGGCCTGTTCGTGGTGGTGGCTGGCGCCGAGCGTACGCTTCTCACGCCCGATATGATCGCCTGGGCGAAGAACATCGGGCTCGACGATGTCTGGCGGCTTTCCGGCTTCACCGCGGTGCTCTCCAACATCATGAGCAATGTGCCGGCGGTGCTGGCGCTGCGGCCCTTCATTCCCGGGCTGGAAAACCCGGAGCGCGCCTGGCTGGTCGTGGCGATGAGCTCGACGCTGGCCGGCAATTTCACGCTGCTCGGCTCAGTCGCCAACCTGATCGTCGCCGAGCAGGCGAAGGCGGTCGGCAAGGAGCTTTCCTTTTCTGCCTTCTTCAAGGTTGGCTTGCCGCTGACGCTGTTGACGCTTCTCGCCGGCACCGCCTGGCTGGCCCTGTCCTGAAGAGGCTCCCCTCGGACGCCTTAATCGATGCGCCGGGAGCGCCCACCATCTAAGCTACGTGTTTGCCTGCCATTCTCGCCCGTATCAGCGTCGCGGCGGCATGGCCGGCGGCGTTGATGTAGTCGGGATTGTGATGGATCAGCATGCTGGAAAAGGCGCCGTCCATCAAAAGCACGATCTCGCGCGCCAGCATCTTCGCCTGGGCGACGTCGTGGCTTGAAAGCGCACCGGCCAGCCATTTCTCGAAATTGGTCTTGTGGCGTGCTCCAGCCTTCACTGCCGGATGTCCCGGCTTCGCCGCCAGCTCGGCCGCCGTGCGCAGGAAGCCGCAGCCCTTCCATTTGGGATGGCGGGCAACCCGCGCCAGATTGGTGAAGATCGCCTCGACCTTTTTGTCCGCGCCGCCCTCCGCCGCATCGAACCACCCCGCCATCTGCTCGAGATTAGGCTGGTCGCGTCCATCGAGATAGGCCGCGATCAGGTCGTCCTTGCTCTTGAAATGGTAGTAGAGCGTGCGCTTGGTAAGTCCTGCCTTCTCGGCCACGGCGTCGACGCTGACGCGGCCGATGCCTTCGGCATAAAAGAGCTTGGTCGCCGCATCGACAAGGCGTTTTCGGGTGGGATTGGTCTTTTCGCTCATCATAAAAGTATACCCACTAGTGAATATACAAGCAATCGAAAGCCTGCTCCTTATCCCGCCGAACCACCGGAAAGGAAAAAGCCATGACCGACCTTGTACTGAGCGAGACGCGCGACGGCGTTGCGATCCTCACACTCAACCGCCCCGACAAGCTGAACGCGCTGAATTACGCGCTGATCGACCGGCTGCTGTCGCACCTCGACCTGATCGAGACGGACGAGGACGTGCGCGCCGTCATCCTCACGGGGGCAGGGGAACGCGCCTTTTCCGCCGGCGGGGATATCCACGAATTCTCGTTGAGCGTGTCCGAGGGCACCAATGTCGCGCTGCGCGATTTCGTCATGCGTGGCCAGCGTCTGACGGCGCGGCTGGAAGCGTTCCGCAAGCCGGTGATCGCCGCCGTCAACGGCCTTGCCTTTGGCGGCGGCTGCGAGATCACGGAAGCGGTGCCGCTGGCCGTCGCCAGCGACCGCGCCTTGTTCGCCAAGCCGGAGATCAAGCTTGCCATGCCGCCGACTTTCGGGGGCACCCAGCGCCTGCCACGGCTTGCCGGTCGCAAGCGCGCGCTGGAGCTGCTGTTGACCGGCGAGACATTTTCCGCCGCTCGCGCCGCCGAGCTTGGCCTGGTCAACAAGGTCGTACCGCACGAAGAGCTGATGCCGGCGGCCCTTGACCTTGCCCGCCGCATCGTGACTCATTCGCAGACGGCGGTCACCAGTATCCTCACAGCGGTGGCGCGCGGCATCAACTCGAGCATCGCGGAAGGCCTGCTGGTGGAGGCGGAGCAATTCGCCCGCTTGGCCCCGACAGCAGACCTGCGCGAAGGCTTGAGCGCCTGGATCGAGCGCAGGCAGGCGGTCTATGACGGTTCATGGGCTCATGTCACCCGGTCGGACAAGGCCACGCGTGCCACGCGGCGTCGCGACCAGGCGGCCGGCTTGCCTGACTGACGCCTCGTCTGAAGCGGCTCTGCGTTTCAGGAAAGCGCTGAACCGCGTCAGACTTTCGGGCGGGAAAACGTTGCCGCGTTCCTGGTACTGCTCTTTAGGCCACCGCTTTCAACGGCGCCTTGCCTGCCTGCTGCACGCGCGCGGCTGCCGCCAGAAGGTCGGTCTGCGTAATCAGCCCAAGTATATGCCGGCCGCCATCGACGATCACCACCGCATGACTGCGCCCGTCGGTCAGTGTCGGCAGCAGGCTCATCGCCGGCACGTCGGGCAAAGCAGTGCTTGCTTTCGACATCACTCCTCCGACCGTGTCGGTCGCTCTCGTCAACTCGCGCAGGCCGAGTGCGCCGGTGAGCCGTCCTTCCGCGTCGACGACCGGTAAGGTGCGGATGTTGTGGTCGATCAAAAGGTTGCGCGCCTCGTGGGCTGAAGCCGTCTCCGACACGGAGATCACGTCGCGGGACATGATGTCCCGGCAAAGCAGCGTGCGTTGCGAACGGACCATCGCCTGCAGCTCGACCTGGCGCAGCAGGCGCTCCAGGTCATCGCGGTCGATATCGAAGGTTTCGTCGAGCGCCGAGAGCGCCGCATCGACATCCTCGGGCCGAAAGCCGACGCGCTCGGCCGGCGGGCGGTCGGCTGTGCCGTGACTGCTGTTGGCTGGCACATGCACATGGGGATAGTTGCGGCGCGACAGCTTATGGAAGAGGAAGCCGAGCGTGACCAGGATGGTTGAGTTAAGCGCCACCGGCACAAACGGAAACAGGAAGCCGGCCGCGGCAACCGCCGGCCCGCCGAGCACGCCCGTAAGCGCCGCCGCACCGCCCGGCGGATGCAATGATCGCGTGAACGACATGGCGGCGATCGCCAGCGCCACCGCAAGCCCGGAGGCGATTACCGTGTCGTGCACAAAATGCGCCACCGTCACTCCGACCAGCGCCGAAATCGTGTTGCCTCCGATGATCGACCAGGGCTGCGCCAGCGGGCTTGATGGAACGGCAAAAAGCAGCACCGCGGAAGCGCCCATCGGCGCCACGAGCATCGCCACGAGCGACCCGCTGCCCATAGCGAGCCCGCTGATCATGCCGGTGAGCGCGATGCCGATGGTCGCGCCGATGCAGGCGAGCAGCCGTTCGCGAAGCGTCGCGCCCGCAAGGATTGGAACAAAGAGGCGGAACGCCATAGCAAGCCTTGGATCGAATGGGTGGAATTGCGTTGCTCGCAATGACGCTGAATTCGCGGATTTGGAAGCCAAACCAATCCGTATATTCGCGGCCGCAGAGAATATTATTGCGCGGCGCGCTGCGGAGGACATGCCGCCAGCGGCTTTGCCTTTGTCAAACGCGCCAATGCGTTACGATGGTTTGCGGATTCGATCAGGGAACCGTAGGCGAGCTAACTCTCTTTGGCCCGTACGGCGAAGCCCAATTTACCGAGCACCTTGACCGCGCCGCTCTTGCCGCCCTCGAAATCACCCGAGGCGAGCCGCGCGCCGGTGGCGAACTCATAGGCGGTGCCCAAGATCGCCTTTGGCGGGTAGAGACGGCCCTCCGAGGCCAGCTCATAGGTGGTGGTGGGGGCAAAGCCATGTTCGGCAAAGAACCGCTCGGGCCCCAGCCGGTCGTAGTCTTCCATCGCGCGCAAGACATGAGCGCGGGTCACGCGGTCCCATGCAATCATCGGTCCATCCTCCTTTGCGATCGACGCGTCAAGTTAAACGGACTTCGCCTCGCCGCCGTCCATGCGCAGCGTCGAGCCGGTCATCCAGCGAGGGGCGGGTGAGACGAGGAAAGCCGTCAACTCGGCGATGTCCGCCGGCTCGCCGTGCCGGGCAATGACTGCTTCCCTGGGGAAATTGGCCGTCTCTTCCTCAAGGCTTTGCGTGTGCAGAGGCGCCCAATGTTCGAGATAGGAGCGTCGTCGGTCGGTCATCACCGGACCAGGCAGCACACTGTTGACCTGACGGCGACGGATTTCGACATGGCGAGTTCTCTTTTCTGATCAGCCGAGGAAGTCGCGGATGGCGGCAGCGACATCCCCGGCGTGGGTTTCGAGGGCGAAATGACCTGTGTCGAGGAAGCGCACGACCGCGTTCGGTATGTCGCGCTTGAACGCCTCGGCACCGGGCGGCAGGAAGAAGGGGTCGTTCTTGCCCCACACCGCCAGGAGAGGCGGTCTGTGCGCGCGGAAATAGGCCTGGAACGCCGGGTAGAGCGCGACGTTGCTCTTGTAGTCGCCGAAGAGGTCAAGCTGAACGTCCTCATTGCCGGGGCGGGCGAGATAGAAGCTGTCCAGCGAATGCCCGTCCGGCGCGACCATCTCCGCCGGTGCGCCATGCGTATATTGCCAGGCAACCGCTTCCGGCTTGAGGAAGCCCCGCAACGCTTCGCGGTTGGCGGGCGTAGGATCCCGCCAATAGGTCTGGATAGGATTCCAGCCATCGCTCAAACCTTCCTCATACGCGTTGCCGTTCTGCGAAATGATCGCGGCGATGCGCTCGGGATGCTTCAACGCCAGCCGGAACCCGGTCGGTGCGCCATAGTCGAAGACATAGATGGCGTAGCGATCGAAGCCGACAATTTCAGTGAAGCGGTCGATGACCTCGGCGATGCGGTCGAAGGTGTAGGTGAAGTCGCTGGCCTGCGGCATGTCGGAGCGGCCGAAGCCCGGCAGGTCGGGCGCGACGATATGGAAACGCTCGGCGAGCAGCGGAATCAGGTCGCGGAACATATGGCCCGAGCTCGGAAAGCCATGCAGCAAGAGCAGTTTCGGCGCGCCGGGGGTGCCGGCCTCGCGATAGAAAACGGTGAAGCCGTCAACATCTGCGGTACGGTAGGTGGTCATCTTTCTCTCCATTCTAACCAATTTGTTGCTATTAAGACAGTTATGATCTTAGCGAGCAACAATCTGCCGCTGGCGAGATCGGTCTCTGCGCCGCTTGAGGCGCCGCGAGCTGCTAAATCGGGAATTTTTCAAGGTTCACCTCGTTGCCGCGCATTGCGGGTTCCTTCCGAGTCCGGCACAAAAATGGTAACCGCTTAAAACCATATAGAATGGTTACCGAGTGTGAGCGTAACTTGTCAACCGGCTTTAAAGAGGTTATCACGATCATGTGTTCACGAATCGACGCGCGGACGGCTGCGGGCGCGGAACTGGAGTTGTGATGGACCGCCTACCTGCGATGTTTGTGGGCGATGCGCTCGGCCTGGATTTCCTCAATTCGGTCGCGACGCCGGTCGATAGCCCCGTGGACTGGATCGACGACGGCGAGGGATTGCTGGGCTGGCTGGAGCAGGCACGTCTCGTGACGGCCGAGGCGCTCGCTGGCGTTCGCAGCCATGCCCTTCCGGGTGAACTCGATAAGGTCGCCGATCAGGCAAGGCACCTGAGGGAATGGTTCCGAGGGTTCGTGCGCGAACACAAGGGGCGGCCCTTGAGCGCAATGGACCTTGCGCAGCTGGAGCCGCTCAACCGCTTGCTCGAGCGGGACGCGACCTTCAGCCGGATCTCCCCTTCGCTTGCGGGCAAGGACATGCCAGCCGGCGGGTACATCCCATTTCAGCTTGTCACGGAGCGCAAATGGCGCACGCCCGAGGCGCTCCTTCTGCCGATCGGAGAGGCTCTGGCCAGACTCGTCTGCACCGAAGATTTTTCACATGTGAAGGCCTGCGAGGGGCCAGCCTGCACGCTGCTTTTTGCCGATCATACCCGCGGCCACCGGCGCCGCTGGTGCAGCATGGCTGCCTGCGGCAACCGGGCAAAACAGGCCACCCATCGGCATCGGCACAAGGGCGATCATTAAGGCAATTTCCGGGAGCGAGTCGCGTCTCGCCCCCGGTTGTAGAGGATCAGGGGGCGACCTCGACGCGACCCCTCATATTCGGGTGGAAGCGGCAGAAATAGTCGACCGCTCCCGCCGTCTTCAGCGTGACCTTGCCCTTCGACTTTGCCGGGATCATCACATCCCAGGCGCCTTTGACCGTCGCGGTGTGGGCAAACATGTCCTTGTTCGTCCACTCGATCGTGTCTCCGACCTTGGCCTGAACGCTTCCCGGCGAAAAGACCAGCTTGTCGATCGTCACCTCGATGGTCGCCGCGAAGGCCGGCGATGCAACGAGCACCGTTGCCAGCATCGGCGCGAGAAGCTGCGGTCTCATTTCAGCATGCCGGCAACATGTTCGGCATGCTGTTCATGCCCCTGGAAGATCTTGAGGCCGGTCTCCAGCAGGCTCTTCAGCTCGGCATTGCTGGCTGAGGGGATGAGCAGGGTTTCGAGCGCGCCGTCGACCTGCTTATGATAGGCGATCTCGTTCTCGATATAGGCCTTGTCGAAGTCGGCACCCTTGAGCTTCGCCAGCTTGGCGCGTTCTTCCTTGGCTGCCTTGGCCAACGTCTTGCTGGTGTCATTGTCTTCTGGCGTGACCTTCAGCTTCTTCACCAGGTCGAGCGCCTGTTTGTTCACTGCCTCATGGTCGCGCTCCATATCCTTGGCGAAAGCGATGATCTCCTTGTTCTTGGATTTCTCGATCGCCAGCTTGGCCGCCTCGATGTCGATCGTGCCTGCCGTATAGGCGATGTGGGCGATCTGCGGGTCGGTGGGCTTCTCGGCGGCCAGCGCCAGTGGCGCGGTGCTCATCAGGAAAAGGGCGGCGAGGGCGGCGGTCGGTCGCATGAACATGGCATCTCCTTCACCCGTAGGCGCGGCCTCGGGCTTCATCTGGTGTTGACCACCATTGGATGCGGGCGAGAACGAAACGTTCCCGGAAAAACCAAAATCAGGGCTCGAATCCCAGCCGTCCCATCACCGCCCGGGTCAGCCGCTCGCAGCGTCGTCCGGCGAAGGGGAAGGCGTCGAGCAGCACCGGGCCGATCTCGTCGTCGAGCGCCTTGCGCACTAGGCTGCGCGCCCGGTGCAGCCTGGTCTTCACTGTCTCCGGCCGGATGCCCAGAAGGTCGGCGGTCTCCTCAATGCTGAGGCCCTCGATGACACGAGCGACGAAAACGGTGCGATAGACATCGGGAAGGCTGTCGGTCGCCCGTTCGACAAGCCCGAGGATCTGCCGCTGCGCCATTGTCCGCTCCGGATCATCGCTTGGGTTCAGGGGAAACGGGATGATCCGCGCCTCCGGGTTTTCGGGCATCGCCACGATGCGCCTGCGCTTGCGCAGCCTGCCAAGCGCCTCGTTGATGACGATGCGAGACAGCCAGGTCGAAAGCGAGGCCTCGCCGCGAAAGGCGGCGAGACTGGAGAAGGCGCGCATATAAGCCTCCTGCACGACATCCTCGGCCTCGGCGTCGTTGCGCACCACACCGCGCGCGATGCGGTAGAGCCGCTGGTTGTGCGTCTTGATGATGGCGCGGACCGCATCCGGGTCACGCGCCAGCGCCCGGCGCACCAGCGCGATGTCGCCAGCCTCTGTCGCGCCGACCGCGGCGGCTTCAATAGCGGGCCTTCTCATCTCGCTCTGATCTCCCGCAGTTTTTCATCCGCGATTGGATGCGCTTGCCGGCAAAAGGTTCCCGAGTGGGTGCACCGGCATGCTACTGCTCCGGCAGAGGCTTGTCTGGTCGAAATCGCCCGCCGATCAGTTCGTCACTCGGCGGCAGCCGCCGCCGCGAGCCCACGCGCGATGTCGGCCTTGAGGTCTTCGACATCCTCCAGCCCGATCTGCAGACGGATCAGCGGACCGGCATAAGAGCCCTTTGCAAGCGTGCGGTCGCCGAGGAAGACCGGCACGGCGAGACTCTCATAGCCGCCCCAGGAATAGCCGAGGCCGAAGATCTTGAGCGCGTCGAGGAAAGCGTGCTGCGCTTTCTGTCCGCCGCCCTTGAGCACGACCGAGAAAACGCCGCTCGAGCCGCAGAAATCGCGCTTCCACAGCGCATGATCGGGATGGCTTTCCAGCGCCGGGTGCAGCACTTGCGCGACCCCCGCCTGCTCCTCCAGCCAGCGGGCGATATCGAGCGCGGACTTGCGGTGATGTTCGAGCCGCACGCCCATCGTGCGCAGGCCGCGCAGGACCTGGTAGACATCGTCCGGACCGGAACAGCAGCCCAGCGTGCAGAAGCCGTCATAAAGCTTCGTCCAGCAGGCCTCGTTGGCCGAAACCAGGCCAAGCAGCACGTCGGAATGGCCCGCCGGATATTTCGTCGCCGCATGAATCGAGATGTCGACGCCATGGTCGAGCGGCTTGAAATAGAGTGGCGTCGCCCAGGTGTTGTCCATCATCACGATCGCGCCCGCTTCATGCGCAACCTTGGCGATCGCCGGGATGTCCTGGACCTCATAGGTGTTCGATCCCGGCGATTCGGTGAACACAACCCTGGTGTGGGGCCTGATCAGCGAAGCGATGCCGGCGCCGATTCGCGGCTCGTAATATTCGACCTCCACGCCGAGCCGCTTCAGCATCGTGTCCGCGAAGTGGCGCGTCGGCTGGTAGACGCTATCAACGATCAGCAGATGGTCGCCGGCGGCCAGGAAGGCGAGCAGCGGCACCGTCACCGCCGCCAATCCCGAAGGCACCGCGATGGTGCCGGCTGAGCCTTCCAGCGCATCGACGGCGAGCGTCAGCGCATCCATCGTCGGCGTGCCGCGCGTGCCGTATGTATATTTCTGCCTGCGTCCAGCCATCGATGCCGCGTCCGGGTAAAGCACCGTGGAGGCGTGCACGACCGGCGGGTTGACGAAGCCGAAATAGTCGCGCGGGTTGTTGCCGGAATGGGCAAGCAGCGTGTTGGTGCCCATTTCGATGCCGTCTTTAGCCATGGTTCGTCGCCAGCCGATTAATGTGAGGGTCGAATGATCTAAGGGGACCAGCCATAAAGCGGCGGCCAAGCCCGCGCAACCGCGCCAGGCCCGCCAAAAGCCGGTCTTCAGCTAGGCCAATCCAACTCCGCCCGCGCCCAATAAAGCACGGCTATTGCCGAGCGGATGGGGCCGTCGGATCATGGATTCGCGCCGCCGAAACTTGACTGATTTGTTCGCATGTTCTGCCGATTTCATGGGCTCTTGTCCGCAATTCGGGCATCTGCGGCAATTGCTTTTCAAACCTTTGAGGTTTCGGTCATTTCCCTTGACCTCACAGGAATAATCGCCTTCGATGCGTTTCGTGAATGGGAGGCAGCGCATCGGCAACCGATGCGGGTCCGGGAGTGGGCCTTGAAGTGGGAGCTGCATTCACAAACGAAAAAAGATCAAGCGTCGCCTGCCAGTAGGGGCGCCTGTAACAGAAAAGGGTATGTGGGTCATGAAACACATTGCAATCGGCATTCTTGGCGCCGCCGCGCTCGGGTTCATGGCGTCCGCCGCTTCGGCAGGCACGCTCGATACCGTGAAGCAGAAGGGCTTTCTCCAGTGCGGCGTCTCGACCGGTCTCGCCGGCTTTTCGGCGCCGGACGACAAGGGTGACTGGAAAGGCATCGACGCGGACTTTTGCCGCGCCGTTGCGGCCGCCGTTTTCGGTGACGCCTCCAAGGTCAAGTTCACGCCGCTCAGCGCAAAGGAGCGTTTCACTGCGCTGCAGTCGGGCGAGATCGATATCCTGTCGCGCAATACCACCTGGACCAGCAATCGCGACAGCGCGCTCGGCCTCGATTTCGTCGGCGTCACCTACTATGACGGTCAGGGTTTCATGATCAACGCCAAGAAGCTGCCGGGCGTGAACTCGGCGCTGCAGCTTTCGGGAGCCGCCGTCTGCGTGCAGAGCGGCACCACGACCGAGCTGAACCTCGCCGACTACTTCAAGAAGAACAAGATGGAATACAATCCCGTCGTGTTTGAGAAGCTGGAAGAGGTCAACGCCGCCTATGATGCCGGCCGCTGCGACGCTTACACCACCGACCAGTCCGGCCTATATGGCATCCGCCTGACGCTGTCATCGCCGGCCGATCACGTCGTGCTGCCCGAGATCATCTCCAAGGAGCCGCTCGGACCGGCCGTGCGCCAGGGCGATGACCAGTGGGCTCACATCGCGCGCTGGACCTATTTCGCGCTGCTCAACGCAGAGGAAGCAGGAATCACCCAGGCGAATGTCGATGAGATGAAAACGTCGACCGACCCGAATATCCAGCGCCTTCTCGGCACCGAGCCGGACGGCAAGTATGGCGCCGATCTCGGTCTTTCCAACGATTGGGTTGTCAACATCGTCAAGGCTGTCGGCAACTATGGTGAAATGTTCGAGCGCAATGTCGGCTCGGGCAGCCCGCTCAAGATCGCGCGCGGCATCAACGCGCTGTGGACCAAGGGCGGCCTGCAATACGGTCCGCCGGTCCGCTGACAGAAACGTGATCCGGGAGGCAGGTTGTCTGCCTCCCGGTTTCTCTTTCCAGGGGACGGTCCATGGCTTCGCAGGAAATCCTTCGCGGGGAGCCGAGCCGCGGCTCCTTCATCAATGACCCGAGAATACGCAGCCTGTTCTTTCAGACGCTGGTGGTGATCCTGCTGTTCAGCTCGATCTGGTGGATCGTCCACAACGTCATCGAAAACCTCCAGCGCCTGCACATCGCCTCAGGCTTCGGCTTCCTCAAGAGCAGGGCCGGCTTCGACATCTCGGACACGCCGATCGCTTACACTTCCGACTCGACCTATTTCCGAGCGCTGGTCGTCGGTCTGCTCAATACGATCATCATTGCCGTCGCCGGCATCGTGCTTGCCACTATCGTCGGCTTCCTCATCGGCATCGGCCGCCTCTCGCAGAACTGGCTGATCCGCAAGATCTGCACGGTCTATGTCGAGATTTTCCGAAACATCCCGCCGCTGCTGGTCATCTTCTTCTGGTATTCCGGCGTGCTCGCCGTGCTGCCGCCGCCGCGCGAGAGCATCCATTTGCCCCTCGGCTCCTTCCTCAACCAGCGTGGTTTCTATCTGCCGCGCGCCGTCTGGGCAGATGGTTCCTGGCTGATCGGCGTGGCATTGCTGCTCGCCATCGCGATGGCCTGGTTCGTCGCCCACAGGGCGCGGCAGCGGCAGCGGGCAACCGGCCAGCAATTCCCGGTGTTCTGGACGTCGGTCGCTCTCATCATCGGCCTGCCGGTGCTTGCCTTTCTGCTCAGCGGCATGCCGCTCACCTTCGATTTTCCGAAGCAGTCGACCTTCAACCTGACCGGCGGCTTCTGGATCAAGCCGGAGTTCCTGTCGCTGCTGCTGGCGCTGTCCTTTTACACCGCGGCGTTCATCGCCGAGATCGTGCGCGCCGGCATCAGGGGCGTCAGCAAGGGCCAGACCGAGGCGGCAGCCGCACTTGGCCTGCGCTCCGGCCCGATCCTGCGGCTGGTGGTGATCCCGCAGGCGATGCGCATCGTCATCCCGCCGCTCACCAGCCAGTATCTCAACCTGACCAAGAACTCATCCCTGGCCATTGCCATCGGCTATCCTGATCTGACAGCCACCGCCGGCACCGTGCTGAACCAGACCGGACAGGCGGTAGAGGGGGTGTTCATCATGATGATCGCCTATCTGGTGCTGAGTCTCGTGACGTCCTTCGTCATGAACATCGTCAACGCCAGAATGGCGCTGGTGGAGAGGTAAGGCCATGCAGGAACACGATATGTCCTGGGTGCGCACCGAGATGGCGCTGGCGCAGCCCGCGCCGCCTACCGAACGCGGCGCCTATGCCTGGGTACGCAAGAACCTGATCGGTTCGGTCGGCGACACCATCCTCACTGTGCTGGGCATCGCCATCGTGCTTTGGATCTTGCCGCAAATCATCAACTGGGCCTTCATCAACGCCGTTTGGACCGGCCCGGACCGCACGGTATGCACTACCGCTTCGCAAGGCGGCATCCAGCCCGACGGTTGGACCGGTGCCTGCTGGGCCTTTGTCAACGCCAAGTTCGGCCAGCTCATGTTCGGCACCTATCCCATCGAGGAGCGCTGGCGGCCAATTCTCGTCGCCGTCCTGTTCGTGGCGCTGCTGGTGCCGATGCTGATCCCGCGCGTGCCGCGCAAGGGGCTGAACGCGCTTCTTCTCTTCGTGGCGTTGCCGATAGTCGCCTTCTTCCTGCTGGTCGGCGGCGTGTTCGGCCTGCCGCATGTCGAGACCCCGCGTTGGGGCGGGCTGCTGGTCACGCTCAGCCTGTCTTTCGTCGGCATTGCCGTGTCGCTGCCGATGGGCATCGTCCTGGCGCTCGGCCGGCGTTCGAAGATGCCGATAGTCAAATGGCTGTGCATCGTCTTCATCGAGACGGTGCGCGGCATTCCGCTGATCACGGTGCTGTTCTTCGCCAGCGTCATGCTGCCGCTGTTCCTGCCGGAAGGCGTAAGCTTCGACAAATACCTGCGGGCCCTGATTGGCGTGTCGCTGTTTGCCGCCGCCTATATGGCGGAAGTGATCCGCGGCGGCCTGCAGGCGATCCCGAAGGGCCAGTATGAAGGCGCCGATTCGCTCGGCCTCGGCTATTGGCAGAAGATGGGCCTGATCGTGCTGCCCCAGGCCCTGAAACTGGTCATCCCAGGCATCGTCAACACCTTCATCGGCATGCTCAAGGACACGAGCCTGGTCCTGATCATCTCGATGTTCGACCTGCTCGGCGTGGTCAAGCAGAACTTCGCCGACCCGAACTGGGCGACACCGCAAACCCCGAAGTCCGGCCTGATCTTTGCCGCCTTCGTTTTCTGGCTGTTGTGCTTCGGTATGTCGCGCTATTCAATGTACACCGAACGCCGGCTCGACACCGGCTACAAACGCTGATGCATATCGACCAAAACTGTGTTGCGGTTTTGGGACATGCACCAAGAACAACGATAAGGGGAATTGGCCATGACCACCGAGAACGCCGTCAGCGCGGAAGACCTGAAGGTCGATGCCAAGAAGATGCACATCTCGACCACCGATGTCGCCATCGACATTGTCGGCATGCACAAATGGTATGGCGAGTTCCATGTCCTGAAGGACATCAACCTCAAGGTGATGCGCGGCGAGCGCATCGTCATTTGCGGTCCCTCCGGCTCCGGCAAGTCGACCATGATCCGCTGCATCAACCGGCTGGAGGAGCACCAGAAGGGCAAGATCATCGTCGACGGCAAGGAGCTCACCAATGATCTGAAGAAGATCGACGAGGTGCGCCGCGAGGTCGGCATGGTGTTCCAGCATTTCAACCTGTTCCCGCACCTTACCATTCTGGAAAACTGCACGCTGGCGCCGATCTGGGTGCGTAAGATGCCGAAGAAGCAGGCCGAGGAAATCGCCATGCATTTCCTCAAGCGCGTCAAGATCCCGGAACAGGCCAACAAATATCCGGGCCAGCTCTCCGGCGGCCAGCAGCAGCGCGTGGCGATCGCGCGCTCGCTGTGCATGAATCCGCGCATCATGCTGTTCGACGAGCCGACCTCGGCGCTCGATCCCGAGATGATCAAGGAAGTGCTGGAGACGATGGTGGGCCTGGCGGAAGAGGGCATGACGATGCTGTGCGTCACCCACGAGATGGGCTTTGCCCGCAAGGTCGCCAACCGCGTGATCTTCATGGATCAGGGCCAGATCGTCGAGCAGAACACGCCAGCCGAGTTCTTCGATCATCCGCGCCATGAGCGGACGAAACTGTTCCTGTCGCAGATCCTGCACTGACCAATCTGACGCCAATTCAAAAAGCCCGGCCGCGCGACGGTCGGGCTTTTTTGCTATTTGGGCAACCGCTGATAGCGGTTGGCTCGATTGAAAGGGAAAGCCACACCTTTATGAGAAAAATCTGGCGCTCCCTGGCCACACTGGTTGCCGCGGTGCTTCTTGCCGCCGCGCTCGGCACGTTGGTGCCGCGCCCGCTCTGGCCTGCGGCGATGGCCGAAGGCGAGGGGACGCGGCGCATATTGGTGCTGAAGAACCCGATCCATACCGACATCGCTGTCCCTCTCGATGACGGCGTTCGCCGGCGCTTCGCCTTCCTGGCCGGTGCCGGTCTGCCGATGGATGCCCCGGGTGCACGCTACATTGTCTTCGGCTGGGGCGGCCGCGCCTTCTACCTGGAGACGCCGACATGGTCGCAATTGAAGGCCGCGCCGGCTTTGAAGGCGCTGACGCTTGACGCCTCGGTGATGCATGTCGATGTCGCCGGCACCATCAAGGAGCCGCACTCGGATGTCTCCGGCTTCGACATCGATGAGGCGCATTTCGCAGCGCTGCTCGACTACATCGCCGCGAGTTTCCGGCAGGGGCCGAACGGACCGATGGTGGTCGAGAACGCGGGTTATTCAACCAATGACCGTTTCTACGAAGCCGGCGGCCACTTCAACGCGCTGGTCGGCTGCAACACCTGGACGGCGGCGGGACTGCGTGTCGCCGGCATTCGCACGGGATGGTGGAACCCGCTGCCGGTGTCGCTGTGGTGGTCGATGGGGTTGTATAACTGACGTAGCACCGCGATCGAGTCCTCGGGCGCTCTACCGCCGCGCCACCTTCCGCTCCTCCCACCCGTAGAGCCAGTCCAGGTCCGCCGCGAGCTTTTCCGGCGGCCGCGTCGCCAGCACCAGATTGCGGGCGACTGCCACCGGTCCCCAGGCGTGCCAGGTCAGCCGATTGAGCGCGCCGCGCTTCAGCACTCTTTCGACGCGCGGCCGCCTGAGATTTTCCCAGACAGCGAGGCTGTGGGCCGGATCGCCGGGAAAATCGGCAACCGCATTGGCGAGCATCGAGGCGTCCTCGATCCCCATGGCCGCGCCCTGCGCCGCGAACGGGGTCATGGCATGCGCGGCGTCGCCGATCAGCGCGATGCCTTGCGGGACCGCCCAGCGCGGTTGCTGGACAGTGTGCATTGGAAACGCCGTCCACGGCCCCGCCAGCGCGACGAGCCTTGCGAGCATGGTTGCGGTGCCACGCATGGCATTGGACAGGACGGCCGGGTCGGCATGCCCCGACCAGCCTTCCGCGATACGTTCGCCTCTGGTGAAAGCGGCAAGGTTGACGGTGCGGCCCTTGCTCACCGGATAGGCGACCAGATGGAAGCCAGGATGAAGGAAGGTGGTGACGCAGCCCGCCGCTCCGATCTCGGCAAAAGCCTGCCCGGCAGGGCCGTCGACCGCCACAGTGGCGCGCCAGGCCAGTCGGCCCGAGAAGCGGCTTTTCGCGAAGGCGGGGTCCCGGGCCGCAAGCCGCGCGCGAACCGTCGACCAGACGCCATCGGCTCCGACCAGCAGGCTGCTTGCGACCGAGGTGGTTTTCCCCTCGATCTCGACCGTCGTGGTTACGCTTCGCGGGTCGGTGGCGATGCCAGTCACCCGCGCGCCGGTGACGAGTTCGATATCCGACCGCCCCGCCATTTCCTCCGCCAGGGCCGCCTGCAGGTCGGCGCGGTGGGACACCAGATAGGGCGCGCCCCAGCGCTGCTCGGCTGCCTGTCCAAGCGGTACGCGCGCCAGCTCGCGCAGGCTTTTCGCATCCTTCAGCACCACCGCTTCGGGCCGGACCGCGTTGGGCAACAGGCGGTCCAGTACGCCAAGCCGGCGCAGGATGCGGGTCGCGTTGGGAGCCAGCTGGAGGCCGGAGCCGGCCGCTTGGAGCTGCTTGGCCTGCTCGAACAGTTTCACCGGCAAGCCGCGGGCTGAAAAGGCGAGTGCCGCAGTCAGTCCGGCGATGCCGGCCCCGGCTATGACGACTTGCCGGGACCCTGTCTCATTCATGGTCTAGCAGTCATTCATGATCTGCAGGCTCAGGCGGCCTGGTCAACATAGAGGCAGCCGGCCGGCTGCGTTTCCGTCGCCTTCAGCGACGGCGAATAGCGGTAAAGCGTCGAGCAGTAGGGGCAGACCTTTTCATTATCGTCGCCCATGTCGAGGAACACATGCGGATGGTCGAAAGGCGGGTTGGCGCCGGTGCACATGAATTCCTTGACACCGATCTCGATGACCGGATGGCCCGCGTCGTTCTGAAAATGGGGAATGCTGCCGCCTGCCATCGTCGTCTCCAATTGGGTTCGGCCAGTGGGTGTGACCCGCCTGCATCTGGAGCATAACATGCCAGTTTGCAAGATCGATGAAATCAAACTGTCGCAAAAGGCTGCCAGAGGATAAGTTGAGCCGGTTAAGCGCGTAAGGCTGGCACGGAGCGATTCCGTGACGATCCTGCGTCACAAAGAGATGTTAGAGCGTCGCCGAACGGCAATATGCGGGTCTCCCTAAGGCGGTTGCAGGCAAGAGCGGGAAACATGAACGAACTGAAGCCGGTGCAGAGCGAGTTCATCACCGTCGAGGCGGCGAGCCCCGACGGTGGCAATCCCGACCGTTTCGTCAATCGCGAGTTTTCCTGGCTGCAGTTCAACCGGCGCGTGCTGGAAGAGTCCCTCAACGAGCATCATCCGCTGCTTGAGCGGGTGCGCTTCCTGTCGATTTCGGCCGCCAACCTCGACGAGTTCTTCATGGTCCGCGTCGCCGGCCTCGCCGGTCAGGTGCGCGAGGGCATTGCCCTGAAAAGCCCGGACGGCCGCACGCCCGAGCAGCAGCTCGAGCAATTGCTGCGCGAGGTCGAGCGCCTGCAGGAGGACCAGCAGAAGAGCCTCTCGGCGCTGATGGCCCTGCTCAACAAGGAAGGCATCGAAAGCATCACCCGAGACGCGCTGACCAAGGATGAGAAGACTTGGCTGGAGGAGCATTTCCAGGAACAGGTCTTCCCTGTGCTGACGCCGCTGTCGATCGATCCGGCGCATCCGTTTCCCTTCATCCCCAATCTCGGCTTTTCCATCGCCTTGCAATTGCGCCACCGCAAGAATGGCGAGGAGATGAGCGCGCTCTTGCGCCTGCCGGTGGCGCTCAGGCGCTTCATCCGCCTGCCGGACCGCAGGCGCCATGTGCGCTTCATTCCGCTGGAGGAGGCGGTCGGCATCTATATCGGCAAGCTGTTCCCCGGCTATGAGGTCAAGGGCTCGGGCACGTTCCGCATCATCCGCGACAGCGATATCGAGGTGGAAGAAGAGTCGGAAGACCTTGTGCGCCTGTTCGAGACGGCGCTGAAGCGGCGTCGCCGCGGTTCAGTGATCCGTATCGAATTCGATACGCTGATGCCGGCGGAATTGCGCGATTTCGTCGCCGGCGAGCTGGGCGTCTCGGCGAGCCGCATCAGCGTTCTCACCGGTCCGCTTGCGCTCAACCAGATTTCCGAGATCGTCGCCATTCCACGCGACGACCTGAAGTTCACCCCCTACAATCCGCGCTTTCCCGAACGAATCCGCGAGCATGGCGGCGACTGCCTGGCTGCGATCCGCGAGAAGGACATCATCGTCCACCACCCCTACGAATCCTTCGACGTGGTGGTGCAGTTCCTGCGTCAGGCCGCCGCCGATCCGGAGGTGGTGGCGATAAAGCAGACGCTCTACCGCACCTCGAACGACAGCCCGATCGTGCGCGCGCTGATCGACGCCGCCGAGGCCGGCAAGTCGGTGACGGCGCTGGTCGAGCTCAAGGCGCGGTTCGACGAGGAGGCGAACATCCGCTGGGCGCGCGACCTCGAACGCGCCGGCGTCCAGGTCGTGTTCGGCTTCCTGGAGCTGAAGACCCACGCCAAGATGTCCTTGATCGTGCGCCGCGAGGACGGCCGGCTACGCAACTACGTCCATCTCGGCACCGGCAACTACCACCCGGTCACCGCCCGCATCTACACCGACCTGTCCTTCTTCACCACCGACCCGACGATCGCGCGCGATGTCGCGCAGATATTCAACTTCATCACCGGCTATGCCGAACCGGCCGAGGAGATGCGCCTTGCCGTGTCGCCCTTCACGCTGCGCAACCGCATTCTGAAGCACATCGCGGAGGAGATCGTCCACGCCCGGGAGGGCCGGCCGGCGCGCATCTGGATGAAGATGAACGCGCTGGTCGACCCGACGGTCATCGACGCGCTCTACGACGCCAGCCGGGCCGGGGTTGAGATCGACCTCGTCGTGCGCGGCATCTGCTGCCTGAGGCCGCAGGTGCCGGGCCTATCGGAAAACATCAGGGTGAAATCGATCGTCGGACGCTTCCTCGAGCACAGCCGCATCTACTGCTTCGGCAATGGCTACGGCCTGCCGTCGGACGAGGCGATCGTCTACATCTCGTCCGCCGACATGATGCCGCGCAATCTCGACCGCCGCGTCGAGACCCTGGTGCCGATCACCAATCCAACTGTGCATGAACAGGTGCTTGGCCAGATCATGCTGGGCAACATCATGGACAACCAGCAAAGTTTCGACGTATTGGCTGACGGCACCTCCCGGCGCGTTGTGCTGGAGGAGGGCGAGGAGCCGTTCAACGCGCAGGAATATTTCATGACCAATCCGAGCCTCTCCGGACGGGGTGACGCGCTGAAATCGCATGCGCCCAAGCGCATCGCCCAGTTCAAACGCCGCAAGAAGAACAGCGCCGCGTGATTGCAGTTTCCCAGGGCCGGCTTCAGGACCGGCGACCGCTGTCGATCATCGACATAGGGTCGAACTCGATCCGCCTTGTCGTCTATGAAGGGCTGGCGCGCTCGCCCTCGCTGCTGTTCAACGAAAAGATGCTGGCCGGCCTCGGCCGCGGCATCGTTTCGACGGGCAAGCTCGATCCGGAAGCCGTGACCCGCTCTATGGAGGAGTTCCGCCGCTTCCGCGCGCTGTCGGATCAGGCAGGCGCCGAGCACATCTATGTGCTGGCGACCGCCGCCGCGCGTGAGGCGGTCAACGGTCCCGATTTCATCCACCGCGCCGAGGAGGTGCTGAGGACCGAGATCCGCGTGCTCACCGGCCGCCAGGAAGCTTATTATTCGGCGCTCGGCGTCATTTCCGGTTTCCATCCGGCCAACGGCATCGCCGGTGACCTCGGCGGCGGCAGTCTCGAGCTGATCGACATCAACCGAGAGGCGATCGGCGACGGCATTACGCTGCCGCTCGGCGGCCTGCGCCTGCAGGACATGGCGAAGAACTCCCTGGTGCAGGCGCAGAAGATCGCGCGCCAGGAACTGGCGCGGGCAAAGCTGCTCAAGGGCGGGCAAGGCAGGGTCTTCTATGCCGTCGGCGGCACCTGGCGAAACCTTGCCAGGCTGCATATGGAGATGACCAACTACCCCCTCGGCGTCATGCATCACTACGAGATTCCGGTCGACAGCGCACAGGCGTTCCTGAAGCAGGTAGCCAAGGGCGAGGTCGAGAAGGTGAGGGGCATCGAAGGCGTCTCCAAGAACCGCCGCTCGCTGCTGCCCTACGGCGCCGTCGTGCTGCAGGAGATCATGTCGGCGATGCAGCCCTCGAAGATCGTCGTCTCGGCGCAGGGCGTGCGCGAGGGCTTTCTCTATTCGCTGCTCGACGCGGAGGAGCAGAAGGCCGATCCGTTGATCTCGGCGGCAGAGGAACTGGCGCTGTTGCGCTCGCGCTCGGTGCACCACGCGCATGACCTTGTCGAATGGACCGGCAAGGCATTCAAGGCATTCGGCATCGACGAGACGGAAGACGAAACGCGCTACCGTCATGCCGCTTGCCTGCTCGCCGATATCGGCTGGCGCGCGCATCCCGAATATCGCGGCAGGCAGTCGCTCAACATCATCGCGCATGCCTCCTTCATCGGCGTCGACCATCCCGGCCGCGCCTATCTGGCCCTGGCCAATGCTTACCGCCATGACGGCATCTTCAACGACGGCATCGCGCCCGAGATCAAGGCGCTGGCACCGCCCAGGCTGCTCGAGCGCGCCCGCGTGCTGGCGGCGATGATGCGCGTGGTCTATCTCCTCACCGCGGCGATGCCGGGCGTGATGCCGAAGCTGAAATGGGAAAGCCGCGGCAACGGCGCGCTGGCGCTGGTGCTGCCGGCCTCGCTGTCCGATCTCTACGGCGAGCGCCCGGCCGGCCGGCTGGCGCAGCTGGCGCGCATCACCAACCGCCGCCTCGTGCTGGCGGTCGAAGGCGGTCCGAGCGTTTCGGTCAAATAGTACGTTTCGGTGAAATAGGGCTGGCTCAGGTCACCTCGGCGCTGATCCCGAAGTCGCTCCCGTCGGCCGACCACGCGCCGGCGCCGGCCATGGCGAGCGCCAGGAAGCCGCCGGCAATGGCGATGTCCTTCATCAGCATCTGCTGGTGCAGGAACGCCAGCGTGGCGTCGTCGGCGCCCTGGCCGTAATGGCCGATGAAGCCCGCGACGAGACAGAAGGCGGCAAGCAGAAGTGCCACGATCCGGGTCTGGAAACCGACGAGGATGAAGAGCCCCGCAACTAATTCGAACAGGCCCGTGCCCCAGGCGGCCAAGGTCGGCAGCGGCAGGCCGAGGCCGGCGAAATAATTGATCGTGCCTGAGATGTGGGTGAGGGCCTGGAAGCCCGACGGCACGAAGAGCGCGGCTAGAAGCAGCCGCGAGACCAGAAGCAACGCATTGCGAAACATTGGCCACCTCCCTTGCCGGCCCGGTCCGGCTGATGCCAGCTGCGGCGCAGTCTACGCCTGCAACGAAAAAGCGGCGCGGAAAATTACGC
Organism: Mesorhizobium sp. WSM4976; assembly: GCF_029625685.1. Classification (NCBI taxonomy): domain Bacteria; kingdom Pseudomonadati; phylum Pseudomonadota; class Alphaproteobacteria; order Hyphomicrobiales; family Phyllobacteriaceae; genus Mesorhizobium; species Mesorhizobium sp. WSM4976. The sequence goes on from NZ_JARTVT010000012.1 coordinate 176,446, forward strand.
GCCGCTTGGCGTTGAAGGCTTGGGGAGGCTCAGGCGCGCTTGGCGTCGAGCGAATAGGCGCCGGCGCCGGAGGAGGCGAGCAGGATGAAGCCGCCGGTGATGGCGAGGTTCTTGAGGAACTGGATCATCTGCATCTGATCGGCCCAGCCGGTGTGAGCGACCAGCCCGGTAGCGATCGTGAAGATGGCGAGCACCCAGGCGACGATGCGGGTCTGGAGGCCGACGAGTATGGCAAGGCCGCCGAGCAGTTCGATCAGGCCGACGAGGACGGCGGTTACGGTCGGCACCGGCAGGCCGAGAGCGCCGAAATAGCCGGCGGTGCCGGAAATGGCGGTGAGCTTGCCGAAGCCGGAAAGCAGGAAGATGACGGAAAGCAGGATGCGGCCGAGCAGGATCGTGGTGGAGCTGTTGGATGCTGCGCCGTTGCCGGCGACGGAAGAGTTGATGGACATGGCGGGTTCTCCGAGCGGGGGTTGAATGCCCAGTCAGATAGATCAGGAAGACTGTTCACCAAAGCCGCTTATGTGGTGACACATTGTTCACAGATTCTATATCCTACAGTCGCGGATCCGACGCGAAATTCATGTCGCGAGCATTGCCTCCGGGAGCAAATTCTCCCGCCGCAAAATTCCTCCCAAGCTCGTCATCCCAGGGCGAAGCTCCGTCGCGAAGACCCTGGGGTCCGTTTCGTGACCTAGACCGGAGGGCGGGGCGAGGCAAAATTTGTACCGCAGGCAGCGCTCGGATGTAACGGCATGGTCCTCGGGTCTGCGTTCCGCTTCGCTTCACTCAGCCCGATGATGACGAAGCAATGCCAACGCTTATCCGGGATGTGTCATGTCCTCCGGCCGTACCAGCCGGTCGTAGTCGGCCTCGCTGACCAGCCCCGTGGCCAGGGCCTCCTCACGCAAGGTCGTGCCGTTCTTGTGTGCGGTCTTGGCGATCTTGGCGGCGTTGTCGTAGCCGATGGTCGGCGCCAGTGCCGTGACCAGCATCAGCGAGCGCTCGAGCGCGGCCTTGATGTTGTCCTCCCGCGCCTCGATGCCGACAACGCAGTTGTCGGTGAAGGAGATGGAAGCATCCGCAAGCAGCTGCACCGACTGCAGGAAATTGTAGGCCATCAGCGGGTTGTAGACATTGAGCTCGAAATGCCCCTGGCTGCCGGCGAAGGTGAGCGCGGCATTGTTGCCGAACACCTGCACGCAGACCTGCGTCAACGCCTCGCACTGGGTCGGGTTGACCTTGCCCGGCATGATCGAGGAGCCCGGCTCGTTCTCCGGCAGCGACAGCTCGCCGAGGCCCGAGCGCGGGCCGGAGCCGAGCAGCCGGATGTCATTGGCGATCTTGAACAGTGCCGCGGCCGCCGCGTTGATCGCGCCGTGCGAGAACACCATGGAATCATGCGCCGCGAGCGCCTCGAACTTGTTCGGCGCGGTCACGAAGGCGATGCCGGTGATGGCGGCGATGCGGTCCGCCACCTTTTCCGCGAAGCCGACCGGCGCGTTGAGGCCGGTGCCGACGGCGGTGCCGCCTTGCGCCAGTTCCTGCAGGCCGGGCAGCGTCTGCTGGATCCTCTTGATCGACGAGGCGACCTGCGCGGCATAGCCGGAAAATTCCTGGCCAAGCGTCAGCGGCGTGGCGTCCTGCGTGTGCGTGCGGCCGATCTTGATGATGTGGTTGAAAGCGCGCGCCTTGGCGTCGAGCGCCTTGTGCAGATGATGCAGGGCCGGAATCAGGTGGTGCACGACACGCTCGGCGCAGGCGATGTGCATGGCCGTCGGATAGGTGTCGTTGGACGACTGGCTCATATTGACGTGGTCGTTGGGATGAACCGGCTTCTTCGAGCCCATGACGCCGCCGAGCATCTCGATCGCCCGGTTGGAGATCACTTCGTTGGCGTTCATGTTGGACTGCGTGCCGGAGCCGGTCTGCCACACAACCAGCGGGAAATGCTCGTTGAGCCTGCCGTCGATGACTTCCTGCGCGGCCTCGACGATCGCCTTGCCGATTGCCGGATCGAGCCGCCTCATCTCCATGTTCACTTCGGCCGCGGCGCGCTTGACGATGCCGAGCGCGCGCACGATCGACGCCGGCTGCTTTTCCCAGCCGATCTTGAAATTGCCCAGAGAGCGCTGCGCCTGGGCGCCCCAATAGCGGTCGGCCGCCACCTCGATGGGACCGAACGTATCGGTTTCGGTTCTGGTCTTTTCAGCGCTCACGGCAAGTCTCCGGTCTATCGATTTTGGCAAGGGCGTATCGCGTTGCACAAACGGCATCAAGCGGAGATTGCGGGCGGGGAAGATGCAAATCGGTTGAAGGGAAGACTCACCCCAGCGGCGGCCCGACAATGTCGATGCCGTTCTCCGCGCACAGCCTGGTCAGCATCTCGATCGTCTGCGGCGTCGGCGCCGCCAACGGCGGCAGGTCGGGCCGTTCGGCGGGGCGGCTTGCCTTGCGCAGCATCGTTTCGAAGTCCGAACCGCGCGTCACCGTGAGTGTGTGCGCGCCCTCGCGGGACTCCACCCTATAAGTGTGCGGCAGGCCTTTCGGCGCGAGCACCGTCTCGCCGGCGCCGGCGACCCGCTCGCGGCCGTCGATGACGAAAGATATCCGCCCTTCGAGGATATGAAACACCTCGTCCTCGTTGCGGTGCACGTGCAGCGGCGCGGAATCGCCATAGGGCTGGCGGTGTTCGACAACACAGATCCCATCCTCGCCGTCAGCCGAAGAGACCTGGATGGCGACAAGCGTGTTGTTGAACCAAAGGAGTTCCTTGCCTGCCATGCTGGTGTTGATCATTGTCATGATTGCTCTTTCTCTGTTGGGCGCCGACGAAACGGCTTCGACGGCGACCTAGCCTGGGACGGGCCGGCGATGGAAATCGAATGATCGTATGGGGCGGATCGATGCGATGAATTTGAATGCGCTCGACCTCAATCTGGTGAGGGTGCTTGACGCGCTTCTGCGCGAGAAAAGCGTGACGCGCGCCGGCGAGCAGATCGGACTCAGCCAACCCGCCGTCAGCGCCGCGCTCAACCGGCTGCGCCATGCGCTCAACGACCAGCTCTTCGTGCGCCGCGGCAACGACATGGTGCCGACGCCGCGCGCCGAGAGCCTGGCGGAGCCGGTGCGCGCGGCACTGCGCGAGATCGAGCGCGCCTTTCAGCCGGCAACCGATTTCGATCCGGCAAGGCTGGAACGAACCTTTACCTTCATGGGCGCCGATTTCTTCTCCATGCTCCTGATGCCGCCCTTTGCCGCGCGCATCGCCGCGATGGCGCCTGGCCTGTCGTTCCGTTTCCTCGACAGCGCCACCGGCGATGTCTCGAAACTGCTGCAGGAGGACCGGATCGACCTGGCGCTGGAGCGCCCGCTGGAGGTCGCGGAATGGGTTTCAAGCGTGGCGCTGTTCGGTTCCCCCTTCGCCGTCATTGCGTCGAAGGACAATGCCGCGCTCGGGCGGGCTGGCATCGCCGAGGGCGAAGAGGTGCCGCTCGACCTCTTTTGCGCGCTGCCGCACGCGCTGCGCTCCATCGACGGCTCGATGTCGGGCTTCACCGACGACGCGCTGGGCAGGATGGGCCGCGCGCGCCGCGTCATGCTCGCTTTGCCGCATTTCCAGGCGGTGGCGCTGGCGGTTGCCGGCGGACCTTATCTGGCCGCCGTCCCGATGCAGTTCGCAGTCGCGGCGGCAAAATCCCTGCCGATCGGCATCTATCGGGCGCCGATCCCGATACAATCTCCGGCGGTCCGGATGTACTGGCACGCCCGCCGCGATGACGAGCCGCCGCATCGCTGGATCCGCGAGCAGATCCTCGATGAGGTCGGAAAGCTGGGGTTCAAGGATTGGGACGGCCCCGCGAGCGGTCAACCTCACCCCGCCACATAGCCGACATCCACCCGGCGGCCTGTCACTCGTATGAACTTTATCCGGCCGAGGCCAACCCGACGGGCTCGGGCTGACGAAGGGCAATCCGGCCGGCGACAAAGTCCTTGACCTGGCGCACCGCCTGCTCGCGCGTGACGCTGCCCGGCTGCAGGCCGAGCCTGAGCCACAGCCCGTCGATCAAGGCGGTGATGCCGAGCACAATGTCCTCGGCCAGTTCGGGCGAAGCGAGGCCGCGCAGGCCCGACAAGAGGTTCGAGCGCATGCGCGCGTGAATGACCTTCTGGATGCGCGCCAGCTTTTCGTCTCGCGGCACCTCTGCGCAGAGCGAGAGCCAGGCATGGCAGAGCGGCGGCAGGAAGAGGTGCTCCTCGAAATTGCCCTCGATCACCGCGTCCAGCCGTTCCATCGGCGTCCGCGCTCGCCGGAGCCGGGTGACCACGGCGTGACAGAGCACGGCGTTCGCCTCGCGCATGGCGTGCTCGAACAGCTCCTGTTTGTTGCGGAAATAATGCAGCACGATGCCCTTCGAGGCGCCGGCCTGGGCCGCAACCTTTTCCAGCGTAGCGCCGGCGATGCCTTCGCGCTCCAGAACGGCGAAGGCCGCCTGCCGCAACTCTTTGCGGCGAATGTCGCTGAGGCGCGTGAGTTTCACTGGACCGGTCCATGCATGGCGAATCCATGTTGACATCTTCGCCCGCTCAGATCAATGATTGACCGATGGGACAATAAAATGACCAGAAGGTCAAAGCAACCGGAAAGAGGAGAATCGGAATGTTGCGCATGCTCGCGAATGGCGTTTGTCTCGCGGCCCTGATGTGGGCTGCCCAGGCGGTCCAGGCCGCCGAGGCCGAAAGCTGCAAAACGGTGCGCATGGCCGAGCCCGGCTGGAACGATCTCGCCTTCACGACCGGCGTGGCCAAGGTGCTGCTCCAGGCGCTCGGCTACGAGCCGCAGAGCGAAGTGCTCGGCATCAACGTCATCTATGAGGGGATGAAGAACAACGACCTCGACCTGTTCCTCGGCTACTGGGACCCGGCGATGGTCACCTACTACGAGCCCTACAAGAAGGACGGCTCGATCGAGAATGTTCGGGTCAATCTGGTCGGCGCCAAATACACTTTCGCCGTGCCGACCTATGTCTGGGAAGCCGGGGTCAAGGACCTGGCGGACCTGCACAAATTCGCCGACAAGTTCGGCAAGAAGATGTACGGCATCGAGCCGGGCTCCAACCAACTGATGATGGACGCCATCGCCGATCCGCAATTTGGACTCGACGGCTGGCATGTGGTGGAATCAAGCGAAGCCGGCATGCTCTCGGAGGTCGGCTACGAGATCAAGGAGAAGCAGTTCATCGTCTTCCAGGGCTGGGCGCCGCATCCGATGAACACGATGTATGACTTCAAGTACCTGACCGGCGGCGACAAGTTCTTCGGTCCGAATTTCGGCGCCGCCACCGTGACCACCCAGGTGCGCAAGGGCTATCTGCAGGAATGCCCGAACGTGGCGCAATTCCTGAAGAACCTCGCTTTCGACATCGACATGGAAAATGTCGGCATGGGCTACCTCATCAATGATGGCATGAAGCCGGAGGAGGGCGCGCTGAAGTCGATCGCCTTGCACAAGGATCGTCTCGACGCTTGGCTCGCCGGCGTCGCCACCTTCGACGGCAAGCCCGGCCTTTCCGCGGTCAAGCAGAAGCTCGGACTGTGAGGCCGGCCGCTTCGGGGCTGACGGATAAGGAGACCGAGCAGGCGTCCTGGGCCGGCCGCAAGCGGATGGTCAATATCGGCGGCCTCGACCTTGCCTATGTCGAGATCGGCGGTTCGGAGCCGCCGCTCGTCCTTGTGCATGGCTTCACCGACACCAGCCGCAGCTTCTCGCTGCTCGCGCCGCATCTTTCCGGGCGTCGGCTGATCATGCCGGATCTGCGCGGCCATGGCGGCTCGCAGGCGGGCGGGGGCTGCAGCGTCGACGATTTCGCCGACGACATGGCCGGGCTGATCCAGAGCCTGCGGCTGGACCGGCCGGTCGTCGTCGGGCACTCGCTGGGCGGCATGGTATCGACCGTGCTGGCGGCGCAACATCCGGAACTGATCAGTGGGCTGGTGATCCTGGCCAGCACGCTGAAGCCCGATTTCGGATCGCATCACCAGCTGATCGATGGAGTGGCGGCCTTGCGCGACCCGATTTCGCCGTCCGATCCGTTCTATGACTGGTGGCATGCCTGCCAGCCGGGCGTGCCGCAGGCCTTTCTCGCGGGTCTCGCGAAAGACGCCTCCGCGATTCCGGCGGCGCGCTGGCGCATCATTCTAGAGGAAGTCCGTCGCACCGATCTGACCGCCTCGGCGCGGGTCGTGCGGGTCCCGACGCTGATCATCGCAGGCGGGCGCGATCTGCTCTTCGGCGCCGCGCACCAGCGGGGCCTGGCCCAGGCAATCGTCGGATCGCGTCTGGTCTGGGCGCAAGATTGCGGCCATAACCCGCATTGGGAAGACCCGGCGTTCGTGGCTGCAATCATCAGCCAACCCTTCGGAAACGACGATACCCGTCAGGCCCAGTCGGGTCCAAGGCATTCACCAACTGTCCGCTTTTTTCCGCATATCGGTTTGATCCAACGCAAGGTCGGGCGCGGCCGGCGGTGAAATCATGCAGGCACCGTTCGGCTAGGTTTCATGGCAGGGAGCGGTCGATTGCCGGTGTCGGTCCTACCGGTGTCTGCCGAAGGAGTCTTGCTGTGAAAAAGCTAGTCAGGAATGGGGTTGTAGGGTTTGCCGTGTTTGTTGCGATGGCTGGTGCCGCTCAAGCTGCCGCCACGGTTCAGGTTTCGTTGTGGGACAAAGGGGCGAACGTGCCCATGACCACAGGTTTCGCCTATGGAATGTCGGGCGCGGATATGTCGAAGGCAAGCATGGGGATAACGGCCACGCCCGCGACCGTGAAGGCCGGCAAGATCACATTCAAGGTGAAGAACAGTTCAAAGGATACAGTCCACGAAATGATCGTGATGTATCTCGCCAATCCCAAGGACCCGCTTCCCTATATTGCTGACGAGAACAGGGTTGACGAAGACAAGGCAGGTGACAAGGGAGAGGTTTCCGAACTCGACCCTGGCGCTTCGGGCTCGCTTACAGTGGACCTTAAACCCGGCAAATACGTGCTCATCTGCAACGTCCCCGGTCATTTCGGGACAGGCATGTGGACGGAGTTCACCGTTCAGCCATAGCAAGCCGGTCGCGTCGACGTGGCTGATGCTCGGCCGGCTGGTAGTTTGCAGTCGGCCGACGGCGTCTCACTGCGCCAGCGGCTTGATCCTCTCGAATCCCACCTCGCTCTGCGCGCTCGTCCCCTCATCATACCGCCGCGCCAGCACCGCCTGCAGGTCCGGCGAATAGAGCGCGGTGAAGGTATCGATGACGTTGCCATTCTCGCCGGTGATCGTTTCGCCGACGACAAACACATTGTATTTGCAGTCGCCGAGCCTGTAGGTGTCCTTGCCTTTGACGGTGAGTGCCAGCGTCTCGATGCCCTGCGGCGCCTTTTTCGAAGACAGCGGCACGAATTCGGTGTCGCTCTTCGCGCCCGCCTTCAGCGGAAACAGCTTCTTCAAGTCGCCGAGTGGGATCATCGACAGGCGCCCGGTGTCGCTGTCGCGGAAAACCTCGATCAGCCCGGCATAAAAATACTGTGTCTGCGGCGAATCAGATTCATACTTGTTGGCGACCGCGACCATGCCGCCAGGCGCCGGCCGGAACTCGCTGCTTATGCCGGCCTTTTCAAGCACGAAGCCGGCCTTGGCGGACTTTGCGTCGACGCAGTCCGGGGCCTGCGCGGCACCGGCGAAGGTCAGCATGGTGAACACCATGCCGGTTGTAAGGGTCCTCATGCCTTCCTCCCCTGGGTGCATGGGCTACAGCAATGACAGACCGCCGTCGCGCTGTCGACCGAGGAGCTTTTCATGCCTTGGCATGAAAAGTCTCCAGCGCTGGCGGGGCATCGAACTGGACGAGAGGGGACGAGAGTGTTTAATCGGGTGACGATGAATCGCTCTTCGCCAGCAACCGTTTCGCGCCGCACCTTCATCGCCCGGATGGGTGGGGTTGCCGCCGCCGGCGTCCTTCCGCGGGTGGCCTTCGGCCAGACCGGAAAGCGCATCCAGCCGATCGACGCCACGTTCCTCTTCATCGCCGACATCCATGCCTGCCGCATGGCAAGCGGGCTCAGTCCCAACTGCCTGCAGGAAGGCAAGACCGATGCAGCACTTTTGCGCAATGTCGCGGCGCTGAACGCCATTGCCGACAAGAAGTGGCCGGCCGAGATCAACGGCGTCTCCACCGGTCTGCATTCGGCAGGCACCCGCATCGGCACGCCGCTCGGCCTCGTTACCGGCGGCGACATCACCGACGACGGCGGCGGCCAGGTCACCGAGCCCAGCGAAGGCACGCAGCTTCTGCAGTTCTCCCAGCGCTACCAGGAAGGCATCGGGCCGGACCGTGTGCACATCCCGGTCTATGTCGGGCTCGGCAATCACGATCTCGACCAGAACGGCTCGGCGCCGCATGTCGATTGGTATCGCCGCGAATTGCGCGACTACGTCGAGGTGAACCATCGCCCAGGCGTGTTCTTCAAGCCCCCGGTGCCGGCAACCGAATACGACGTCGATACCGACTGCTATTCCTGGGACTGGGGCGGCCTGCACCTCATTCAGACGCACCGCTTCGCCGGCGACACCGGCCATGGTGCGCCAAGCAGCCTGCCCTGGCTGAAGCAGGACCTCGCCACCTATGCCGGGGATGGCCGACCCGTGGTCATCTTCCAGCATTATGGTTGGGACACATTCTCGACCGAGCGCTGGGATCCGGTGAAACGCACCTATGACGACGATGGTTCCGGCCGCCCGCACTGGTGGGGTGAGGCGGAGCGCCAGGCTCTGCTGGCGGCGATCAGCGGCTACAACGTCATTGCCGTGTTCCACGGCCATCAGCACGAAGTGCCGATGATCTACCAGCGCGATGGCCTCGATCTCGTCAAGCCGAAGGCGGCCTATATGGGCGGCTTCGCGCTCGCGCGCATCACGGCCGACAACATGGATGTGGTGCTGGGCGAGGCGGCCGGCGACCATGGCGAGATCGTCTTCACCAACGCTTTCGCCAAGCAATTCCAGACATGAAGGGGCGGTCACCGCGATCCGGTCCCGGGCCGGTGTGAGGTCGGCGGCAGATCGCGGGCGCCGAAGCGGATTGAGATATCGGGAGACGGTTCTTGGCGGGATTCACCCTCTATATCGGCAACAAGTGTTTTTCCTCTTGGTCGCTCAGGCCATGGGTGGCGATGAAGCACCTGGACATCCCGTTCGAGGAGGGCTTCGTGCGCCTGCGCACGCCGGAGACCGCGGCCAACCTTGCCAAGGTTTCGCCGACCGGGCTTGTGCCAGTGTTGAATCATAATGGCAGGATCGTCTGGGAAACCCTTGCTATCCTTGAATATCTTGCTGATCTCTACCCTGAGAGAAAGCTCTGGCCTGAGGATCTCGGCGCCCGCGCTCTGGCACGCTCGGTGGCGACGGAAATGCATTCCGGCTTCCGCGAGGTCCGTTACGGCTGGCCGATGAACCTGCGCCGGCCGAAATCGCACAGGCCGCTCGACGCCGAGGGCGAGGCCCAGCGGGCGAGGATCGAGGCGATCTGGCGCCAGTGCCGCGAGCAATATGGCCAAGGCGGCCCGTTCCTGTTCGGCCATTTCACCGCGGCCGATGCCATGTATGCGCCCATGGTCACGCGCTTCGACACTTATGGCGGCGAGCTGGCGCCCGTCACCCGCGCGTATGTCGATGCGGTGCTGGCGACGCCCGCGATGCGTCACTGGTATGCGGAAGCCGCCAAGGAGCCCTGGCCGGAGCCCGGGCCGGACGAATAGAGCTATTCCCAAAGAAGGTGTACGTTTCGTGGGAGTTGCGCAGCGGATCCGCCCAGTGCGGCCGGCGGCGATAGGCCTTCGGAGGAACAGTGATGGCCGGCAGCGAAACACCGCGTGAAGCCACGAGGTCAATTATCTTCCATTGCCGGCTGATCCCGCCGCGGCCGGACTTCGCCTTCACCATGACCGAGGAGGAGAGGGCGCTGATGGGGCGGCACGCCGACTTTCTGCGCGAGAAGCTCCGCGAAGGCGTTATGATCATGGCAGGCCCCGTCGCCGATCCGGCCGGCCCGTGGGGGCTGCTGATCCTCCGGGCCGGCAGCGAGGCGGAGGCGAGGGCGGTGACCGACGGCGACCCGGTGGCGCGTTCCGGCCGCGGGTTCCGCTATGAAATCCTGCAACTGTTGGGTGTGATCATGTGACGAATGCCGGAATGATTCCCACCCACCGCGATTAATTAGAACCGGGCCGAACCGAATTCGCCTTGCCGGTGGCCACGGTTGTTCTGGCGCCGATAGATGGCGAGACGAGGTCAGGCAGTACCCGACCCTTTTTCGTTTCCGGTCAGTGAATTGTAGCCGCAGGCCGATTAGGATGTGCTAAGCACCTCGCAACAGCAAACTGATAGCTCCGGACCAGGTGAGTATTTTGACCCCCACTTCGAAGACCCAAGCCGACTTGAAGCCGAAAGGCGGTCAGGCTGAATCGCTTTTCAGCAAGACCCGGACCCAGGCGATGTCGCTCGGCCGCATCACTTCCGAACAGGATGCGGTCAACCAGGCCCGCGGGGCCAAGACCGCGCGGCTCCGCGAACTGCGCCTGGAAAAGGAAGCCGAAGAGAGAGCAGCCTCCGCTGTCGCGCCCAGTCGTGCGGGCAAACGCTGATGGCCACCAAGCGCGTGCCGCCTACACCGATCTCCGCCGATGCGACGATCGCCGATATGATCGAAACCCTCGACAAGCCGGTTGAATATGTTCGGCGCGTGCTGGAAAAACTGGAGCGCTGCAAGCGTGCCCATGGCGATGCCCAGGTACGCGTCGGCGTACGAGGTCGGGCCGAAGCGCCGAATTATCTGATCGAATATGTGCGCGAAGACGCCAAGACCCGCGAGCGGACGACGGATCAGGATGCCGCCTACAGTGGCAGCACGCATCGTGAATTGGCGCCTCACCACATCAAGGCAGCCGCGAACTGGTCGCCCGAGGAGATGAACATCACGGCGGTCTCGGCCCTCATCGGCCGGTTGCGCAATCCGCGGGCGCCGTCATCGCAGGCTAACAACGAGGACTGAAATGGCCATCAAGTTTGCCCCCAAGGCCCAGCCGCCGGCTCAGGTCACCGCCGCGAAACAGGCCGAGCAAGCCATCACGCCGAAAGCCGACAAGCCGCTTGCGGTGGATCTGTTTGAGCAGCCTGCGCACAAGCCGCCCCGCAAGACCACCAAGAAATAGAGATTGCCCCGCGAGGCCGCTCACAGCCATTTGCCCTTGCCGTCCGGCACCGCGATCGATCCCGGCTGGCCGGCGGGCGAAGGCACGGCGGTGTTCGACTGCCAGAGCTGCGGCGCCTGCTGCTCCTATTCGGCCGACTGGCCGCGCTTCTCGACCGAGGAGGACGAGCAGCTCGATCGCATTCCGGCCGAATTGGTAGCCGCCGACCAGTCAGGGATGCGCTGCGACGGCGCCCGATGCTCGGCGCTCGCCGGCGATGTGGGCAAACATACGGCCTGCGGCATCTACGATCTGCGGCCCGATGTCTGCCGCGCCTGCATGCCCGGCGGCGGCGACTGCCTGATGGCGAGGGCGGCGCATGGGTTGGCGGTGAGCTAGTTTTCTCGCCCGCAGAGCGGGAGCGAGGAAACCCCCGCTTGCCCCGCCGTGCGCCTCCCGGTACCTTCCCGCGCCGGGCAGGGCCGCGGAGGAAATCCATGAGCATCGAATTCTGTTGACGTCGCTGGTCATCGCGGCCTCGCCCGGCACCGGCGTCCTCTACACGCTGAGCGCTGGCCTCTCGCGCGGCGCGCGCGCCTCGATCGTCGCCGCCTTCGCCTGCACGCTGGGCATCATCCCGCATATGGCGGCCGCCATCACCGGCCTCGCCGCGGTGCTGCACACCAGCGCCGTCGCCTTCGAGTCGCTGAAATATCTGGGCGTCGCCTACCTGCTCTACATGGCCTGGAACACGCTGAAGGAGAAGGGCGGCTTGAGCATCGATGAGGACGCAGCTCCGCGCTCAACGGCCCGGACAATCACCACCGGCATCCTGGTCAACGTGCTGAACCCGAAGCTGTCGATCTTCTTCTTCGCCTTCTTGCCGCAATTCGTCAGCACCACCGAGCCGCATGCGCTGCCCAAGATGCTGGAGCTCTCCGGCCTCTTCATGCTGATGACCTTCGTCGTCTTCGCCGTCTATGGCGTGTTCGCGGCCTCGGTGCGCAGCCATATCGTCTCGCGGCCGAAGGTGCTGACCTGGATGCGCCGGACATTCGCCGGCGCCTTTGTCATGCTCGGCGCGAAACTGGCGCTGGCGGATCGGTAATGCATGTCGCCCAAAGGTGTGCAGCGGTTTTGGTGGCCATGCATCGATAAGGGCGCTAACCTTTCACGTAGCCCATCGCCTCGACGATCCGCCCGTCCGCGACGCGCATCAGATTGACGCCGCGCAGCGAGCTGCCGTCGGACATCCAGAGGCGCCAGCGAATCGTGGCGCGGTCGCCGGCCACATATGTCTCTTCCAGGTCGAAGCGCGTGCCGAATCCGGTGGCGATCGCCGACCACAGTTCGACGCAGGCCGCCTTGCCGGTGCGGCGGGCGCCGTCCGGCGCGGGCGTCGTGTTCTCGATCACGCAGTCCTCCGCCACCAGCTCTTCCAGTGCCGATGGGTCGTGACGCCGGAAGACGTCGTTGTAGCGCCGGATGATTTCCGCCGTCTCGGCGGAGCGCTTGGTCGCGGCTGTGTCGATAATCAATTCCTGAGTCATTGGATTCTCCTGTCGTTTCATTGAGCTGCGAGGCGCGCCTTGAGCGTGATGGCTGCGACGCCGGCCAGTGCCCGCGAGACGAGGCAGGCCGCCTTGGCCTTCTGCGCCAGCCGCTCGAAATCCTCCACCGATATGCTGGCGCGGGCCTCCGTTTCGAGCTCGATGCGGGTGATCGTCGGCCCGGCCGTGGTGACGCCGAGATGCACCTTGGCGATCGTGTGGATGCTGTTCACCGTATGGCCCTCGGCGCCGAGAATGGCGGTGAGCGCCATCGAGAAGCAGCCGGCATGCGCGGCCGCAATCAGTTCTTCGGGATTGGTGCCCGGACCGCTCTCGAAGCGGGACGGGAAGGAATAGGCGCCGTCGAACACGCCGCTGCCCAGCCGCAGCCGGCCGGACCCCTCCTTGAGCGTGCCCTGCCATTGCGCTGAGGCTTCACGGATTGTCATGGCTGGTCTCCCTTCTGTTTGCGGGAATGGTCACGCGCCGTCGATGACGACCTTGCCGAAGATGTCGCCCTGCTGGAAATGGCGGTAGGCTGCATGCGCCTCGGCGAATGGGAATACCTTGTCGATGACCGGCTTCAGCCGATGCGTGGCGACGGCGGCGAGCATCCCCTCCAGCGCGCTGCGGCTGCCGACGAACAGTCGACCGATGGTGACGAGGCTGCGTTGGTAGACGGCGCCCGGGATCTCGGCCGACTTGCCGTTCTGGTCCTGTAGGGTGAGCAGTACGAGGCGCCCGTAAAGCGCGCTGGCGATCAACGACTGCGCAAAGGTCGCCGGACCGCCGGTCTCGACGGCCAGATCGATGCCGCCGGTCGCTTCGCGCAGCTTCAAACCCCATTCCGGCGTTTCGGCGGCGGCTATGGCGACGTCCGCGCCGAGCGCCCGCAGCCTGTCGGCCTTTTCGGCACGCGAGGTGACGGCCGCCACGCGGCAGCCCATGAGCTTGGCGAACTGCAGCGCAAACAGTGCAACGCCGCCTGAGCCGATCACCAGAACCCATTGTCCGGGCTTCGGAATCTCGGAACCCGTCAGCGCGCTCCAGGCGGTCAGCCCAGCGCAGGTGAAGGTCGCCGCGTCCTGCCATGAGAGATGGTCGGGCAGTCGCACGGCCCATTGCTCGTCGAGCAGCGCATATTCTGAGAGCATGCCGTTCAGCGTGCAGCCGAGCTGGTCGACGATGCCCGGATGCATGCGGCCGTCGATCCAGCGCGCGAAATAGCTGCCGGTGACGCGGTCGCCGACGGCAAAGCGCGTCACGTCGTCGCCAACCGCCACCACTTCGCCGGCGCCGTCGCTCAGCGGCACGATGCCCGCGCGGGGTGCCAAAGGATAGGTCCCCTTGAGGATCATCGTGTCGCGGCGGTTCAGCGAGGCGGCGCGTACGCGCACCAGGATCTGGTTCGCCCCCGGCTCGGCTATTGCTTCCTCGCGCGCCGCCAATTTCTCGACGTCTCCGAATTCCTCAAGCCGATAGCTCAGCATCGTTGCTCCGAAATATGTAGACCGATTTACATATTATGTAGACCGATTGTCATATTATGGGCAAGCCGTATAATGCGCGCTCCTGACAGAGGTTGACATTCGAGGGGTTGAGGTGGCGACGGACACACGCACCCGCATGATCGAGGCGACGGCGCTGCTCATCCGGCAGCGCGGCTATCACGGCACGTCGCTGAACGATATTTTGAGCGCCAGCGGCGCGCCGCGCGGCTCGCTCTATTTCCATTTCCCTGGCGGCAAGGACCAATTGGTCGTCGAGGTGACGCGCGCGAGCGTGGCCGATGTGACCGAGCGGCTGGGCGCGGCGCTGTTGGAAGAAAGCGATCCCGCCGTCGCCATCCACCACATCTACCAGTCGGTCGCGCGCATGCTGGAGGAGAACGAATTCTCGCTTGGCTGCCCGGTGGCGCCGGTTGTGCTCGACGCGCCGAACAACGTTCCGGACCTGGCTGAAATCTGCCGCTCGGCCTTCGAGCAATGGATCGGATTGCTGCGCCAAGCTTTCGTCAGGGCAGGGGTGCCGGAGCGGCGCGCGCAGGCGCTGGCGCTGCTGGTCGAATCCTCGCTCGAAGGCCTGATGGTGATCGCCCGCGCCACTCGCGACCGTACGCCGGTCAGCGTTGTCGCCGATGAGGTGGCAGCGCTTGTCGAGCAGGCCGTGCTCGCCGGCAAGTTGGCGCAGCAAGCGGAGAGCGCCGCCTGAGCACTCGAATCTCCAAACGCAAACAAAAAGGGCGCCTTTCGGCGCCCTTTCCGTATCGGGTTAGACTTCTTAGAAGTCCATGCCGCCCATGCCACCCATGCCGCCGCCGGGCATGCCGCCCGGCATACCGCCGGCAGCTTCCTTCTTCGGAGCTTCGGCGATCATGGCTTCGGTGGTGACCAGCAGGCCGGCGACCGAGGCCGCGTCCTGGAGAGCGGTGCGCACGACCTTGACCGGGTCGACGATGCCCATGGCGATCATGTCGCCATAGTCGCCGGTCTGGGCGTTGTAACCGAAGGTCGCACCCTTGTTCTCAAGGATCTTGCCGGCTACGATCGAAGCCTCAGCACCGGCGTTCGATGCGATCTGGCGGGCCGGAGCCTGCAGCGCGCGGCGCACGATGTTGATGCCGGCAGCCTGGTCGGAGTTGACGCCGGTGGCCTTGACGTTGGCCGAAGCGCGCAGCAGGGCCACGCCACCGCCGGCCACGATGCCTTCTTCCACGGCCGCGCGGGTCGCGTTCAGGGCGTCGTCAACGCGGTCCTTCTTCTCCTTGACTTCCACTTCGGTCGCACCGCCGACGCGGATCACGGCAACGCCGCCGGCGAGCTTCGCCAGACGTTCCTGCAGCTTCTCCTTGTCGTAGTCCGAGGTGGTTTCCTCGATCTGCTGCTTGATCTGGGCGACGCGGCCCTGGATCTCGGCCTTCTTGCCGGCGCCGTCGACGATGGTGGTGTTCTCCTTGGAGATCGACACCTTCTTGGCGCGGCCGAGCATGTTGAGGCCGACGTTCTCGAGCTTGATGCCGAGGTCTTCCGAGATGACCTGGCCACCGGTGAGGATGGCGATGTCTTCCAGCATGGCCTTACGGCGGTCACCGAAGCCCGGAGCCTTGACGGCGGCGATCTTCAGGCCACCGCGCAGCTTGTTGACGACCAGCGTGGCCAGAGCCTCGCCTTCGACGTCTTCCGAGATGATGAGCAGCGGCTTCGAGGTCTGAACGACGGCTTCCAGGACCGGCAGCATGGCCTGCAGGTTGGAGAGCTTCTTCTCGTGCAGCAGGATGTAGGCGTCTTCCAGATCGGCGACCATCTTGTCGGCGTTGGTGACGAAGTAGGGCGAGAGGTAGCCGCGGTCGAACTGCATGCCTTCGACGACTTCCAGCTCGGTCTCGGCGGTCTTGGCTTCCTCAACGGTGATGACGCCTTCGTTGCCGACCTTCTGCATCGCTTCCGCGATCATCTTGCCGACCGACTCGTCGCCATTGGCCGAGATGGTGCCGACCTGGGCGACTTCCTCGGAGGTCTTGATCTTCTTGGCGGCCTTGCCGAGAGCGGCCACGACTTCACCGACGGCGAGGTCGATGCCCCGCTTGAGGTCCATCGGGTTCATGCCCGCGGCAACGGCCTTGTTGCCTTCCTGCACGATCGCCTGGGCGAGAACGGTCGCGGTGGTCGTGCCGTCGCCGGCGATGTCGTTGGTCTTCGAAGCGACTTCGCGGACCATCTGGGCGCCCATGTTCTCGAACTTGTCCTCAAGCTCGATCTCCTTGGCGACGGTGACGCCGTCCTTGGTGATGCGCGGGGCGCCGAACGACTTGTCGATGACGACGTTGCGGCCCTTCGGACCAAGCGTCACCTTCACCGCGTCGGCGAGGATGTTGACACCGCGCAGCATGCGCTCACGGGCGTCGCGGGAGAATTTTACGTCTTTTGCAGCCATGGTTAGCTCCTGACAGGGGCTCGGGAAGAGCCCGAAAACTCAGTTGATGGAGAGGCCGATGATCAGCCGATGATGCCCATGATGTCGGATTCCTTCATGATCAGAAGGTCTTCGCCATTGAGCTTGACTTCAGTGCCCGACCACTTGCCGAACAGGATGCGGTCGCCGGCCTTGACGTCCAGCGGCACGAGCTTGCCGCTCTCGTCGCGGGCGCCGGAGCCGACGGCGATGATCTCGCCTTCCTGTGGCTTCTCCTTCGCCGTATCCGGGATGATGATCCCGCCGGCGGTCTTGGATTCGGATTCGACCCGGCGAACGACCACGCGGTCATGAAGCGGGCGGAACTTGGACTTTGCCATGTTGTCTTCCTCGAGTGAGAACGGTGAGAACTGTTCCTCCATCCGGCGGGAGCCGGACATCAGTTAGCACTCACCGATGGCGAGTGCTAACGTGGCGCTGAAATAGGCTGGCAGGGTGTGAGAGTCAAGGCGCGCGCAAGGGGCAAGTGGCGCGAAATTTTTCTCACGCGAAACATCACCATGAAAAGCGCCGGCTGTCGCGAGGCACCGACGAGCAATCTCCCCCGTCAGTCCCGGCGCTTTGGCGACCGCAGCACCAGCAGCGGGCAGCGCTCGGCGAGCCCGTATGTGCCGGTCGAGGCCAGCCGGACATCATCGAAGAACATCTGGGCTTCCACGATGAGCGCTTCCGCGGGGGCGAAACTGTAGGCGGCGGACGAGTTCCGATAGACGTCGATGGTTCCGATGACCGGCAGTTCCCATCCGGTTCTGGTGGATAGCTCCTCGCGGTCGGGAAAGATCCGGTGGAATTGTTCAAGGATGCCCGTCACCGGTATCGTGTAATCGGGCGCGCCGCCGGTCGCGGTCATGGCCACGCGCCATTTGAGCTCGTGGAAGGTCGAGACGCCGCCGCTCAGCGCCAGGGCGCGGACGTCCTGAGGCTGGTCGCCGGTTGCGGGGGAAGTATAAAGCCTGATGGCGGCGCGCCCGTTTGCTTTCAGCGCACGCGCGATCGACGCCAACAGCGTGCGCCGGAGGTCGGCCGACCCCATGACCGAGAGACATCCGTCGCCGATCAGCGCATCGACGCTAGCCACGGGAAATGGCAGATCGAACCAGTCGCCCCGTACCGCCTTGCGCGTGTCGGTGTCGCCCGGCCAGATGCCGGCGATCATATCGGCGGACTCGTCGACCGACGTCATTGCGGCGCCAAGTCCGGCGAGTTCCGGCGTCACGCCGAGCATCACGACATGCGACCGGCCAAGCTCGAGCTCGCGATCATAGGCCTGGACGACTTCCAGTGGCGGCCTGAGCGGCGAGCCGAGCAACTGCCAGTGCCTGCGAATTGCATTCCAATGTTCAGTCATGCAAAACCCCCCGGTTCCAGGCGACCTGTCGATTACTCGACAGTCGCATGAAAACCAAGGGGGCACATGGCACGTATCGCTGTCATCACGCATGAGTTCGACCGCTTTCAGAGCCGGCGCGGGCTGCTGCTCCGCCGCGACAGCCCGTATATGCTCTTCGACCTGCTGGAAGAGCTGAAACGCCGCGGCCATTCGGTGCAGATATTGAAAGGCACGTCAGCGAAACCGGCCGCCGACGTCGCGGTGCTGCATCTCGACGTGACCGTGACGCCGCCTGATTATGCCGACTATGCGCGCCGCTTTCCCTTCTGCCTCAATCTCGGCGCCACCGACATCTCGAAACGCCGCGTCAGTGGCGCCGCAATTGGCCGGGACGACGACTGGAAGGGCCAGGTCATCGTCAAGAGCAGCCTCAATCATTGGGGAACGCCGGAGCAGCAGCTGAACCAGCGCGCGCGGGGCGCCGGCAAGCCGGAGCCGTTTCCCGGTGTCGAGCCTTTCGACAAATACGAGGTCCATGCCTCGCTCGCCGAGGTTCCGGCGGCGGTCTTCGAACGTCAGGATCTGGTCGTCGAGAAATTCATTCCCGAGCCTGAGCCGGACGGATTCGGCGCCCGGTTCTGGCTGTTCTGCGGCGAGCGCGAGCGCTGCACCCGCCATGTCTCGCCGCAGAGCCTGGTCAAGGGCGATGACACGATCCGACGCGACGCGGTTCCGGTGCCGGACGAGCTTCGCGCGCTAAGGCGCGAGCTCGGTTTCGATTACGGAAAATTCGATTTCGTCATGCATGAGGGCAAAGCGGTGCTGCTCGATGCCAACAAGACGCCTGGGCGAGCCAGGAACCTTTCGAGCTTCATCGCCGCCGGCAATGCCAACCTTGCCGACGGCTTCGAAGGACTGATCCGGCAAGTCACATAAGCGGTCGCTCAGATGTTCATGCCGCCCGACGCCTCGATCCGCTGGGCGTTGACCCAGCGATTGTCGTTGGAGAGCAGCGAGGCGATCATCGGCCCGATATCGTCGGCGACACCGGCACGGCCGAGCGCGGTCATCCCGGCCACGACCCGGTTGATCTCGGCGTCGTCGCGCACATGGCCGCCGTTGAAGTCGGTGGCGATCGCGCCGGGCGCCACGGTGTTGGCGGTGATGCGTCGGCCGGCAAGCTCCTTGGCGAGGTAGCGCGTGAACACCTCGACACCGCCCTTCATCATCGCATATGCGGACGAGCCCGGCACCGAGAAGCGCGCCAGCCCGCTCGACAAGTTGATGATCCGGCCGCCGTCGTTGATCAGTGGCAGTAGCGCCTGAGTGAGGAAGAACACGCCCTTGAGATGGATGTTCATCAGCGTGTCGAATTCCTCTTCCGTCGTGTCGGCGATTGGCTTGCGCAGCCCGGTGCCGGCATTGTTGACGAGATAGTCGAAACGATCGCGCTCCCACGTCTCATGAAGCTTCTTCTTCAGCGCCGCGACGAAAGCGGGAAAGGTGGCGATGGCGCCGGTGTCGAGCACGATCGCGGCGGCGCAGCCGCCGGCCGCTTCGATCTCCGCCACGGCCGACTTCGCCTCGTCGGCGCGCGAGCGATAGGTGAGGACGACGTCGACGCCTTTGCGGGCGAGGTTCAGCGCGGTGTTGCGGCCGAGACCGCGGCTGCCGCCGGTGATGAGGGCAATGGGACGGGTGGTCATGGCAAAATCTCCTTCTGTGGATGGAGATGCATATACTCGCCTGAGCGGGCGATATAATCGGGCCTGGATTGCCAACACTATTCAGGTTGTGCGAACAATCAGCCATGGATCGTTTTGACAGCATGCGGCTCTTCACCCGCGTCGTGGAACGGCGCAGCTTCACCGCGGCCGCCGCCGATCTTGGCCTGCCGCGCTCCAGCGCCACCGCTGCGATCAAGGAACTGGAGAAACGGCTTGGCGTGCAACTGCTTCGCCGCACCACACGCCATGTCGCGACAACGCCCGACGGCGAGGCTTATTACCAGCGCTGTATCGGCATCCTCGCCGACATCGAGGATGCCGAAGGCGGCTTCGACGCCCGCGAGGTGCGCGGGCGCCTCAGCGTCGACGTCAATGGCCACATGGCGCGCACGTTCCTCCTGCCGGAACTGCCGGCACTGCTTGCCAGACATCCGGGCCTGTCGGTGCATATCGGCGAGGGGGACCGCCTCGTCGATCTGGTGCGCGAAGGCGTCGACTGCGTGATCCGGGCGGGCATGCTTCCCGACAGCGACATGATCGTGCGGCGTCTCGGCATCGCGCGCGAGATCACCGTCGCGAGTCCCGCCTATCTCGAACGCCACGGTGTGCCGCGCACGTTGGACGATCTTGCCGGCCATATGATGATCGGTTTTGTGTCGTCGCGCACGAGGCAGGTGATGCCGCTGGAATTCACCGTCGACGGCAAGGTTCGTGAAGTGGTCCTGCCGTCGCGAGTCACTGTCGTCAATTCAGACACAAGCGCCGCGCTGGTCCGGCTGGGCTTCGGGCTGTTCCAGGCGCCAAAACTCCGCTACGCCGACGATATCGGGGCCGGCCGGCTGGTCGAGGTGCTGCCGGACAATCCGCCGACGCCGACGCCGATCTCGGTGCTCTATCCGCCCAGCCGCCAGCTTTCGCCTCGGGTGAGGGTGTTTGTGGATTGGCTGGTGGAGATACTAGGGCCGAAGCTGGAGCCGGCCTGAGGCAGGCAAGCAAACGATCGAGGGGGACGGCGCCCCGAGCTAGACGACGGCTACAAAAACAGCCGCAACTGCGTGTGGATGATCGAGCGATAGTCATTGATCGTGCGCCGGCCTTCCGCCTCGTCCTGTGTCAGCGCCAGCCGCACGACGCCGCCGGCCAGTTGGAAGATCAGGAACACGACCCGCCCGAACGCCTCGCGCTGCTCCGCTTGAAGCATGGGCGCGACATGGTTGCAGAACATCGTTGCCTGGTGCCTGGTCTCCACGATGTCCAGGTGCTGCAGCGCCTTGTCGGCCTGGATGGCGTTCTGCAGGTCCTGGATCGCCGGGTCCGCCGCGACGCGGGCATAATAGTCGTCGAGCATGCGGTCGGCCGCCGTCGTCACGTCGCCCAATCCGTTTATCCCGGCGATGATTGCGCCGAAGCGCGCCCGGTTTTCCTCTGAAAAACGCTCGTAGAGCATCGCCAGGATCGCCGACTTCGACGGGAAGTAGTGATAGACGGTCGCGATCGGCCCGCCGGCCAGCGCGCCGACCTCCTTCATCGTCACCGCGTCGATGCCCTTTTCGCCGATCAGCCGCATGGTCGTGGCGAGGATCGCGTCGATGCGCTCGCGACTGCGCTCCTGTTTCGGCCTGCGCCGCGGTTCCGTCGTCCTTCGCCTGGTCTGCGTCATGGGCCAAATCTCGTGAAAGCCGCGAATTCGCGGTTGACAAGAAACATGATCAAGTATCAGTTTCGCTAAATGCTGACAACTTGTCAGTTTTTCGATGGAGCTGCAAGGGAGGCGCTTGGTGACCGCATCGCAAGCCGCGCAGGCGGAAGACGGCGATTGGCTCGTCGGCAATCCGACGGGATCGCAGCTTGCCTCGGCGCTGTGGATCGGATCGGTCGGCCTGCTCATTCTCGGCCTGCAGCCGGTGCTGCTCGGCGCGCTCTACACGGAGGGCCATGTCACCGGCGACGAGCTGGCGCTGGTCGCCACCGCCGAGATGATCGCGATCGGCGTCGGGTCGGCGATCGTGGCCATGCTGCTGCCCGCCAGGAACATGCGCTGGAAGAGCGCGGCGCTGCTCGTCCTGCTCGCGCTCGCCAATTTCTGGACCGCTTATGCCGGCAGCCCCAGTGGGCTGATCGGCGCGCGCACACTGGCTGGCCTGGCCGAGGGCGGGCTGGTCGCCGTCGCCACCGAATTGATCGCGCGCTCGCGCCGGGCCGAGCGCATTGGCGGCTATTTCGTCACGCTGCAGACTTTGGCCCAATGCGCGCTGGCGCTAGCACTCGCGCTCTATGCCGTGCCCGCCGCCGGCTCGGCCGGCGGCTTCATCGCGCTCGGCATCGTGTGCCTCTTGTCGTTGGTCATCGCCTGGATGGTGCCGGACGACTATGCCGATCTGCCCAAGGAAGAGCAGTTCGCCAGTGTGGCGACGGTGCCTGCAATCACCGCGCTCTTGTCGATCTTCTGCTACTTCATGTTCTTCGGCGCCGTCTGGGCTTTTCTGGAACCCATCGGCGCGCAGTTCGGCATCGACGGCCGCACCGTCGGCCTGATGGTGTCGGCAAGCCTCGCCGCGCAGGTGATCGGCGCCATGACCGCGACAGTCTTCGAGGCGCGCATCGACTATCGTTTTGCCATTACGATCATCGGGATCATCGCGGCGATCAGCTCGGTCCTGCTTGCGTCCGGCCCGGGTCTTTGGGTGTTCTGGGCGGTGGCGCTGGTGATGGGCTTCATCCTGCTCTTCATCGTGCCCTACCAGATCCGCATGGCAATCACCGCCGACGAGACGCGAACGGCAGTGCTCCTGGTGCCGGCCGCGCAGCTCTTCGGTCTCGCCATCGGCCCTATCGCCGCCTCGCTTTTGATCGATGCCGGGAATTTCCGCCCTGTGTCCGAATTCGCCGCAGCGACCGCCTTGGCCAGCGTGCTGCTGGTCGGCGTCTTTGTGGTGGTCGCCCGGCGGCACGGTCGGGCCTGAGCTGGGAGGGCTAAAATGGCAAAGGCCTGGAGCAACTGGTCGGGCTTCGTCACGGCTTCCCCGAAACTGGTCGCGACGCCGGCCGACGCCGGCGAGCTGGCCGAGCTGGTGCGCTCGGCGCCGGGACCGCTGCGCGTCGCCGGCGCCGGCCATTCCTTCACGCCGCTGGTGCAGTCCGACGGCACCATCGTCTCGCTGGAAAAGATCGAAGGGCTGGTCTCGCATGAACCGGCGGCCAACCGGGCGCGGGTGAGAGCAGGGACAAGGCTGGGCGCCCTGATGCATATCCTGCAGGGCATCGGCCAGGGCCTGCCCAACATGGGCGACATCGACAAGCAGGCGATCGGCGGCGCGCTGGGCACGGCAACGCATGGCTCCGGCCCGACGCTCGGCGCCTATCATACGCAGTTGGAAGCGGTGCAACTCGTCGATGGGCAGGGCAAGCTGCGCGAATACAGCCGGGCCGACGACCAAGACATGATCCACGCCACCGGTGTCGCGCTTGGCGCCTTCGGCATCCTTACCGAAGTGACGATGAACAACATCGCGGCCTACCGTCTGCGCCGCCGTAAACGGGTGCTGCCGATCGGGGACATGCTGCGCGATTTCGAAAAGATGATGGCCGCGCATCGTTCGGCCGAATTCTACTACATCCCGTTTTCCGGCTATGCGCAGTTCATTGCCAGCGACCTGAGCGATGCCCAGCCGACGCAGCGGCCGACCGAGGACGACGAGGAGGGCCTGGCGACATTGCGCAAGCTGCGCACCGTGCTGCGCCGGCTGCCGTCGCTGCGCCGGGCGCTGATCAAGGGCGCGGTCAAGAAAGTACCGGCCGAGGATTATGTGCAGGACTGGCTCCACGTCTATGTCAGCGACCGCCGCACCAAATTCAACGAGATGGAATATCACCTGCCGTTCGAGGAAGGTCCCAAGGCGCTGGCCGAGATCATCGCGCTGACGGAGAAGCACTTTCCGGAAGTCTATTTTCCGATGGAGGTGCGTTCGGTGGCGCCCGACGGGTTCTGGCTTTCGCCCTTCTACAAGCGACTGACCTGCTCGATCGCCATCCACCACGATGCGGCCAACGACCCGCCGCCTTTCATGCGCGCCGCCGAGCCTATCTTCTTGAAGTATGGCGGCAGGCCGCATTGGGGCAAGATGCACAGCCTGAGGGCGGCGGATTTCAAGAAGATCTATCCGCGCTGGGCCGACGCGCTTGCCGTGCGCCGCGACATCGATCCCGACAACCGTTTCGTTTCGCCCTACATGGCCGGCCTGTTCGGCATTGAACCCAGTCCTTCTGGCATCAAAAAATGAGCGCCTATTTCGCCGCCCTGTCCGAGGCGCTCAAGGCAGCCGAGATCTTCCAGCCCTGCCTGGTGCTCGACCGCGACCGGCTGGACGGCAACATCGCGCTGGTGAAGGAGAGGCTGGCATCGGGCCTTGCCGTACGGCTGGTCGACAAGTCGCTGCCTTGCATGCCGCTGCTGTCGCATATCGCGCGAGCCCTCGAAACAAACCGCTTCATGACCTTCCATCCGCCGGTGACGCAGGCCGTGCTCGACGCCTTTCCCGAGGGCGATCTGCTCTACGGCAAGCCCATGCCGGTGGGCGCTGCCAGGGCCGCGCTGACCAGAGGCGGCGCCGGCTGGTGGTCTCGCGTCCGCTGGCTGATCGACACGCCGGAGCGGCTGGCCGACTACGGCGCGCTGGCTACCGCGCTCGACACCCAACTGCGCTTCGCCTTCGAGGTCGATGTTGGCCTGCATCGCGGCGGCTTCCGCGATCCCGCCGAGATCAGGGTGCTGACCGTGCCTGAGCGCCTGCGTTGCGAAGGCATTATGGCCTATGAAGCGCATGCGCCGGAGATGCCCGGCCTGTTCGGCGGCGCGGCCAGGGCGCTGAAACAAGCTTCGGCCAAGGCGGCGGAGTTCGCCGCCGCCCTCGATCCGGACCAGCGCCGCATCTTGAACATCGGCGGCTCGAAGACTGCGCTGCTGCATGGGGGCGGCGTCGCCAACGAAGTGTCGATCGGCTCGGCCTTCGTGCTGCCGAGCGACTTCGACACGCCTGGCCTCGACGGCCTCCGGCCGGCCGCCTTCATCGCCACGCCGGTCCTAAAGGCCCTCGACCCGATGCTGCCCGGTCCGCCGACAGTTTCCCGAACGCTGCAGGCGCTTGGCCTTTTCCCGCGCAAGGGCTGCTATCTCTATGGCGGCAAGTGGATGGCCGAACCGGTGTTCCCCGAAGGCATGAAGCCGAACAGCCTGATCGGGCTATCCTCCAACCAGCAGTTCATGGGTTTGCCGGCGAGCGCCGATGTGAAGCCCGGCGACTACGCTTTCCTGCGGCCGACGCAAAGCGAAGGGGCGCTGCAGCATTTCGGAGCGATCGCGGTGTTTGCCGGCGGACGGATCGTTGAGTTCTGGCCGGTGCTGCCGATGGGGTGAGGCGCTTCATGCGGTTGCGATTAGCGCCGGCCTCCCGCGATGTCATCATTCCAGGGTCTGCGCGCGTCGCTTCGCTCCTTGCTCCGCCCTGTAATGACAAAACTGTGTGGGCCCCAGCACAATCGTTTTATTGACTCAGTCAACTAAAATGGTCAATCCTGTCCAGGACAGGAGGAATCCCGATGACCATCCACGACCACCCCGGCAAGGAGCGCATCGACACGGTGCGCGCCTTCAATCGCTTCTACACCCGCCAGATCGGCCTGCTCGACGAGGGCCTCCTGAAGAGCCCGTTCTCCCTGACCGAGGCGCGGGTGCTTTATGAGCTTGCCCATCGCGACGGGCTTGTCGCCAGTGATCTGGTGCGCGACCTCGGCCTCGACCCCGGCTATGTCAGTCGCCTGCTCAAGAAATTCGAGGAGCGCGGCCTGGTCGAGCGCGCCGCCACGGAAGCCGATGCACGCCGATCATCGATCGCGCTGACGCCGGCCGGCAGGGAAGCCTTCGCGCCGCTCAACCAGGATTCGCATGACCAGGTGCGCGCGTTGCTCGACCGCTTGCCGCCGGTCGACCAGGAGCGGCTGGTCAAGGCCATGCGCATCGTCCAGGACCTGCTCGGGGATAGGCCCGAACCCAGTGACTCCTACATCCTGAGGCCGCTGCAGGTCGGCGACATCGGCTGGATCACGCGCCGTCAGGGCATGCTCTACACCGAGGAGTATGGCTGGGACGGAACCTACGAGGCGCTGGTCGCCGAGATCCTCGCCGAATTCGTCAAGAAATTCGACGCGCAATGGGAGCGCGCCTGGATCGCCGAGCGTGAAGGCGAGGTGGTCGGTTCCGTCTTCGTCGTCCGCAAGTCGCCCGAGGTGGCGAAGCTGAGGCTGCTCTATGTCGAGCCGTCGGCGCGCGGCCTCGGCATCGGCCGGCGGCTGGTCGACGAGTGCATCGCCTTCGCCCGCACCAAGGGCTACAAGACGCTGACGCTATGGACCAACGACATACTGGGCTCGGCCCGCCGTATCTACCAGGCGGCGGGTTTCAAGCTGGTGGACGAGGAGCGCCACCATTCCTTCGGCAAGGATCTGGTCGGCCAGACCTGGAATTTGGAACTGTAGCTCTTTTCCCCATCTGTGATGCGCAAGCGGCTGTAACTGGCCCGTTAGACCGTCCAGAAATAGCGCACGATGTGGAAGAAGATCGGCGCAGCGAAGACCAGGCTGTCGGTGCGGTCGAGCATGCCGCCATGGCCTTCGATAAGATGGCCCCAGTCCTTGACGCCCTGGTCGCGCTTGATCGCCGAGGCGACGAGGCCGCCGAGAAATCCCATCGTGCAGGCGATGAAGGCGACGGCCGAGGCCTGCAGCGGCGAGAAGGGCGTGATGAAGGCGAGCAGCGCGCCAAGCAGGCTCGACGCGACCAGCCCGCCGATCAGCCCCTCCCAGGTTTTCGACGGCGACACGTTGGGCGAGAAGCGGTGTTTTCCGAACAGCTTGCCGAAGATGTATTGCAGGACGTCGCTGCCTTGCACGACGATGATCAGGAAGGCGATGAGCAGAAGGTTGCGATCTTCGAAACCAGGCACGTTGAGCGTCAGCAAAGCTGGCACGTGGCTGACGCAGTATACCGAGATCATGATCGCCCATTGCTGCGCCGAGACGCGCTCCAGAAACCGTTCCGTGTCGCCGTGCAGCGCCGTGATCGCCGGCATCAGCAGGAAGCAGTAGACCGGGATGAAGATGACGAAGAGGCCGTACCAGGCAGTCCACACCAGCCAGTACTGGAAGGGTATGACGATGCCGAACATGCCGAGCAGCACCCAGTGGTCGCTGCGGCGGCTGTGCGTCAGCGTCACGAATTCGCGCAGCGCCGCGAACGAGATCAGCGCGAACAGGATGGTCATGCCGTACCGGCCGAAGAAGAAGGCGACCGTCATCAGTGCCACCATCACCCACCAGGCGTTGATGCGCTGCGTGAGATTGACCAGCGTGGCGCTCAACGGCTTCGGCGCGCGCATCGAGAGGATGCCGGCGGTGACGCTAGCGGTGCTCAGCACCACGAAAAGGCCGATGATGAGAATGCTGATTTCGTGGCGCATCAATCGTCTCGGTCGGGGCGCGGATTGAGCGCCAGAAGCTCGGCGCGGGCGCGCTGGAGGAAGGCGCGGCGTTCCTCGCCAGGCGCCACCGCGACGGGGGCGCCGAAGACGACGCGGCAAAGCAGTGGCACAGGCAGGAACTGGCCCTTTGGCAGCACACGCGACATGTTCTCGATCCAGCAGGGGACCAGCTCGACGTCGGGCCGCGCCATCGACAGATTGTAGAGGCCGGAACGAAAGGGCAGCAGCTCGTCGCTGGTGTTGCGGGTGCCTTCCGGGAAGATGATCAGCGAATGACCCTGGTCGAGCACGGAAAGCATGATCGAGATCGGGTGCTCCGCTTCGCTCGTCCATTGCCGGCTGATCAGCACGGACGACAGCATGTCCTCGGCGATGAAACGGCGGAGCCGCGACTTGCCCCAGTATTCGGCCGCGGCGATCGCGTGCGTCTTGGCGCGCTCCGTCTCGCTGAGGCAGGCTGATAGAAGGATGAAGTCGCCATGGCTGGTGTGGTTGGCGAAATAGATGCGCTGTCGGTCAGACGGCTCGCTGCCGCTCCAGATCGGCCGCACGCCGGTGACCGCCCGGGCCATCGCCGAGAGGCCGACTGAGGTTACGGTCTGCAACAGCGTGTAGGTGCGCAGCGAAAGCTTGCTCATCTCGGCATCCAGAATCCGGCCGTGAGGAAAGCGACGACGAAAACCGCCAAGGCGATCCGCTGCCTGGCCAGCAGGCGGCGTGTTCCCGCGATACGCTCGTCAAGCGGACGCGGCGTCGGCGGAGCGGGCTTGAGCCGCATGCGCGCCAGCAGGTCGTCGACAGCGGCGCCTCCGGACATCTCGTCGCCATGCGTCGCGATCAGGCGGAACAGCAGCGCATCGAACAAGAGAAGCGCCGAGAGCCCGAGCACCACGATGGCGCTCGCCGTAGCGACGAGCAACGCCAGCACCGCTAGCGGCGCTTGAAGCGCGCCGCGCGCCGAGGCGACCAGCGGCGCGATGCTGTCGCCGGCGATCACGATCGCGGCTGGCCATGCCGCCTGCTTGACCAGCATGGTCGCGAAGGCGGCAGTCTTGCGCTGAAAGACGTCGTCGCTCATCAGGCAACCTCACGATTGCGTTGAATCAGTTTAAGAGCTGATTGGGCGTTGGTCCCGCGCCACCGTGAC
>NZ_JARTVT010000120.1:0-361 GCF_029625685.1 Mesorhizobium sp. WSM4976
GGAAAGCACGAGGCCAACGGGGACCACCGCAGCATCGCCGTGGGCGTATCGGGAATACCAGTTGTAGAGTTCGATGAGAACGACCAGCACGTTGCCGCCCGCGTGCAGCCATGCATCGCGAAGGTTGCGGACTTGATCGTCGCCCAGCACATCTGTCAGGCCGGCAATGGCGGCCAAGGCAGCCATTACTAGGCCCGCCCCGAGAAGCCAGACGGAGCCGCTGACCCAACCGGGATTGCCGGTTCGCCAGAAGATCAAGTCGCAAAAGAACGTGGCGACGAAGAACGCGATTGGAAAGGGGATCAGCATCGGATGAATCGGATGGCCGCCGATGCTTGCTGTACTGCGCGGGTAGTGGGTC
>NZ_JARTVT010000121.1:0-331 GCF_029625685.1 Mesorhizobium sp. WSM4976
GAGCCTTTTGAAAACGACGGCAGCATGGTCTCAACCATCGTCAAGAACCTTAAGCGCGTCATGGCAAGCGAGTACAGTCGGGAACTCTCGGCGAAAATTTCAAGGGCGCAGACGCAGCAGGCTGGCCTTGGGTTCAAACAAGGCGGTCCATTGCCCTATGGGGTAAGACGTATGTTGATCAGCAAAGACGGGCAGCCTCGTTTTCTTCTTGGGCCGGGCGAAGAAAAGGGGCTGAGCACCGACCGCGTGATTTACGTTCCGGGACCTCCTGAGGAGCTTAAGATCGTTAGGCGCATCTTTCGGATGTTTGTCGATCAGAGGCGAAGCATCC
>NZ_JARTVT010000122.1:0-326 GCF_029625685.1 Mesorhizobium sp. WSM4976
GGAACCTGGCCGGCACCGCGGTCGGCCTCGATGTCTGGATCAGGCTTTTGATCATCGGTGCCGAGATGAAGCGTGATCGAGGCGCCCTTGGCGACCCCGATGCCTTTGCCGCCGTTGGCGATGGCGTTTGTCAATGCCTCATAGGAGACATCGAAAATTAGCTTGTCATCCGCCCAAATGCGCGGAATGGCTGTTGCTGGACCATTCCACGCAAATGCGACGGCGAAGGTTGCGGTGTAGCTGTAGGTGGTGACTTCCGGGCCGAGCGCCTTGCCCTGCCTTTCGGTCTTGACGTGCTCGTCGACGTGATTGCCTTTGAGCCAGAT
>NZ_JARTVT010000123.1:0-313 GCF_029625685.1 Mesorhizobium sp. WSM4976
GAGCGGCGTTGCCGTGGTGCCGCTGACAACCCACACAAAGAGGTTTGCGCCTGTAGCGGGTGCACTGGCACTGAGAACGATGTTTGCCGTGGCCAGTGCGCCAGGCTGACAATAGTAAAATTCGATGTAACCCCAAATTGAGAAAGGAAGGCCAATAGCGCCTGGGGCCCATTGTGTGGCCATTGTGGAATCGACCATCACGCTGGTTGTCGTGGATCCGAAACTGCTTTCCCGCACGACGCCCACTACGACAATATCGGACGCACCGGTGGCGATCGGCGCGTTGGACCACGTATAAGTGTTCGGTGATCCG
>NZ_JARTVT010000124.1:0-313 GCF_029625685.1 Mesorhizobium sp. WSM4976
CGGATCACCGAACACTTATACGTGGTCCAACGCGCCGATCGCCACCGGTGCGTCCGATATTGTCGTAGTGGGCGTCGCGCGGGAAAGCAGTTTCGGATCCACGACAACCAGCGTGGTGGTTGATTCCACAATGGCCACACAATGGGCCCCAGGCGCTATTGGTCTTCCTTTCTCAATTTGGGGTTACATCGAATTTTACTATTGTCAGCCTGGCGCACTGGCCACGGCAGACATCATTCTCAGTGCCAGTGCACCCGCTACAGGCGCAAACCTCTTTGTGTGGGTTGTCAGCGGCACCACGGCAACGCCGCTC
>NZ_JARTVT010000125.1:0-300 GCF_029625685.1 Mesorhizobium sp. WSM4976
CACCCGCCCCCCCCCCCGGCGCGCCCCCCGCGCGGCCCGCCCCCCCCCCCCGCCCGGCCCCTCCCCCCCCCCCCCCCCCCCCCCCCCCCCCCCGGCGGCGGCCGCGCGCCCCCCCCCCCCCCCCCCCCCCCCCCCCCCCCCCCCCCCGCGCGCGCCGCGCCCCCCCCCCCCCCCCCCCCCCCCCCCCCCCGGGCGCGCCCCCCCCCCCCCCCCTTTCCCCCCCCCCCCCCCCCTCCCCCCCCCCGCCCGCCCCCCTTCCCCCCCCCCCCCCCCCCCGGGGCCCCAAACCCCCCCCCGATC
>NZ_JARTVT010000126.1:0-275 GCF_029625685.1 Mesorhizobium sp. WSM4976
GCGCCGCCGACAGCGCCTTGGCGGTCTGGTCGGAGAGGGTTGCGTTGTCATGTTCGGCGATGAGGAGAATTGCCATTTCTTTGTCCTTTCCCGATCGCTTAGAGCACGCCGGCTTCGTTCTTGAGCTTCTCGACGAGCTCGGCCACCGACTTCACCTTGACGCCCGCCTTGCGGCCGCCGGGCTCCTCGGTCTTGATCACCTTGAGGCGCGGCTTGACGTCAGCGCCGAAGTCGGCCGGGCTCTTCTCGTCGAGCGGTTTCTTCTTGGCCTTCAT
>NZ_JARTVT010000128.1:0-264 GCF_029625685.1 Mesorhizobium sp. WSM4976
TTTGCAATGGTCGGATTCCAGTCGCCACGCGCCGTCGCAAAACGAGGTCGCACATACACGGATGAAGAGCTCTTAAACGGAATCCGACGGCTACACGCTAAGTTCGGGTTTATCACAATCGCGCTGATCAATGCGGATCGAGAGCTGCCTGTTTGTCGCGTTTTCGCCGAGCGATTTGGGTCCATTAGATCATGTCCCGGGATGTGGTGTAGCTGGCGGCATTGGTCGCCGAGCTCTCCGGCATGGGCCGGGCTGATCAGCGTG
>NZ_JARTVT010000013.1:0-28383 GCF_029625685.1 Mesorhizobium sp. WSM4976
GCTATCTGAGCCCCGTCGAGTTCGAGGAGCAAGCTATGCTAGCTTAACCTGGTGTCCGAAAAACCGGCAGCAGGCCAGAACTCGACATTATCTTCGAAGGTTGAGGGTTCGCCTTGGCGTTTGGTGAATCGTCGCTGTTGGGTTCAGAGTCGACCCTCCCGACGGTGTAGGGACAGCAGGCTTGCCGCCATCGCTAATTGAGATTAGCCGCGCGTTTTTGCTCTCGAGTTCGTCGAGATAATCGGCCCACCATTGCATCATCTGGACGCGCTCGTCCCAGTGCTCAGCCCGGGCGTAGGCTCGACGAACGTCGTTGTTCTCAATGTGGGCCAGCTGTCGCTCTATGGCATCTGGATGCCATTTTCCGCATTCGTTCAGGAGAGTTGATGCCGTTGCTCGAAAACCGTGCGCAGTAGCTTCCTCTTTGCCGTAGCCCATGCGGCGAAGGGCGGCGTTAAGCGTGTTTTCGGAAATCGGACGCGAAACCGATCGAACACCAGGAAAGAGCAGCGATCCACCACCAGAGATTTCTTTAAGCGAGGTCAGGACGCTTACTGCCTGCTTTGAAAGCGGTATGCGATGCGGCCGTCGCATTTTCATGCGTGTTTCAGGAATGATCCAAACCGAGCTTTCGAAATCGAACTCTTCCCATTCTGCGGCGCGCAGCTCGCCGGGTCGGGGAAACAGCATTGCCATCAGCTTCAGGGCGGCTCTGGTTGTTGGCTGTCCATCGAATGCATCGACTGCCCTGAGTAAGCCGCCCAAGGCCTTAGGGTCGGTAATCGCGGCACGAGGTGTGACCGTCGGACTGATGAGTGCGCCCCTCAGGGCGATCGTCGGATCTGCCTCGGCGCGTGCGGTCGCTATTGCGTATCGAAACACGGTGCCGATGGTGGAGCGCAGTCGCCTGGCTGACTCGTATCGACCGCGAACCTCGACGCGACGAAGGGCGGTAAGGATGGTGGCCGGATCGATCTTCCGAATGCACATATCGCCGATTGTCGGATAGGCAAAGTCCAGGAGCCATTTGACCTTGCTGATCGTCCGGTCGGCACGTCCCTCCTTCTTCAGCTTCTCAACATATTCGTCCGCAATTGCGCGAAAGGAGTCCTTTGCCGAATCGGCCTTCCGCAAGCTGCGTTCCTTTCCAGGGTCTATGCCAGCCAGCAGGAGCCGTTTAGCGTCATCGCGCGCCTGGCGCGCCTCGGCGAGGGAGATAAGGGGATAGCTGCCCAGCGCTAGCAGTTTCTGCTTGCCGTCAAAGCGGTAGGCGAGCCTCCAGAGGCGAGAGCCCGTGGGCTGCACCCATAGCTGCAGCCCGCCCCCGTCTGATAGTTTGACGAGCTTGGAAGCGGGGCGGGCGTTTCGGCATTTCACGTCGGAGAGGGCCATCCGTCAGGTCTCCCTTGGCTGTTTCGATACCATCAGGATGCCGATTACCAACGGAAATACCATCCCTCCGCCTCGTTGGACCAAATGCGCTCGAAGCGCTCCACACCCAGCTCAAATGCGCCATTCGACGAAAAAATATCAACAATTTCAGCTGCTTGCAAAAACTGCAGCGTAGAAGCTTCGGCGAAAGGGATTGTCGGGAGAAGAGGGGATGGTGCCCAGAGGCGGATTCGAACCACCGACACGCGGATTTTCAGTCCGCTGCTCTACCAACTGAGCTATCTGGGCCTGCGCCGGCTAACGGGATCGCCCGCCGGGTTTCACGAGAGCGCCGGGCGGCGCCCCTGGAAAGCGCGTGGGTTATAGCACGGGTATCTTGGCTGTCCAGAGCAATTCCAGGAAAAGTGCGCAGCGGTTTTCCGCCCGGAATTGCGTAGAAACAAGCGCAATTCCAGGAAAAGTGCGCGGTTCTTTTCCCTTTCGGGATTGAGTGAAAACAAGTACTTAGCCTAGCCGCTGATTTTGTCGGGAAAGAAAAATCACCGAAAAGCAATGGCAGCTGCGCTTAACCCTCGTCCTGGGGCGTGGGTCCCGGCTTCGGGCTATCTTCGTCTTCCTCATCGCGGTCACGATCGGGAATGACATAGGCGCCCTTCAGCCAGCGATTGAGGTCGATGTCCTTGCAGCGCGCGGAGCAGAACGGATAGTGTTCGCGCGAGGAAGGTTTTCCGCATTCGGGGCAGGGCCGCTTCGGCCGAAGCGGTGTCACCTTATCGTCCAGGCTCATGAGCGTGAGGCGTGCCAGTTCTGGTGCGTCTTGAACCCCTCGCCCGAAAGCAACGCGATACTTTCGTAAAGCGGAAGGCCGACCACATTGGTGTAGGAGCCGACCAGCTTGACGACGAAGGAACCGGCCAGGCCCTGCACGGCATAGCCGCCGGCCTTGCCACGCCATTCGCCTGACGCGACATAGGCGTCGATCTCCTCGCGCGGCAACCGCTTGAAGCGCACCTTGGTTTCCACCAGCCGCTGGCGCAGCTTGCCGCCCGGCGTGATCAGGCAGACGCCGGAATAGACCCGGTGCGAGCGGCCGGAGAGCAGGCCGAGGCAGTTGATGGCGTCGTCGATGGTCTCGGCCTTGGGCAAGATGCGTCGGCCCACCGCCACCACCGTGTCGGCGGCGAGGATGAAGGCGGGCGCGAAACCTTCCTCGCCTTTAAGCGAGGCCAGCGCCTTCTCGGCCTTGTCCTTGGACAGGCGCCTGGCCAGCGAACGCGGATGCTCGGCGCGCTGCGGCGTCTCGTCGACGTCGGCGGGCAGCACACGGTCCGGCTCGATACCGGCCTGCTGCAAGAGTTCGATGCGGCGCGGCGAACCCGAGGCAAGCACGAGCTTCTGCAGGATGCTCATCGCGGTTCGCGCCGATTTGCTACTTGAAACGGTAGGTGATGCGGCCCTTGGTCAGGTCGTAAGGCGTCATCTCGACCAGTACCTTGTCGCCAGTCAGCACGCGAATGCGGTTCTTGCGCATGCGGCCGGCCGTGTGGGCGATGATTTCATGTTCGTTTTCGAGCTTCACCCGGAACATCGCGTTGGGCAGCAGTTCGGTGACCACACCTGGAAACTCGAGGACTTCTTCCTTCGGCATTCGATACCTTTGCTTGGATTACGGTTCCGGCGCCTGGAGCACGATGCCGAAATGGTGAAGCGGTGTTTCGGACGACATCTATGCTCCATCTGGGGTCGGACCGTTTCAGGAAACCGCCGACTCCAACCGGATTTTGCGGCGGAACCTATATGATAATCGCCCGCTTGTGAACACGCTTAATCCGTCGCGTTTTTAACCTCCGGAAGCAGGAAACGTCGGCTTATGCGCGCCTTCAGCCGCTCGCGCACGTCGCGATAGGCGGCCATGATGTGCTCACGCGTGCCGCCGGTGTCGGTTGGATCGGGCATCGGCCAGTATTCGACCTCGACGGCGAGCGAGCGGGTGAGTTCGAGCGCTGCGTGATGCGCCTCCGGCGCCAGGGTCACGATCAAGTCGAAATAATCATCTTCCAGATCCTCCAGTGTCCTGGGCTGGCGCCCGCCGAGCGAGAATCCTTCCTCGGCAAGCACGGCATCGACGAACGGATCGCGCTCGCCGGCGCGCACGCCGGCTGACGCGACGAATGTGGCGGCGGGCAGCATGCGGCGCGCCAATTGCTCCGCGATCGGCGAGCGCACGGCGTTCATGCCGCACAGAAACAGGATCGAGTGAGGCAGGCCGGGCACTAGAGCATGATCCCAAAAAGTGGGAACCGGTTTTTGGAAAAGATCATGCTCCAACCAAAGAGCATGATCCCAAAAAGTGGGAACCGGTTTTTGGAAAAGATCATGCTCCAACCAAAGAGTATGATCCCAAAAAGTGGGAACCGGTTTTTGGAAAGGATCATGCTCCAACAAAGAGCTGGATCAGGATGGCGGTTCAACGAAACGTCATCCTGATCTAGCCCCGCCAGTGCAGCACGCAGACCAGCGTGAACAGCCGCCGCGCCGTGTCGAAGTCGATCTCGATCTTGCCGGCGAGCCGGTCCATCAGGGTCTGCGAGCCCTCATTGTGAAGGCCGCGCCGCCCCATGTCGATCGCCTCGATATGGCTGGGCGTCGAGGAACGGATGGCCTCGTAATAGCTCTCGCAGATCAGGTAATAGTCCTTGACGATGCGCCTCAGCGGCGTCAGCGACAGGATGTGGGTGACCACCTCTGCGCCGTTCTCGCGGCTGACGGCAAAGACCAGGCGCGACTCAGCCAACGACAGCTTGAGCTTGTAGGGACCGGCGCCGCCGTCGTTGACCGGCTTGAAACTGTTTTCCTCGATGAGGTCGAAGATCGCCACCGCCCGCTCGTGCTCGACGTCGGGCGTCGAACGTCCGATCGTTTCGTCGAGCTCGACGTCGATCAGCCTGTCGCGGGTTTGGTGACGGCCGGACATTGCTACATGTTCAGCCTGATCGCGACGGAGCGGGCATGCGCATCGAGCCCTTCCGCCGTGGCGAGCGCGATCGCGGCGGGCGCCAGCGCCTTGAGCTGCTCCGGCCCGAGCTTCAGGATCGAGCTGCGCTTGACGAAATCGAGCACGGACAGACCCGAGGAGAAGCGCGCCGAGCGTGCCGTCGGCAGAACGTGATTGGAGCCGCCGACATAGTCGCCGATGACTTCGGGCGTATGCCGCCCAATGAACACGGCGCCCGCGTTGCGCATCCTGCAAAGGTAGTCCTCGGCATCGTCGAAGGCGAGCTCGACATGCTCCGCCGCGATCCGGTCGACCAGCGGCAGCGAGGCCTCCAGTGTCGGCACAAGGATCACCGCGCCGAAATCGCGCCAACTGGCGGCCGCCGTCTCGGCGCGCGGCAGGACTTTCAGCTGGCGTTCGACCGCCTGCTCGACCGACTTGCCGAATTCGGCATTGTCGGTGATCAGGATCGACTGCGCCGAGACATCATGCTCGGCCTGCGCCAACAGGTCGGCGGCGATCCAGTCCGGATCGTTGTCGGCATCGGCCACCACCAGCACTTCCGACGGCCCGGCGATCATGTCGATGCCGACCGTGCCGAACACTTGGCGCTTCGCCGCCGCGACATAGGCATTGCCCGGCCCGACGATTTTGGCAACGGGCCTGATCGTCTCGGTGCCATAGGCAAGCGCGGCAACGGCCTGCGCGCCGCCGACGCGGTAAATCTCCGAAACGCCGGCAAGGTCGGCCGCCACCAGCACCAGCGGATTGATGATACCACCTGACGCCGGCACGACGATGACGATGCGCTCGACGCCGGCGACCTTGGCCGGCACGGCGTTCATCAGCACCGAGCTGGGATAGCTCGCCGTGCCGCCCGGCACGTAAAGGCCGACGGCTTCGACCGCCGTCCATCGCGAACCAAGCTCGACGCCGGCGGCATCCGTGTAGCGATCGTCCTTCGGCTTCTGCCGCTCATGATGCGAGCGGATACGGTCGCGCGCGAATTTGAGCGCCTCCACGGTGGCCGGATCGGCCGCTTCATAGGCCCTGGCGATGTCGCTTTTCGAGACGGCGATGCCGAGCGCGCTGAGATCGGCTTTGTCGAACTTCAGCGTGTAGTCGATCAGCGCCTTGTCGCCTTCGGCGCGCACGCGGGCGATGATGTCCCGCACGACGGCCTCGACATCGGCCGAAACCTCGCGCTTGGTGATGAGAAAGGCCGAAAAACGCTGTTCAAAATCAGCCTCTTGCTGGCGGAGCGTTATTGCCATTGCGCGTTAGCCTCTGTGGACCGGTCGCGAGGTGGCTTCCCAGGAACCACCGACGTCGGCAAGCCTGGCCTCGATGCATTCGACGTCGAGCATGATGGTGCCGCCGCCCGAAAACACCAATTCGACGATGCCGGCCGGCTTGCTGATGGCAATGAAGCTGATCGCCAGCAGCGACAGCACTTCAGCCGGCTTGTCGCGTGGAATGCCGCTGGTCTTGACGCCGAGCACCCGGTCGAAGTGCAGGACGCTCTGCCGCCGTTCGTTATGCTGGCGGAAGAGGCCCGATTTTGCTTCCCAGACGAAGCGGTTCATGGTGAGCACGAAGCGCTTGGCCGCCGGCAGGTACTCCAAGTCGGAGACCTTCATCACGGCGTCCTGGACATGCGCCGAGACGATGCTCAGATCCTGATCGTCGAGCGCGATGAGCTTGAGAGCTGCCATGCGGGATGCGCACCTGAACGTTGACAATTCAGCGTTCTGTTAGAGCATGATCCCGAAAAGTGGAAACCGGTTTCCGGTAAGGATCATGCTCACACAAAAAGCTAGAGCGTGGTTGAACTCCACGCTCTAGTGGGTCTTTCCGCTCGGCGCAACCACTCGGAAGGAATGCCGCGGAACGTCAGCCCGAAATGCGCTCGATCACCGCGCCGCAGCCGGAGAGCTTCTCTTCCAGCCGCTCGAAGCCCCGGTCGAGGTGGTAGACGCGGTTGACCGTGGTCTCGCCTTCGGCTGCGAGCCCGGCGATCACCAGGGACACCGAGGCGCGCAGGTCGGTCGCCATCACGGGAGCGCCCTTCAGCTTGGCGACCCCGTCGACGATCGCCGTCTGGCCGGATAGCGTGATGTGGGCGCCGAGGCGGGCAAGCTCCTGCACATGCATGAAACGGTTCTCGAAGATCGTCTCAGTGATGCGCGACTTGCCCTTGGCCATGGTCATCAGGCCCATGAACTGCGCCTGCAGGTCGGTGGGGAAGGCGGGGAAGGGGGCGGTGGTCACGTCGACCGGCGCAACGCCGGCTCCGTTGCGCTTGACGCGGATGCCCTCATTGGTCGGCGTGATCTCGGCGCCAGTCTCGACGAGAACGTCGAGCGCCGTCTGCAACAGGTCGGGCCGCGCGCCTTCCAGCATCACATCGCCGCCGGTCATGGCGACGGCCATCGCGTATGTGCCGGTCTCGATGCGGTCGGGGATGACACGCACGCGGGCGCCGGACATCGCCTCGACGCCCTGGATGGTGATGGTGGAGCTGCCGGCACCATGGATCTTGGCGCCCATGGCGATCAGGCATTCGGCGAGGTTGACGATCTCCGGCTCGCGAGCGGCGTTTTCGAGCACCGTCTCGCCCTTGGCGAGCGAGGCCGCCATCATCAGCACATGGGTGGCGCCGACCGAGACCTTCGGGAACACGTAGCGATTGCCGTGGAGACGGCCGTTCCTGGTCCTGGCCACGACATAGCCATTGTCGACGTCGAGCTCGGCGTCCAGAGCCTGTAGGCCCTCGAGGAATAGGTCGACCGGGCGCGTGCCGATGGCGCAGCCGCCGGGCAGCGATACCTTGGCCTCGCCCATGCGGGCAAGCAGCGGGCCGATAACCCAGAACGAGGCGCGCATCTTCGACACGAGCTCGTAGGGCGCGGTGGTGTCGACGATGTTGCGGGCGGAAAAATTGATGGTGCGCGAATAGCCTTTCTGCTGGCTCTCACGGCGGCCGTTGACGGAATAGTCGACGCCGTGATTGCCGAGGATGCGGATCAGCTGCTCGACATCGGCCAGATGCGGCACGTTTTCGAGCGTCAGCGTGTCGTCGGTGAGCAACGAGGCGATCATCAGCGGCAATGCCGCGTTCTTGGCGCCCGAGATCGGAATGGTACCGGCAAGCTCATTGCCGCCGACAATTCTGATGCGATCCATGAGAAAACGTCCCCTCGGCCCGAACAGGCCGCTTCAATCGGTTGAGTGGCCCGGCTTAGACCATTGGCCGGCTTGGTTCAAGAAGTAGGATTTTCCTAAAACCGGGTCGACTATGGCCGGGCAGTATGGCCGATTTGGTCAGTCCTTGTGCATTTTTCCAGCAGCCGGCAAGCCTTCCGACCGCTGATCGGCATCACGGGCGCTCTGCTTGTCAGCGTCGCCCGCGCGCCGCGATCGCGTCTGCGCCTTGCGCTTCTGCAGATTGGAGCGCAGCGCCTCTGCCAACCGTTCCTTGCGCGCGGCTTCGCCCTTTTTCGGTGGATTTGTCTTCTCGCCCATCGTCCAATCCCTAACCGGTGGTCAGCCGGCTGCGATTCCGCAATTGCTAGCATTTTGGCCCGGCGGTGTCATGAAAGCAGGCGGTCGGGCGGGTTTGAAGCATGTCTCCCGAAAGTGGGAACCGGTTTTGGGATAAAGACATGCGTAAAATCAAAAACCTAAAGCGCATGGAGCGAATCTGAAAGATTGCGACGCGCTTTACGCTGTGGATCAGCCGCGCACGCTGCTTCGAGCCGCATAATTGTTGGCAAGAATCGCATTCGAGGATTTGGGTTTTTCTTGGCCTTGCGCTTGCCGGTTCGATATGGCAGAAGCGCCGCCATCGCAGGCTGCGGTAGCTCAGTGGTAGAGCACTCCCTTGGTAAGGGAGAGGTCGAGAGTTCAATCCTCTCTCGCAGCACCAGCACTTTCCCGGGAACTGTTGGCTGGACGCGCTTGACGATGGTCTGGCGCCAATCTATGGCGATGCCTCGCCTGTGAAGCCTCGTGGCGGAATGGTTCATGCAGAAGACTGCAAATCCTTCAATTCCGGGCGAGGCCTCCAGCTCTTGGGCCACCACAGCACCTAGCCGGTTTACCGGTGCGCCCAAGAAGCCGACCGATCGCGCCGGCTCAGTTGGTGACGTGCGACAGCCGCAGGCCGGCTTCGTCAGGTGCTTCGGCCATGCCTTCCTCCGCGAAGCGGAACATGTCCTCGAAATCCAGCTCGCGCTCGAAAATGACGCCGCCGACGCTGATCGCAAGCACGTCCTTGTCGCCTTTCGGCGCGAAATAGATTTCGCCGACCGCGCCGCGAACGCGTTCGCCGACGTCCTTGGCATCCTCTTCGCTCGCGCCCGGCAGGAAGACGCCGAACATCGAGGTTCCGATCCGGCCGATCAGATCGTCCTTGCGCACCGAGGATCGGATGGCCGATGCGATCAGCCGCAAGGCCTCGTCACCCCATTCCAGACCGAAGCGCAGGTTGATCGACGCCAGATGCTCCGGATGGATGACCAGGAAGGCGCCGGAGCGAGGACCGGCCGGTCTCGCGGACCTCCTGTCGACCATCGATGTGAACACTTTGCCATTCAGGCAGCCGGTCAGCTGGTCGTAGGTGCCGGATTTGGTGAGTTCCTGCCGGTAGCGGCGGATTTCGATCTGTTGCCAGCCTAGCAGCGCAAACAGCGGCAGGCCGATGACGATCGGCACGATGATGGCCGTGACAGCCCCTCGGGCGAACGGCGTCAGGCTGTCGCTGAAAAGCATCAGGTAGTTCAGCGCGAGCGAAAGGACGACACACCCGGCGGTGCCAAGCACGGCCAGCAAGATGAGATGCCTCCATGTTTGAGCCGGGGCGGTCGGTGTTTTCGTGATCAAGGGCCAATCTCCTGTTCGACGCATTGGCTTACAGGAGGTCCGTTGCAATTTCGGTTTCAGGGAAGCGTACAATTTGATGCAAAGTCGGCTTCTTCTCCATGGGAAGCGCTGGGTCGGGCCCGCAGCTTGCGCGCTTGATGACTTGCCCGGCCGTTGGAGCAGCCCATGCTTTCTAGAATCGCTTAATCGGTCTGACCATTCTGCTTTCACGCAATTCCATGACGCAACTGTTCATGGGCTTTCCCGCGATTGCCCTATTGCGGCGGGCCGAAAATGCCCATCCTGGCTTCTCTCGCCACCGCTTCTGCCTTGCCGTAGATGCCGTTGTGAGCGGCCATCGCCCAGCCGTTGGAGACAAGCCAGGCGCCGACATCCTGCTTGCCGAGCGCGCAGGGCGCGGCGATGGCGAAGCGGTCGTCATCCGGCGGCAGGAAGCATCTCAGCGCCCGGCCGCGCAGCCAGGCGTTGAAGGCGGCCCGCGCCCGCTGGCCGCAGGGCCAGGCGGCCTTGTCGAACGTGCAGGTCCTGTGGGGGTCTATGTCGATCGTCCCGCTGATGGCGACCGTGCGTCCCATGGCCTCGAAGACCACCGAGGAGGTCGCCACCGGACCGAAAAGCAGCGTCTCGCGCCAATCCCGCGGCATCGGCGTTTTCGGTCGCGGCGCGAGCCCGAGTTCGCCGAGCGGGGGGCGCGGCTCGATGCGCTCGATCCCGGACGGGTCGAGCGGCGGCGGCGCAATGAGATCCTCGGCGATCTTCCGTGCCGGCTCGCCCGGCCGCGTGTCTTGAACCGGGACCTGAGAGGCCGTCTTGAGGTCGCCGGCATCTTGGAGTGGCGTGACGGGCGGCGGGCCGGGCGGCAGCCAGCGCCTGCCCTCCGCGATCAGCAGCATGCCGGCGAGCAGCCCGAGACCACCGATCATCGGCGCCAGCAGCGGGCGGCTGCGCGGTTTCGCCTGGCTCACGAGCGGGCCTCCATGGGATCGTGCCGATAGCCGGTGGTGTCGCTCGAGCCCGACCTGTTAGCTCCTGTCGACACGGCGCCGCCCCGACCGTTGAACCCGTCCACACATTAGACATGAGCGACATTCCTTGAAAAGCAAGGCGTTGCGTTAAGTCTCACGCAACCAATGCATTCTAGAATCGGTCATCGGATGTCGAGGGGATGACATGATGCGCAAGCCGATACTGCTTTTTGCCTTTCCGGCCCTGATGCTGGTTCTGCTGGCGGCGGAGCGGATGGCGGCGCTGCTTCTCGGCTTCTATCCGGCCAGCCCCGCCGTGTGGCACGCCTGGCTGGCGCTGCGGCCGTTCTCGACCATGTTCTGGCAGCAGGCGCATGTCTATCTCGGCGGGTCGATGGCGCTCGACGCCGCTATCCTTGTTTTCGCGGCGGGCGCCTGCTGGACGATTTGCCAGGCAAAGAGGTCGGCCGGCTTCTTTCTGGCCAATCATCTTGCAGTAATTTTTGCCGGGCTGATGATGATGCTGAGCAGCCACGCGGAAACGGCGAGCACCGTTGCCGCCTTCACAACGTCTCGTGGCCTGCAGTTCTCAGTGATGGTCGATTTCAGCTTGCAAAACTGCTTGGTGCTATGCCTGGGCTTGGCGGCCTGCGCTTACTGCCATGTCGTATTTCTGCGCGAGGCCAAGGCGCGCGCCGAGGCCCGCGCGGTCCGCGTGCTTGCGCTGCAGCGCGATCTGTAGCCGGCCGTTCGGGGCCGGGCGGCGGAACAGCCGAGGGCTCAGTTGATCTTCTTGTAGTAGACCTTGCCGTCGGGCTGCTGGATGCGCTGGTAGGAGGGGTTCGGGCCTGGAGGCGTCACCTTCCGCTTGATCGAGGGCTGCGCATCGGCGGGAGCGGCACCGCCTTCGTCGGTCGCGGACGCATCCGCCACCGTTGTGTTGCCGAGCATAGCCGGCTCGGACGCGCCGGGCGCCGGCTCGCCGGCCGCGACCGGCTGGCCTTGCTCCAGCTTGGCTATATTGCCGTTGATCTGGCCGAAATTCGCCTGCAACTGGCGGTCCAGCGTCTCGAACCGGCTCTGGAAACCGTTGTTGACGGCGTCGATACGGGCGCCGATGCGCTGCTCGAACTGGCCGAGTTGATCCAGCCGCGCCTCCATCGTCCTGAGGTCGTTGACGCCGCGATAGAGATAGACCGCGGCCGTCACGTTGACGGCGGTGACAAGCACCGCGCCGACGGCGATGACGCCGATCATCCTGGCCCGGCTGGGCTTTCCCGGAACGGTTTCCCGGTGACCGAGTTCGATTGCCGGAACGTCCGGCTCGCTGATCATCGTCATTCAACCACCACCTTTGCGCCCACCGCGACGCGCTTGAAGAGATCGATCACATCGGTGTTCGTCAGCCGGAAACATCCGGACGTGCCGTCGAAACCGACGCCCTTGGGATCGTTGGTGCCATGGATGCGATAGAGCGTGTCGCGCCCGTCGCGCGAAAGATAAAGCGCCCTGGCGCCGAGCGGATTGTAGGGACCGGCCGGGACCCTGGCCGGCAGTTCCGGCTGACGCGCGCGCATCTCCTTCGGTGGGCGCCATTCCGGCCATTCGGCTTTCGACGCAACCTTGACCGTCCCGGTCCAGCCGAAGCCGTCGCGGCCGACGCTGATCTGGTAGCGCAGCGCCTGGCCCTGATCGGTCACCAAATAGAGCGCTTTCTCGTTCTTGCGGATGACGATGGTGCCCGGCTGCTCGCTGGTCTGGAAGGCGACCGCTTTGCGCAGGCTTGGGCCCATGGCGGGCAGGGGAGGCAGGCTCGATCCGCCTTCCGCGAAACCACAGATCGACATCGACGCAACGCCAATCAGGCAAGCGGCCACAAAATGCGTGGCGGGGCGGCGGCTAGCGCTGGGCATTGTCCAGCCGCTCCTTGAACATGCGCTTGAGGTCCTTGTTGAAACGCGCGCGTCCATCCACCTCGGAAGGCAGGATGGCGCGGTTCAGCGCGTCGGCCAGGAGCGCGTTGTCCAGCGCCAGTGACTTGATGTGGGGCGCCTTGAAGATCTTCTCCAGCTCGCTGCGCGAGAAGTGGTTGCCGAACCATTTGCGCTTGTGCTTGTTGGCGACCAGCGTGATGCTCACCTTGTTGCCGCGCAACTCGCGGATCTTCTTGTAGAGCCGCTTGCCTTGTCTCAGCGAGGCGACGTTGAGCTCGAAGACGATGAAGATCTCGTCGCTCGTGCGCAGTACCGAATCATGCCACGGCGTCTCGATGTTGGGCAGGTCGATCACGATGTTGTCGAAGCGGTAGGCGACGAGATCGAGCAGCCGGAACACGAAGTCCGAACCGTGCGGCTCGAATGGCAGCTGCGGCCGCTCGAAGGAATAGAGCGTGAGGCCCGACGGCCGCGACAGCTTGATGACGTCCATGAGCTCGACATCGAGCCGGTCCGGCTGGCCGATGATGCCGGAAAGGTCGAACTGGTTGAACTGGTTGAGATAGGCGCCGCAATTGGCGCTCTGGAAATCGAGGTCCACGAGGCAGGTCGCGGCCGCCCGCTCGGCCGACTTCGAGGCCAGGTACTCCGCCGCCGAGATCGCCAGCGTGGTGGCGCCGGCACCGCCGCTGGCCGCAATGAAGGTGATGATGCGGCTCTTGGTGCCCTGGTTGCCGGTGTCGTGGAAGGTGACGGCGTTGAGCAGCTCCTTGGCGTCGAGCGGCTTGTGCAGCCAGTCGGACGCATTCATGCGCACCAGGACGCGCGTCTGCTCGGAGGTGAGCTCGTCGGAGATCGCGATCAGCGGCACCGAAGCCCAGGCCGCACGCGCCTCGACGATCGCCGCATTGCCGAGCAGTTCGCCATTGCCGAGATCGAGGATGATGATGCCCGGCCGGCTGTCGGCAGGCG
The DNA here is from genome assembly GCF_029625685.1 of Mesorhizobium sp. WSM4976. NCBI lineage: Bacteria > Pseudomonadati > Pseudomonadota > Alphaproteobacteria > Hyphomicrobiales > Phyllobacteriaceae > Mesorhizobium > Mesorhizobium sp. WSM4976. The sequence goes on from NZ_JARTVT010000013.1 coordinate 13,143, forward strand.
GTCCTTTGAGGAACTCCGCCGCATCCGAGACCTTGACGTCATAGATCGCCAGCGCGTCGAGCCGTGTGGTGACATCGCGCTTGAAGTTCGGATCCGACGAAAACAGCGCCACCTGCTTGCGCTTGGTCGGGAGGACTCTGGTGTCGATGGCGTTCATGGCCATGTGCTCTTCAAATCTTCGCCCGTGACCGTGCTAAGCATGGAGGGCATGTTGATGTTCGCGAAGCCCATCAGTCCCTGGAGGAAGAAGAACTGGAAGGTCCGGTTCTGAAGGCTGACTGCGATGGTCGGCACGGGACCGCCGAGGCGGGTCTGGTAGCCGAGCCCGGTCGCCGTGTAGGTGACGACGACGTTGCTGCGCAGCAGACCCGAGAAGAAGTGGCACATTCCGGGCCGCTGGGTGCCGGTAAGCGCCGGGCAGGTGTCGTCGTTGGTATTGGCTGTGTCGCCGCGGAATATCTGGCTGAAAGCAGCGGCATTGAATCCGCCGTTGTTGGTGCAGGACCCCGTGCCACTGCTGTAACTGCAAACGAACGGACCGTAGGCCCCGGCCACCACGGGCGCGCCGGGGTTGGCTGTCGGTACGGCGGTAGCAAGATTGGTCGCGACGGCATCGGATATTGAGGCCAGCCGCGCACCGATCTGCACGGCCTTGGTTGCCGCATTCCACTGATAGAAGGCGTAGCCGAAATCGACGAAGCCGAGCGTCAACGCAAAGAGCAGGGTCGCGACGATGGTCATCTCCACCATGGCCGCACCCTCCTCGGACTTTGCGAAACGCCTGATCATCGTCAGAACCGCATCAACCGTTCTTGATGTGAGCCGCTCAGGGTGATCGGGCCGATGCCAATCAGAGATAGCATGCCGACGCCGGTGTAGGGGTAAGTACCGTCTGCCTGGACGACGCAGACTTGTGCGGTCGTGGATCGATACTGCATGACACCGCCCACCACCGCGTCGTGGCAGCCGGTGCCGATCGTCACAGTGACATTGGCTTTCTGCCAGTTAGGGACGCGAGCGTTGCCGGTACCAGCTACATTGCCATAAACCGCGATATTGCTGGCGATGTCGGCGCAGTTTATTGCTGCCAGCCCGGCATCCGTATAAATCTGGCTGTTGCAGCGCGCAGCGAAACGGGCTCCATCGGAAAGACCGGCCTCCATTAGAAGCTTATCATGGATGAGATTGCCGAACTCGAACACGCCAGCCGAAAGCGTAAGCATCAATGGCGCGACAAGCGTCATCTCGACCATGACCGCGCCGCGTTGGTCTCGTCTGAATTTTTTTAGATGTCGAGTGACGAACCTGAGCATCTTCGTCACCGGTAGAGCTGGGCTTCATCGCGGAGGAAACTATCCAGAGTTCCCTGTCCGCCCCGACCGGCAATGTCGACGAGCTCGACAAACACTGAGCCGCCTGCGTTGGCGCCTGGAACAGGCTCCGTCAGGAAGAAGCTCGCGAAAGCCTCAACGGGCAGGTTGGTGCTGTTGCCGTTCAGATCGTTGCCGGCGGCTTCCAGCGCATTGCAGTTGAGGATCGCGCCATAGAGCAAACGACGGTCAACCGATGTCACTGGAGGCTGGCAGGCGTTTGGCGGTGTTCCCACTTCGCCGCCGGTCGAGGCATGGCCCACCAGATTATTCGCGATCTCGTATTGGTAGACCTGATATCGGGTCGGTTTGCTGGTGTCCCAGGAAGAGGGATAGCTGGTTCCACCGAAATTGGTGCTCCAATAGCCGGACATGTTCCAGTTCCCGTCGCCCATCCGGCCGCCCATATATGGTGTCGTGGCGTCCCTCGGCAGGCCCATATTGCCCGTCGCATTGAATGTCAGCTGGTTGTAGTTCGGGCACTGGTTGCCGTTCGTCGACGCACCCTTGCGAACGTTAGTGGCCGGGCCGTATTCGGGACTGTTGAAGCCGCTGCCGTTGCCGTTGATCCCGAACCGCACGTTGAACGCGTCCTGAATCGGGCCGGTGTTCTGGCCGGTCTTCGTGCTCACGCCTTGTGATGAATAACAGCCGATCGGCCTTGATGTCGCAATTGTCTGCGCGAGGCCCTGGGCTCCGTTGCCTACGCTGTCCGGAGGCGCCAGAAAGCCGAAATTGCCAGGGCCGTATGCGGCATTGTTGCCCACTGTGCGAAGCTCGATCAGCCGTCGGCGAATTGACGGGTCCGATGCTGCTTGCTGCAACGTGACGCCACCGGCGTTGTTGGTGCCGTTCACCATCTCGTATGGATTGCAGATGAAGACAGGGGTGTAGTTGCAGACACCTGAGGTGAACCCTGCAACAGAGACCGCGCCCACGTTGAAACTGTTGTTCGCGGCGTTCCCGGTCAAGAAGGACGCCGGGAATATGGCCGCGAAGCCGACAGGTGTCACTGTCACGCGGATGAACCGGGCGTTCGGCGCATCCGTCACTTCGTCGGTGATGATGTTGGCTGCCGCTATGGGCGAGCTGTCCGAGGCGGGAAGCGACCGGAGGTAGGTTCTCGTCACTCCGGCAGCTAGCAAGGTTTGCGGAACGTTGGCTGTGGAGAAGGTATACTTGTTGAATACCAGGGTCGACAGCGCTCGATCGGCACGCACGATTGAGTCGGTGCGGCCATCCAACTCTGCTGCGGCGGCCAAAGCCATGCCGTCAGCGCCCTTCTGCAGGTCGTTGTGCATGTTGTTGACCCGGCTCATGTCGATCGCAAGCAGCGAAAAGCCGATGATTGCCGGCAGCATGATGCTGACGAGGAGAAGTGCGACGCCGCGCTGATCGCGCCAGAACCTGCGTATGGTCCCCAACATGACCTTACTCTCTGTTCTCAACGCTTGGCCTCGTCACCCAGCGTTTGTCAAACCGCACCTTCTTTTCAGGGTGTTGCGTTCGTTGTTGCCGCGCTCGACGGGCCGACATTGACCGTCATGTTCGTCGTCGGCGCTGGCGATGGCGGAAGCTTGTATTTCTGGACGATGCCGACGGATCGTGCCCCATCGCCTTCGATCTTGGTGTTGTTCGAAGCCTGGTTGTACGGATTGACCGTCTGCAGCAACTGATTGGCCTTCTGCGAGTCGCCCGATGCCAGCGTCATCGTGTCGTAATTGTTCAGATAGTCGGCCGCACAGCCGGTGAGCAGCCCGGCGCCGAGAAGAACGAGCAGGAGCTTATTTCTTGACATAGACCAACTTGTCCTTCGTTTTCACATCCAGCATGTGGCCGTAAGGGCCGGTGACGCCTTCTCCGAGCTCATATTTCCGGATCATATCCTTGCTGACTTCGAGCTGGCCGAGCAGCATGAGTTCCGGATCGTTGGCTGGTTTCGTCTTGTCGAAAGGCGTCGCCAATTGCTCGCCGGGCTTCACCGGCCGCACGAGATGCGGCGTGACGATGACGACCAGCTCTGTCTCTTCCTTCTGCGTGCTGGAATTGTGGAACAGCGCGCCGATGATCGGCACCTGGCCCAGCCACGGCACCTGGTCCTGAAGCCTGGTGTTCTTGCTGGAAAGCAGGCCGCCGACGGCAAAGCTCTGGCCGTCGCGCAGGTCGACCACGGTCGCCAGCTTGCGGTTGGTGAAGATCGGATCGCCGGCGGGGGTGAAGCCGGTCAGGTCGCTCACTTCCGGCGCCAGCTTGATGTGGATCTTGCCGTCGTCCAACACGACCGGCGTGAAGTTGAGATTGACGCCGAACTGTTTGAATATGATCTCCACTTCGCCCTGGCTGTTGACGCTGCGGATCGGCACCTCGCCGCCGGCGTTGAAGCTGGCGGTTTCACCGGACACCGTGGTGAGGTTCGGTTCGGCCAGTAGGCGAACGACGCCCTTCGACTCCAGGGCCTCGATGATCAAATCGACCTTGATGTTACTGTCGATGACTTGGGTGATCAGCGCTCCGAAGGGACTGCCGGTCGACAGGAGACCACTTAACAATTCTCCGCCAGCTAACACAGCGTTGCCGTTGGTAGTCTTTGTTGCTGCAGCTATGCCGGTGCCGAACTGGGTCGCGTCGCTGCCCCTGCTCCTGAACGAAACACCGAGATCGCGCCCCGCATTGCGCTTGGCTTCCAAGATGCGGACTGAAAGATTGACCTGCTCGCTGTCGTCAATGGTGACGGCGTTGATGATGGCATCAGGGCCATATTGCTGGGTCACTTCGACGATCTGCGCGAGCGTCGCGGCGTCCTTGACGTGGCCGCTCAATCGAACCTTGCCATTAACCGAGCCGATCTCGATGCGCGCCTTGGGCGCCACCTGTCGGATTGCGGCCGCCATGTCGCTGACATCCTGTCCCACCTCGATCTGAATGGCGCCCAGAGATCGCTTGTCGTCGGAGAACAGGTTCACGGTCGTAGTGCCGACGCTCTTGCCGATGATGTAGAGCGTCTTGTCGGTCATGGGTTGCGCGTCAGCGATCTTTTCGTCGCCGACGACGATGTCGCCCAGCGTGGCATTCACCTGGATCGTCGCGGATTGCGAGATCGGAATGAAGACACGGTGCAGCGACGGGCTCGACACGTCGATGAAGCGGTCAGCCGCTTTGGCCGGAGGGCCGGAGATCGCCGAAAACGCCACGAGGGACAGCGCAGTCGCCGCTATCCTCACCCAAAACGCCTGCATCCCAGTCTCCCCAATTGCCGCCGATTGGCAGCCCCTCATTTGGCCGGCCGCTTTCTAACGTTCGCGCGGCACGTCGTATGTCTCAAGCTTGACGCCACGAAACACGCCGATAGTAGCGCGGGCCGGCGGTTCAGGCTGCACATATTTTATGACTTGCTTAATTACCTCCTGCGCTTGTGGTGCTGGCGCAACAGTGGGTTTTTCTTTGCTCAATTGGTCGATCTGGCTGCCCACGCGATCTACGGCTTGAGCCAGGCCGGCAATCTTTTCGTCTGAACGCTTGCGTTCGTCGTCGGCACGCTTGCGTTCCTCCGCGGCCGCGGCGTCAGCGGCCTTCTGTCTATCGAGTTCCGCCTGCCGCTTGGCGACGTCCTCAGGCGTGTCGCCGGTAAGATCCGACAGCGTTATACGCTCGGTCGATTCTGCCTTGCTGGCGGCTGCTTGACGGAGCGCCAGCGACAACTGGCCGGCATTGGCCGCAAGGGTGAGCTTTTGCGCATCCTTGGTGCTGACTTCGACGGTCACAGCCTTCACTACAGTGGGGCTGTCCTTGCTTTCGTCAGCCACCTGGTCGACGGCAAGCACCTTGACGCTCTGCAGCAGCACGTCGACGTAGCTCTTGTCTGGGCCTGCGTCGCTATGCGCGGTGCGAGTCAACAGGACGTCGACCCGATCACCCGGGAAGACGAATCCGGCCACGCCGAGCACGTCGTTCACCCGGATGGAAACGGCCTTCATGCCCTCCGCCAGCACGGCCGATAGTGTAGCGCGCTGACCCGGGCCTGTGATCTTGGTGGCAAGGACGGGCTCATTGACGCCGATCGCCTGAAGCGCCTGCTTGGCGCCGTCGCCGGCCAGAAGGTCCTTGGTGGTCTTGAATGCGCCGGCCGGCACAGCGCCGGCAGGCCAGGGGATTTCGCGCAATTTGTCGGCACTCAATGAATCGCCGAATTTAAGCGGAGTCGCGGCCACCACAATTGTATCGCGCGGTAGATCGCCAGGCCTTGCCATGGCGCTGCGCTGGTTGGCGAGCCACATATTGACAAGCACCACCGCCAGCACGCCGAAGACGCCCGCTAGTATTACCATAATTACCGTATTTGCGCGCATATTGGCCCCCGCCACGGCGTTCTATTTAGTTCATCGACGCCGGTAAGCCCGGCGTCGATGGGAATCGTAACGCATCAAGGCAGCGCGGCCTGCAACGTCGTCCACTGCGTTCCAACCCAAGCGCCGACCAGCACAACGGTGGCGATCACCGCAACTGTTATGATGCCGAGCAAGACTGTGTATTCAACCATAGCAGCGCCGTTCTCGTCGTCGCGGAACCGCCGGGCCAAAATTGAGAATTTGTTCATGGCTTCTTCTCCCGAAACCCTGAAACCTGAAAAGGCGAGCCGAATATACATAACGTTAACCCACCCAATCGGCCTTCACCAAGTGGTCTTTACAACCTGGGGAAGGGGTCCGAGCAATTGCGCTCGGACCGGCTTCAGATATTCATGATCACGGAAGCGCTGCGTTGAGTGCGGTCCAGCGGCCAGCAACCCAGGTGCCGACCAGCACCACGGTGGCGATAACGGCCACTGTGATGATACCGAGCAGAACCGTGTATTCGACCATAGCAGCGCCGTTTTCATCGTCGCGGAACTGCCGGGTCATCGTCATGAGCTTCTTCATGCCAATTTCTCCTTTGGAGGTTTGAACCCGACGAGACAGAGCCAAGGATGAACCCCATACCCAAGCATCCCCCGTCACGTTCAATCCTAGGTCGCGCAAAAAAGCCAAGTCAAATGGATTAACAGTCCCTTAACCTTTCAATACTCGATCTGAGCCACTTTCGATTTTCACAACAGCTTGATTCGCTTCACTTTTCAAGCGATTTTAACCATTCGTTCACAATTCCGCCGCAGTACGTCGTTGCCTAGTTCATATTAGGAATTGTGCATAACGCATTATATGTAACGCTTTACAAGCCGGGTTAGTGGGGGCGATGCGACAAAGGTCCTAGGACTTTCGTCCATTATTTCGGCGCGATGCGAAAATAAAACGATTCTCGAAACCCGTTTTTTAACTATGTCGCAAGTAATACGTCCAGTGTGTCCTCAAGGCCGCTTGTGCGGCTCGTGGTTAACGCTTAGTTTCGACGCCGGGGAAACAAGCGGGGGTTCAGCGACATGCTGGGTCGCTTCATCAAAGGGTCAAACGAACAGAAGCCGTCGCAGTCGGCTCACGTTCCGGCATTGAGCGGGGCGGCAAGCGCTCCGGCTGTGCAAGTCGAATCACAGGACGAAGACTTTCTCTCTTTGAAAGTGGATCTCCATCGCCACCTCATCGATCGCTTCAACCTGACTGCGCTCGAAAATGCATCCAAAGACGAAATACTCAACGAGATACTGCCGATCGTGCGCGAGTTCGTCCGAGGCCGCAACGTGCCCCTGAACGCGCGCGAACTTGATCAACTGACCAGTGACACGGCGGATGAGATGCTCGGGCTTGGGCCGATCGAGCCTCTTCTTAAGGATGACTCTATCGCGGATATTCTGATTAACACGCACAAGCATGTCTTCGTCGAGCGCCGTGGCGTTTTGGAAGAAACACCCATTCGCTTTCGCGATGAAGCACATCTTCTGCGAATCGTTAACAAGATCGTCTCGAATATCGGCAGGCGGGTGGACGAATCGGCTCCTATGGTCGATGCGCGTCTTGATGACGGTTCGCGTGTCAATATCGCGGTGCGACCGATATCCGTCGACGGGCCACTGGTGTCGATCCGCAAATTCTCCAAAAACCCTTATTCGCTCGAGCGGCTGATGGCGTTCAATTCGATCCGTCAGCCGATGATCGAACTGTTGCGCATCGCCGTGCAGGCGCGCAAGTCGATCCTTGTGTCCGGCGGCACCGGCAGTGGCAAGACTACGTTGCTGAATGCCCTATCAAGTTACATCCCTGCTAAGGAGCGCCTTGTTACGATCGAGGACGCGGCGGAGCTGCAATTGCAGCAGCCGCATGTCGGCCGGCTCGAAACGCGCCCGCCCAATGTCGAGGGCAAGGGGGAGGTTCGTCAGCGCGAGCTGCTGAAGAATGCGCTGCGCATGCGTCCAGACCGCATCATCGTCGGCGAGGTTCGCGGCGAGGAGGCCTTCGACATGCTCCAGGCCATGAACACAGGTCACGAAGGTTCAATGACGACCATTCACGCGAACACGCCCCGCGATGCAATCTCGCGCCTCGAGCAAATGGTTGGCATGGCGGGCATGCCGATGACCAATGACTCGATCCGCGCTCAGATCGCCTCAGCCATCGACATCATCATACAGACGCAGCGCCTTTCGGATGGCGGCCGGCGGGTCGTATCCATTTCGGAGATCACGGGAATGGAAGGCAACGTCGTCCAACTCCAAGAGATCTACCATTTCGTCCGTCGCGATGTTGCTTCAGATGGGTCAATCGTAGGCGAGTTCCGCGCTACGGGTGTTCGTCCACGTTTTGCGGCTGAGGTCGCAACCTTGGGCCATCATTTCGCGAAGGATGCTTTCAACCCTCAGGTTCCTTTATGATCCCGACCGGTCAGACTCTGCTTTATCTAATATACGTGCTGGCTGCGGCGTCTGTCATTCTCGCGGTCGAAGTGATGTTCGTTTCTATAGCCGGAACGCGAGCGCGCGCCGGAATCATAAACCGCCGACTCCAATTGATGGGCGATCATGCGCCTGCGGAACAGAGCCTGCAGGGGCTTCTGCAGGAGCGCGGCTTGACGGCTTCAGGCGATTTCATTTTCGGCGCCGTTAGCCTCAATCGCCTTTATACACAGTCCGGCATAACCGGTAATCCGATCAGTTTTGCTATCGTCTTTGTACTGGCTGGCTTAGTGCTGGCTTTGATCGCGGTTCTTCTAATGGGATCGTCGCCAGTTGTAGCGGTTCTCATTTTTCTCCTCATTTCAATTGCCCTGCCTTTACTTGTACTGAAGCGAGCCAGGAGTAAACGAGTCAACAAATTCGCAAGCCAACTACCCGATGCTCTCGACATGATCGTGCGGTCGCTCCGCGCAGGTCATCCGACAACAGTGGCGATCGGGCTGGTCGCTCGTGAAATGCCGGATCCCCTCGGTACCGAATTTGGTATCGTGTCGGACGAGATCTCCTTTGGCCTAAGTCTAGAGCAGGCTGTCCGCAGGCTGTCTGAGCGGGTCGGCTTCGAAGGATTGCACCTCCTGTCGGTGTCTCTGTCGATACAGGCCAAGACGGGCGGCAACCTCACCGAGATACTGTCCAATCTTGCCTCAGTCATGCGGGAGCGGCGTAAACTTCGGCTGAAGATCAGGGCCTTATCGGCAGAGGGGCGAATGTCGGCATGGATCATTTCTCTCTTCCCGGTGCTCATGTTTCTGATCTTATGGGGCGTTGCACCTAGCTACTATGGTGACGTTTGGGGCAATCCGATTATTGTGCCCGTCTTCGTCATCTTCGGGTGTTGGGCGCTCCTGGGCGACTACATCATGTATCGGATGGTCAATTTCGATTTCTAGATAGCGAGACCAGCTTGTTCAACGATCTTGGAAATTCCGCCCAACTGCTTTCCGTAGCCGTTTTCATCGCGGCGGGCGCGCTCTTCCTGTTGGTCGCCCTGATGCTGGCGCCGGTTCTTGAGACGAGAAAGCGGATCGCCGACAGTCTTCTGTCGGAAGGTATCACCAGTCGTCGTTCGCTTGCTGCGCAGCAGGAAATCAACAAGATTTCAGCTCAACGACCAGTCGACGCTTACTTCCGGGCCCTTGAGAAGGAGCGCGGGGAACCTAATGCCCTCGAAGCAAAGCTATTTCGCGCTGGATTCCACCAACCGAGCGCTCCAATCATCTATACGCTTTCACGACTCGGTGCAGTGTGTATCGGGTTTCTCGGTAGCTTCGCACTCCTGTCGGCTCTGCTGCCGCCACAACTGCCTAGTGTGCTTGCTTTTGTCGGTGCCGCCTTGCTTGGGCTCGGCTGTATAGTCATTCCCAGCATTATGCTGGATCGTTTTGAGAACACTCAAAAGCAGATATATCGTCGGGGGTTTCCCGACTTCATGGACATGATGATCACCTGCGCCGATGCAGGCATGAGTCTCGAGGGAGCGGTTGATCGAGTAGGAGCCGAGCTTGCCGGCACCCATAAATGGCTTGGTATCCAACTCGCAATCATGAACTTGCAGTTGCGTGCCGGCAAGCCTTTGCGCGAGGCGTTGCGCGAGCTTGCAGATCGCATCGGCCTGGATGAAGCGAAGGCATTGGCGGTGCTCTTCCGGCAATCGGAAGAACTCGGCACCAGCCTTACAGAAGCGTTGCGAGTGTATAGCGACGAGATGCGTACCCAGAGGATCATGAGTGCGGAGGAGCAGGCCAATGCGCTGCCCGTCAAAATGATGATACCTCTGGGTCTCTGCATCTTCCCGGTCGTAATGATGGTTGTCATGCTACCAGTCCTGATCCGCATGAAAGGCGTTTTCTTCTAGTTGAAGATATGCTTTGGTCCTAATATGGGTCGGGGGACTCACGGGGAAACCGCATGAAGAAGCTGATTGCCGTTACAGGCGGCGTGTTGATGATAGCGCTTGCCGGCTGTCAGACGGGCGCTACCGACGGTGTCGTGCGCACCAACGAACCGGCAAAGGGCGACTACACCGCCTTCGGCGATGCCTTCGACGGGCTGAAAACCGTAAGCGATGTCGACTATTACGCCTCTGACCAGGCGGTCACCGAGGGCAAGACGCAGTTCCGCTCCGAAAACTACGGCAACGCCGGCGCCCTATTCTACAAGGCTACGCGTCTTGCGCCGAATGACGGCGTGGCCTGGCTGGGTCTTGCGGCATCTTGCGACCGCATCCGCCGCTTCGATCTTTCGGATATGGCCTACGGCCGAGCCTACAAGCTGCTCGGCGCGACGCCTGAATATTACAACAATGTCGGCTATTCCTATCTGCTGCGCGGCAAGCTGCAGGAGGCGCGAAGCAATTTCCTCAAGGCCTACGAGCTCGCGCCCAACGATCCGACCGTTGCCAACAATCTGAAGCTGCTTTCGTCCAGTGTGCGGAACATCGAGCGGTCATGAGCCCTTTGCTCGCCGCATCGCTGTTGCTCAGGGCACTGGCCATCCCGCTTCTTGGCAGAATAGCCTGGACTGATTTCACGACGCAGAAGATCGCCAACCGGGACGTGCTGCTGCTGATATGCCTCGGCCTCGGCTCGCTTCAGTTAACGGCTGTGGTCGCCGGATCCTGGTGGGACATGGGACTAAGCGCACTCGCCGGATTTCTGCTGTTCGCTGTGCTCTTTCCGTTTTGGGCTTTGCGCAAGCTTGGCGCCGGCGATGTGAAGCTAATGGCTGTCATGCCGTTTTTGATCGGAGGGAGCGGACTGGCCGTCTTTTCCATTCTGCTCCTGGTTCTCGCCCTTGCCACGGCCATAGTCATGAGATTTCCCTTCATGCTGCCGGAGGGTGCCTTCCGCGTCTACATCCAGCACCTGGATCGGAAGGGGGTTGTACCGTTTGGCGTGCCGATCGCCATCGCGGCAATCTGCACGATAGCATTTGAAGTCATATTGGGCGCCAGCGCATTCGCTAACCCGTTTTGACACAATCGGCCCATTCCCTCATTAACCCTCCGGAAACCATTAGCTTGCGCTAAAGCTGCTGAAGTGGTTGAATCTTGGCGGTCGGCGGGGTGGCCATATGGAAATCTTGAACCTTAAGGGTCTTTTGATCACGGCTTTGATCTTTGTGCCGATCGAGCATCTTTTTGCCCTACGGCCCAATCAGAAAATCCTTCGGAAAGCTTTCTTCAACGACTTGATCTACGCGGTATTTAACAACGCACCGATAACTATAGGCTTGATTGCGACCATTTCGGCGGCCACAAAAGCACTAAGTTGGCTTGTGCCCGAGTTCGTTAGCCTGGCAATTTCCTCTCAGCCGCTTTGGCTGCAGGTCGTCGAAATCGTTTTGATAGCAGACATTGGTTTTTATTTCGCTCACCGGGCATTTCACGCCATTCCAGTCTTGTGGAATTTTCACGCAATCCATCACAGCATCGAAGACCTTGATTGGCTTGCCGGGCACCGAATTCACCCTGTGGATCAGGTCCTTACAAAAAGCGCTTCGTTCATTCCGGTATATTTGCTTGGTTTTACTGGTGAATCCATTGCGATATTTGCATTGATCTTCCATGCCCATGCATTGCTGCTGCATGCCAATGTGAGGCTAAGAATTGGTCCACTTCGATGGCTGATCGCCTCACCTCAGTTCCATCACTGGCATCACGCGAACGAGCGAACGGCATATAATAAGAACTTCGCCGGCCAGCTTTCATTTCTCGATGTGATCTTTGGGACGATGTACCTCCCTGGCAAAACCGTGCCGGAGAGGTATGGGGTCGACGACCCCATACCCACGAACTACATTGAGCAATTGGCTTATCCATTGGTTCCTAAGAGGAAAAACAGTGAAGCTCCCTCTTCTGGCGACGCGTGATTTCATCGGAAGAGCGACGATGACGCTGTATTTCACGGTGTGTGCGACCTTGAAGTCAGCAGCAACGATAGCTGATATCCGCAATGCCGAATGGACCGCGCCGTGGTTTATCGAGGTGGTGGCGAGTGTGGCAGCGCTTGGCTTTATGATGCTCATTATCGCTACAACGGTGACGCGCCTTCCGCCGGTGAGGACTGCGCGAGGGATTGAGCCTCGCATTTCTGCCCTCATCGGATGTTTCGCGACGGTAACTTTGATCGCCGTGCCGCGAGCACAGGCGGGCTCACAACTTGAACTCGTCGCTAACCTTGTGACGATTATCGGTTTTGGGCTGTGTATCTGGTGCCTATGGTGGCTCGGCCGATCGTTCAGCATCATTGCCCAAGCGAGACGACTGGTGACGACCGGTCCTTACCAAATCGCACGACATCCCCTCTATGCCTGCGAAACGATAGTCCTACTTGGGATTATCCTGCGCAATCCGGCCTGGGCGACAGTTGTCGTGGGCGCAATAGTTATATTGTTCCAATACCGACGGATAATCAACGAGGAGAAGGTTCTGCAGGCGGCCTTTCCCGAATATGACGACTACGCACGTCGTGTTCCCATGCTAGTGCCGCGGGTTCTTACGAGCCAAAGTCAGTGTCTGTCCAGAAATAGCAGACCTGATCGACTGAGCCCTCCTAAAACCCCGACGTCTGCTTCTCCACCAGCTTCAGCTGCCCCTTCTCCACCTTGAAAAACGGCATCGACCTCTGGCTCGAGCCGTCGCTGCGGAAGCGGAACAGGCCGGTCGAGCCGCGGAAGCCGGTCGTGTTCTCCAGCACTTGCTTGTTGAAGCCGTCGGGGCCGGCGGAGCTCGCTATGCCCGCGCTCAACGCCACCATGTCGTAGGCATAGGCCACGTTGACGTCCGGCTGGTAGTTGTAGGTCGCCTTGAAGCGGTCGGCGATCGGCCCGGTCTCGCTCTGATCGAGCGTAGCGATATAGGCGCCCTCATAGAGCGGATCCACTGGCCGCTCGAGCCAGCGGTCGGTGCCGATCAGCGTCACCGCCTTGCCCGGAATGCCTTTCGACTTGAGCGCCGCCAGCACGGCGACAGGGCTACCGTCGCCGCAGGCGACGACCACGGCATCCGGCGCCTCGACCAGTGAGCCCATGTCGGACACCACCTTGGCGCCGCCGTCGGTCGGCGAATAGGGCAGGGTCACCGCAAGCGTGGCGCCATAGATGCTGAGCGCATTGGCCACCCGGGATTCGACAGCGCTTGAATCCCCGCCCGGCGGCACCATCAGCACGAATTTCCTTGCGCCCTTGCCGGCGATTGCCGCCGCACCGGCCGCGGCACTATCGGCTTCGCTGAGCCGTACGGAATAGACGCCGGGGCCGCCGGCGAAATTGTCGGCCAGCGCCAGCACCGGCGGCCGCTTGGAGCCGGAGAGCTTGGCAAGGTGCTGCGCGGCCGCGAGCTCGGACGGGCCGACGACGACCTTGGCCGTGCCCGAGGTGATCGCCTTCACCGCGAGGTCCTTGGCGTAGCCGCTGTCGCCGCGCGTATCCTGGATCGTCAGCGTCAGAAGCTTGTCGCCGAGATCGGCCATCGCGAGCCGCGCGCCGTCATACATCTTTCGGCCGTTCTCGCCCGTGCTGCCGGGCCCGGAAAGCGGCAGCAGCATTGTCACCTTGGTCGGCCCCGTGCCGAGCGTCAGCTGGGCCTTCGCCGCCGCGGCCGAGGTCGGTCCGCTCACGGTCGCGCTGTTCGCGGTTCCGGCACCCTGTGCCGCGGGGACTTGGGCAGGGTTGCTCTGGGCCGCGCCGCTTGCCTGCTGCACCGCGGCGGCGCCCGCCTGTCCGGCCGGCGATGCGATCGCCGACGGATCGAGCACGTCCGATGCGCCGCTCCTGGACTGGCATCCAGACGCTGCAGCCGCAACGGCAAGGACCAAGGCCAAGGCTCGCCGACGTACGCGTCGGAGATCAGTTGTCGGCGTCCTGCCGGCATGCGCGGCGGCCGGCCGCGTGGTCAGGCAGGCGTCCGCCTCCGCCCGGGCTTGCATTTTCATCATTGAAGACGGTCGGTGCGCCGCACGCCCGTCAGCTCAGTGCATATACTCGACCATGCGGTCGTGGAAGCACTCGCATTTGTTGAGCGTGTCCTCGTCCTTGTAGTTCGTCTTGAGGTAGCCATAGGCCATGCCGCAGGCGACCTTGGCTTCCGAGGCCCAGACGAAGGCGGGGCGCGACGAGTTGATCCATTCCGGGCTGTTGGCGACGGCGACCGATTCATTCATCAGCTTCACCACATGGTCCTTGAGCTCGACCATGTTGTCGGTCAGCACCAGATCCGATGTGCCGACGGTGCGGCAATAATTCACCGCCGGCTCGCCGATGATGTCGGCGGCGAAGCCCGTCGACTCGGCCAAGAACAGCGCCGCGGCCGAAGCCAGCAATCTTGCGGAATGTCTCATGTAAGCCCCTCTTCGAACTGCGAATTCACGGTTCTCTAATGCATAGCATGGAAGCGTGGCTTTGCGCCACGTCCCCGAGCCACCAAAGTTTACGTCATCCAGATGATCGCACCGTCAAGTCACGGTTTCCGTGTGGGTATGGGTGTGATCGTAGAGGATGGTAATGGCGGAATTGACGCCCACGTTCGTCAGTGTTGCCACTTCGACCATATTGCCGCCTGCAGCTGTGCCGTTGTCGTCGACCATCACGTGAGCCGCGCCGTTCGAGAAGGTGACGTTGACCGCGGCGTCCGTCTGCGCATCTGTCGTCGGCGCGTTAGCGCCGAGGGACTTAAGCAGGTCCGACAGGTCGATAACGTCATGGCCGGGTGTATAGTCCGCGATGACGTCGGCCACGTGGACCGTGAGCTTGGACGGATCGATCACAAACGTGTCGTTGCCCGCGCCGCCGGTCATGTTGTTAAGCCCGGCGCCACCGTAGAGGATGTCGTTCCCATCTGCGCCGATGAGCGTGTCGTTGCCCGCGCCGCCGGGCAAGACGCCCCCCGCAATTGCGGGGGCCGGGGGGAAACCCGCGGTGTGGGGGGCGGGGGGGCGGGGGGGAGGGGTGGGGGGGGGGGGGGGATAGGGGAGTGGGGAGGGGTGGGCGTCATTGG
>NZ_JARTVT010000013.1:28393-30186 GCF_029625685.1 Mesorhizobium sp. WSM4976
GGGGGCGCCCCCCGCCCGGCGTTTTTTTTTTCCCCCCCCCCCCCCCCGGGGCGCCGGCCCCCCCCCCCCCCCCCCCGGCGGGGGGCGCCCCCCCCCCCCCCCCAAACCCCCCCCCCCCCCCCCCCCTCGACCGGGGCAAACGCCGCGTTGTGCGCGTCGAGCGTCAGCGAGGAAGTCGTGGCGATCGTCAGCGAATCGGAGAGTGTCGAGGTGTCGCCATCATGGTCGGTTGCCGACAAGCCGAAATTCATCGTCAGATCGTGGATCGTCGTCACCTCGCCATAGGTGATGTTATTGACGGTGAAGGTTGACCCGCCGCTGTTGTACGAGACCCCGACATTGTCGAAATCATGGTTGACATAAAGCGTATAGGTATTGGTCGCGGAATTGAATGCGACACCGTTGTTGGTCGTCAGCAGGGTGTTGTCCGAGGTCTCCACCACATTGATAGACGTTATGCCCGAACCCTTCGAGACTGACGCGATGTTGAAGTCCTTGACGCTGGTGAAACCATTGTCGTCGAGCACGTGGAATGTGACGTTCGCGGTGCCGCCTCCCTGCCATTGTGTCAGAACGAAACTTACTTTGGTCTGCTCATGGGTGAAGCCAAGATGCAAGGTCTCCCCCGTATCCATGCTCAGGCCAGTACTGCCCACCGCAATACCATTATGCGACGCCTTGACTTGCTGCGTAGCGTCGTTGAGATCGCCAGTGATGACGAGCTGGCCGTCTGGCGAAGTGAGCGATGTTTGACCGCCACCGGAGGCCGTGAAGGCGGAATCGCCAGTCACGGTCGTGGTGGTGATTACCGTCGGCGAATTTAAGGTGTAGTCGTAGGTTCCGTTCGCATTGAGATCGAGCGTGAAGAAGGCGCTGCCTGCCGGATCGCCGGGGTTTGAGTAGGCATGCATCAGCACGCCGCCGTCGGGTTGCGCGTCCTCGGTGTAGTAGAAGGTGAACTGCACGGCGTGCGTGGTTGCGTCCTGAACCTGAACGGTCGTGACGCCCGCGTTGGTGGTCTGCGCGAAAGTGACTGCGCTGCCGCTATAGGTGCCGCTGGCCAGCAGCGCGAGCGAAAGGTGATCTAGCCCGTCGGCGCCGAAAGCCGCGTTGTAGGTCCCCGTGAAGCTGGTGTCGGCCTGGTTGGCCACGATCGCGTCCATCACGGAGTTGAAGACCGGGCCGTCGTCATGGAAGGTGGTCTTGGAGCCGAGGTCGAGGGACTGCGAAGCTTTGTCCCCGTCTCCGTCCGTCACCGTCGCTGTCAGCGTCACGAGGCCCGAGGTCAGGCTGATGCCTTCCGAACTGTCGGTGGTGTTGTCGATCGTGTTCTGGTGCACCGCGCGGTCCTGCGTCAGCGTCACCTGGCCTGTCGAGATGTTGACCGAAAGGGTGAACACCAGGAAGGCCGGGTCGCCGCTGTGGCCGGTCACGTAACCCGAGACCGTGTTGCCGCTCTGCGTCAATACCACGGCCTGGCCGGTCGCCGAGTCGATCAGGTTCGAGGTCACGCCCTGCGAGGAGACGCTCACGCCGTAGGTGGTGGTGGCGCCGTCGGCGCCCTGCACCACAGTGAAGGCACCAACAAAGCTCTGCGTGTCGGAGGTCGAGCCGGAAGGCCCGGTGCCCGAGCCGGCAATGCCGTTGGTCGCCGCCGTCAGATAGCTCTCGTCCACATTCAGCGTCGGCGCCGGCGTTCCGCTCAGCGTGATCGAGGGCACGTCGTCCTTGATGGAGATGGTGATGGTCGAGGTGTTGGTGTTCCCGAAGGCATCCTGCACCGTATAGGTGAA
>NZ_JARTVT010000013.1:30286-57672 GCF_029625685.1 Mesorhizobium sp. WSM4976
CCGGTCTCGACATTGCCCGTCACCGTCTCGCCCGACTGCGCCGCGTCCGTGTCGGCCTTCGCCGTCGGCACGTCGTCCTTGATGGAGATGGTGATGGTCGAGGTGTTGGTGTTCCCGAAGGCATCCTGCACCGTATAGGTGAAGGCATCGGTGCCGCTCTGGATGTTGGTGCCGTTGTCGCCGGCCGGAACGTTCCCCTCCGGCGTGGTCAGCGTGTAGGTGTAGTGACCCGCGCTGTCGATCGTCAGGTAGCCGTAGGTGCCCTGGATGTGGGTCGAGCCGTCGGCGGTGCCCGAGCCGCCCGTGCCGCTCGCGCCGGTCACGACAGGGCTGTTCGGATCGCCGAGCGTCAGGTTGCCCGTCGCCGTGATCGGATGCGCCGGATCGCCGGCATGGCTGCCGATCGTTGCAAGGCCGGATTCGTCCACCTGGCCCGTCGCGGCCACCGGCTGCGGCTGGCCGTTGGTCACATTGATGGTCAGCGTCGAGGGCGAGGTGTCGCCGTCGCCGTCCTTGATGGTGTAGGTGAAGACGTCCGTTCCGGAAGTGTTGGCGAAGGCCTTGTAGCTGTAGCTGCCATCGGCCTGCACCGTCAGCACGCCATAGGTGCCGGTGACCGTCGTGATGCCGCCATTGGTGACCGAACCGGTCCAGGCGATCGAGGCGATGCCGTCGGCGCCCGCCGTGTCGGCCGCGCCGGTGCCATGGGTGCTGGTGCCGGTCTCGACATTGCCCGTCACCGTCTCGCCCGACTGCGCCGCGTCCGTGTCGGCCTTCGCCGTCGGCACGTCGTCGATGACGTTGATCGTCAGAGTACTCGATGCGGGCTGGCCGTCGAGGTCGGTTACCGTGACGGTGAAGCTCGGATTGGCCTCAACGTTGGGGCCGTTGTCGCCGGCTGCGGCGAGATAGTCCGCCGTCAGCGTGTAGGTGTAGTGAATGGTCCCGGTGCCGGTCGCGCTGTCATAGGTGTAGTAGGCGCTCACCTGGCCGTTCGACCCCGGACCGGCCGTGAACACAGTCGGGTTGGCCGCATCGCTCGACAGCGCATTGCCGCCCAGCGACACCGAGCCGACGCCGTCCGGAGACGAGAACGAAATCGTGCCGCTTGTCGCGTTCGAACCGTCATGGAGCGTACCGGTCGCCAGTCCCGCCTCGTTGACGACCGCGCCGTCCGCGCCCGCCGCCGGGATGTCGCCCAGCTTCGGCGGCTCGTTGCCGATATTGATCATCAGCGTGGTGCTCGACTGGTCGCCGTCTCCATCGGTAAGCGTGTAGTGGAACACGTCGCTCACGCCGCCGGGGGTGTTCGCCGCGCGGTCATAGGTGTAGTGGCCGTCCGAATAGAGGGTCAGCGTGCCGTACTGGCCCGCGATGGTGGTGCCTGTGACAGCGGATGTCACATCCTGTGGCGCACCTGTACCATAAGCCGAGGTTACGCTGGCGCCGTCGGCGCCCTTCACGTCAGCGCTCGTGGCCGGATCGGTCTCGCCGACGCCGGTGATCACATTGCCCGAAATCTCCGCATGGCTGCCTGCCGCGACGCTGTTGGCGTCAGCGTTCGCCGTCGGCACGTCGTCGACGATCTGGACCGAGAGCGTGCCCGGAAGCGAGACGTCGCCGTTGCCGTCGGTGACTGTCACCGTGATGTTGTCAAAGATGGAATCGGTGCCGGGGTTGGGCTGATGCTCGGCGTGCAGCAGTGTATAGGTGTAGCTCACCTGGCCGGTAGCGGGGTCGTAGCCGTTGATGATCAGCAAGTTGCCGAGCGGCGTGGTGATATCGATCGGCGACGACCCGCTGTTGGCAAGGGCTGCGCCCGAGATCACCACACCGTTGATATTCACCGAGCCGATGCCGTCGGGCGAGTTGATGGTGAAGGTGCCGGTGTTGATCTCGGACTGGTCGGTGTTCGGCGCAGGATTCTGAGCCTCGCCCGAACCTTCCGAGCCGGAGCTTGCCGGCAGGCCCTTCTCGTTGACGGTGGTGTCGCCCCCGTCGATTGAAGGCGTCAGGTCGAGAATCGTCGGCGTGTGGTTCGGTGCCAACCCCGGGAACAGCTCGCGATGCTCCGGCTGGCCGAACGCCAGGTCTGTCGGCGGTAGCAGCGCGGTCAGGCCGAAGCCATTGCCGATATCGCCTGCGGGATGTTCGAAATTCCCGCCCGCGCTGCCTGGCGCGCCGTTGCCGCCGGCCGAGATCGAGCCGTCGGCGCCGAAGGCGACATTGATATGGCTCGATTCAAGGGCGGCGATCAGGGCCACGCGCGGCACTTCGACGTCGCCGAGGATGAAGGTCGGCACGTTCAGCGCGCCATCCTTGATGACGATCTCGGATCCGTCGGGCTGCACCAGCACCAGATTGTGGCCGTCGACCTTGATGTTGTCGATTGAGACATTGGCCGGAAGCTTCACGATATTGCCGGCGTCGGCATGGTATTCATGCGGAACGTTCGTCGCCGCGGCATTGGCCGCCGGCGCTGCCGGTGCGTTTCCTTGGGCGGCATTGGCAGCCGGCGCATTGGCGGCGGGGGCATTGGCTGCCGGCTGGTTCGCGGCCGGCGCATTGGCCGCGCCCTGCGCCGGCGCGCCGCTGCCGACATCGACCGGCACGGGCTCGCTCGCCGCTTGGCCGGTGGTCGCCTGCGCGACCTGGACGCCCGTCGAGATATGGTTTTCAGCGGCGCTGGTGTGCTCGTCCCAGGAATTTGAAACGGCGTCGAATTCGATATTGGTCGTCATAGCTCAAGCCCCTCCGGCATTTCCCGGAAAGAGACATGTGAGGCCCGGACTTTGCAACAGACCTTCCATCCATTTCATATATTCAAATATGTAGAGAAACGCATTTTTTACACTTGGTAAATTACGATGATATACTCGGCTATGCATGATCTTAAGGGGCGCGGGATCGGCTGCGGCGCGCGGCGCTGGTTTGGTAAATGAAAGTATAAATTCGAATAAAATTTGACAAAAAATAGAACAGCGTGATTCGCGGAAATTTACCCACCTTCCTTTCCGATAATTTGAGACAAGATTGGTAGCGTCCACAATCAAAGGTGGGCGTTATGAAAATACAAAAAGCAGCCCCGGGAATGACGGGGATCAAGGTTCTCTTGCTGGCTGTCGGCCTTGCCGGCTTCGCAAATCCATCATCCGCTTGCGCGAATTCGGGCCCGGAACCGGTTCCGCAAAAGATGGTTGCGCCGGCGAGCCTCGGTGGCGTTTCGCTGGCCCGGCCGCTGCCCTGGCAGCCAGCCGGCGCATACCGCATCGCGGAGATTTCGGCTGGCTACGCGCCGGCGGCCGAGGTTGAAGCGCTTTCCGGCGCCAAGGCCGATCCCGGCATCGACCCGATCCAGACCGCCACAATCATCCCCGGCGTATTCGGATCGGTTGCGTTGTCGATGCGCAACTTCCCGGTCGCGGCGCACTGGGCCCCGGTTTACAAGGCGATCGTCGCCTGCACGGCAGGCAGCGCCTGCGATCGCAAGAACGCGGTCTTCGGCGAGATCGTCGACATCGCGACGAAGAAGGGTTTCCGCGAGAAGCTGTCTTTCATCAACAGCAGCATCAACCGCCTGATCGCCTACAAATCGGACATGGCAGTCTACGGCGAGCTCGACCATTGGGCGACGCCTTCGGAAGTCCTCGAACACCGCGCCGGCGATTGCGAGGATTACGCCATACTGAAGATGGCGGCGCTGTTGCGCGCCGGGATTCCCGCGCAAAGCATGTCGCTCGTCGTGCTGCAGGATCGACGTCGCAAGTTCTTCCACGCCGTTGTGTCGGTGAGCACGGGAAGCGGCAACTTCATCCTCGATAGTCTCAGCAACCTCGTCCTGGTTGATACCCAGCTGCCAGACTATGTTCCCCTTTACTCCTTCAGCACGGATCGCGCTTGGATCCACGGCTCGAAGTCTGGCGCGCAGGTTGCTGACGTCGCTGGCGGTCTTACGACGGTGGCGCCTGGCGAAGGGATGCCGGAAGCATCCGTCGCTTCAAGCCTGAGCGAGTAGGGTGGAGCGATTCGCCGTTTCACGGAAATGCGGACCGCTCTTTCTTTGCTTTAGCTGCAGTTGTGCGAGGCCAAGCGACGACGCTTGGCTGCAAGAAATGCTCAGCCGTTGAAGACGAAGGCCATCAGAAGTTCAGGCTCGGCGACAGGCGCGCGCACGGCGCTGAGCTGGCCACGATAGCGCCGCTCGCCAGCGCCGATGACGAAGCCGCTGGTGACCGGCGTTTCGCCATTGGCGTCGAGCCTGGCGAAGATGTCGGTGACGTTGAGATCGAGCGCCAGCTTCAAATCCTGCCGCCCGTCTTCTCCGGGCGCGCTCGGCAACTGGCGCCTGACCAGTTGCTGGAACGGCGTGTTGAAGGCCAGGATCTTCTTTGACGAGGACAGCGCGAAGGCCGGTGAAGGGCAGGCGACCAGGATGGCGTTGATGGTGCGGATCGAGGCGAGCTTGCGCAATTCCATGCTTTCCTCGGCGAGGCCGCGCATGCAGGCGACCCGGATCGCCGAGGTGAGGTTGCCCTGGTCGGGATGATGTTCGGCGATCTCCTCGACCAGCATGCCGATCGTGCATTTGCGGCTTTCCGCCATCTGCTTCAGCGACACCCAGAAGGCACGCTCCAGCCGGATGCCGCGACGCACGCCCCCGCGCGCCACGACGCGGAACTCCGGGCCGAAATCCTCGGCCGCGAGCGCCGGCAGCAGCCGTTCGCGCGGAGTGTCCGGGCGGATGGCGCTACCGTTCACTCATCGCCTCCTGACGCGCCTTGTTGATCGGCTTCAAGAGATAGTTGAGGATCGTCTTGCGTCCGGTCTTGATGTCGACCGAGCAGATCATGCCGGGGATGATCGAATAGGTCTTGCCGTTCCTTGTCAGCGTCGACTTCTCGGTGGCGACGCGCACCTGGTAATAGGGCTCGCCGGTCTTCTGGTCCACGAGGCTGTCGGCGGTGATATTGGAGACCTTGCCCTCGATGCCGCCGAAGATCGAGAAGTCATAGGCGGTGACCTTGATCAGCGCCTCCTGGTTCGGCTGGATGAAGGCGACGTCGCGCGGCGAAACCCTGGCCTCGACCAGCAGCGTCTCGGATGTCGGCACGATGCCGGCCACGACCGCGCCTGGCTGCACGAAGGCGCCGAGCGTGTTGACGTCGAGCGTGTTGACGATCCCGTCGACCGGCGAGCGTATATCGGTGCGCGCGACCTTGTCGGTGGCGCCGCGGATTGTCTCGTCGACGACGGAAAGATCGGCCAGCGCTTGCGTCAGGTCGCTCAGCGCTTCCTGCTGCAATTGCAGGCCGAGCTCGTTCACCTGAAGCTGCGCCTCGGTGATTGCCGCTTGGGTCTTCTTGATGGTTTCTCCGGCGAGCGCCAGCTGTCCGTGCAGATCGGTCTGCTCGCGCTCGACGCGGATCTGCTCGGTCCTGGCCATCAGGCCCTTCTTGACCATGGGTTCCACCAGCGCCGCTTCCTGGTCGGTCACGGCCAGGCTCTTGGACAGGCGGTCGGAATTGGCGGTGGCCTCGTCCAGCTCCTTCTCGCGCTGGTCGAGGCGCGATTTGAGAACCGACAGCTTGACCTCGAAATTGTCGCGGCGCGCCACAAGCAGCTTTTGCTCGTTATCGCAGATTTCCGGCGCAACCGTCTGGATTTCCGCGGGGCAGGGGAAGGCCCCTTCGACGTTGCCGCTCTGCTCGAACTGCAGCCGCGCGATGCGTGCCTGCAGCGCTCGCGCCTTGGCCTTCTCCTCGCCCAGGCTCGACGTGTTGCCCGAATTGTCGAGACGGATGATGAGGTCGTTCTTCTTGACGGTCTGGCCGATCTGGACGGCGATCTCCTGCACGACGCCGGGCTCGCTGGCCTGGATGACCTGCGTCTTCGAGGCGGGTATCACCTTGCCTTCGCCGCGCGCGATCTCGTCCACCTCGGCAAAGGATGCCCAGCCCGTGAAGCACACGAACAGGGCGCCGACGATGTAGACGGACGCCGAGGCGAAAAGAGGTGGCCGGTCTTTCCTTGCAAGCATGTTTGCGTTCCGGTCAGGCACTGCCTTTCTGCAGTGCCTGAATGACTTGTTCCTTTGGCCCGTCTGCGACGACGCGGCCTTGATCGATGACAATGAGGCGGTCGGCCAGCTCCAGCATGCTGTAGCGATGGGTCGATACGATCAGTGTCGTGCTGCGGTCGAACGCCACCTTGAGCTGCTTGATCAACTGCCGTTCCGAGGCGAGGTCCATCGAACCCGACGGCTCGTCAAGGAAGACGATCTTCGGCTTCGTCAAAAGCAGCCGGGCGATTGCTACCGACTGCCTTTGTCCGCCCGAGAGATTGGTGCCGCGCTCGCCGACATTCATGTCGTAGCCGCGCGGATGCCGCGAGACGAAGTCGTCGACGCCCGCGGCCTTCGCCGCGTCGATAATCTCCTCGTCGGTCGCTTCCGGCGCCGCCATCAGGAGGTTCTCCTTGATGGTTCCCGAAAACAGGTCGCCGGCCTGCGCGACGATGCCGACGGCGGCGCGAACCTCCGACGGGTGGTATTGGCGGATGTCGATGCCGTCGATGAGCAGCTCCCCCGACGTCGGCAGGAAAAGCCGCCCGATCAGCCGGCCCATCGTGGTCTTGCCAGAGCCGATGCGGCCGATGATGCCGACCCGCTCGCCAGGCTTGACCGCGATGTTGAGCCCGCTCAGAACCTCGTTTTCCGTGCCGGGATAGGCGAAACCGACATTCCTGAAGACGAGCGCGCCGCTGCGGATCGGCCGGTTGACGAAACCGACTGTATCGGGGCGGTCCTCCGGCTGCGACATGATCGTGTTGATGATCCTGAGCGACAGCATCGCCTGCCGGAAACGCGCAAGCGTGATCGCGATCTGGCCGAGCGGGGCCACGGCGCGGCCGGCGAGCATCACGGTACCGATGATGGCCCCCGTCGAGACCTGTCCTTCGGAGAAGGCATATGCGCCGGCCACAACCAGGGCGACCGTCACGAATTGCTGGATGGCGCCGGTGATGTTGCCCGCCGCCGCCGAGAGTTCCTTGATCTTCTCCGACGTGTTGGCCGCGTTCTTCGAGTGCTCGCCCCATTTGCGCAGCAGATAGGCCTCGGCGCGTAGCGACTTGATCGTCTCCAGCGTGGAAATGGATTCGACCAGCAGGGCCTGGCGCTGCGATGCCTCGTTCATCGAGGCCGCGACCCGCTTGCCGATCCGCCGCTGCGTTATCAGCCCGACGAAGACGGAGATGACGAAGGCCAGCGCCGGTATGATCACCAGCCAGCCGCCAATGGCATAGATCACAGCCAGAAAGACAAACACGAACATCGTGTCGATGAAGACGCTGATGGTGTTCGAAGTGAAGAACTCGCGCACGAACTCGTACTGCGTGACACGGTTTGCATATTCACCCGTCGATCCGGGCCGGGCCGAAAGCGAGGAATTCAGCACCTTTTCGAACAGCAGATACGATATCCGCAGATCCGCTTTGCGTCCGGCATAGTCGATCAGCGACGCCCTGGCCGTCTTGAGGAGCAGGTCGAACAGGATGGCCGCGCCGATGCCGAGCGCCAGCACCCAAAGCGTGGAGATCGCCTTGTTGGGCAGGATGCGGTCGTAGACATTCATGGTGAAGATCGGCGAGGCGATCGCCAGCAGATTGATGAAGACCGCCGATAGCACCACCTTGGAGTAGGTGCGCCAGAACGCCCCCATGGTGCCGGTCAGCCAGTGCCGCCTTTCGATCCGCGCGGCTGTGCCGACGGTCATCTCTTCGGCCGTGTTGGCATAGGTGATCGAAAAGGATGTGCCGCCGCTGATGTAGTTCTCGGCGAGTTCCTGCCTGTCGATCGTGGTGCGGCCGTTTTCCTGGGGCGCCGTCAGGTATTGCCCGCCCTCGATTTCCGCCAGGAGAGCGACCGGCAAATGGCTGACGCGGAAGACGATCGCCGGAAGATCGAAGCGCCCGCGCAGGAAATCGCGGTGGTTGAAGTCCTGGACCTCGAGGCCGATGCGCTCGGCCAGATGGCGGATTTCATCCGGCTCGATGCGAGTCTCCGAAATCGGCACGCCGGCAAACAGCACCGTTTCCGCGCTCGGCCTGCCGAGATAGGCCGCAACGGCGCAGAAGCAGGCCTTGAAGGCCTCCTTGGGCGACAGGATATGAGGTTGCTGGTTCACGATCTGCCCCGAAGGACTGCAAGATCGATGCTTACATCGGTTACTTCTTCCTGACCGGCGCGAGGATGTCGAACGGCAGGTCGTTCTTCTGTTCCGACGGAGTCCGCGCATAGGTTTCGGTGTCAGCCGTCGCGGGCGTCCCGAACTCGGTCTGCGCATACGCAGTGGCCTGCTTTGGCGGCTGGATGTTCAGCGTCTTCAGCAATTCGCCGGTTGCGGCAAGCAGCCGGTATTGCGCAAACAGCGACGCGTAGGACGAGGTGTCGGCCAGCGTTGCGGTGTTGAAGCGCGTGTTCTGCGCATCGAGCACATCGAGCAGCGAACGCTGCCCGACCTTGAATTGCTCGCGATAGGAAGCCACGAGCTTTTCATTGGTGGCTGCCTGCTGTCGCAGCGTCTTTGCGAGCTCCGCCTGGCGGAACCTGCGGTCCCACGAGGTGCGGACGGCTTCCTCGATTTCACGCAGCACCTGATGCATCGCAAGGCGCTGCTCGCTGGTGCGGCGGATCTGTTCCTGCTCATTGGCCTTGTCGATGCCGCCGCGGTACAGATTCCAGCGCAGCACCACCCGAGCCTGAAGGTCGCTCGTGTCACCATTGTCGCCGTCTATATCGTACCCGCCGCGGGCTACACCCTCGGCGGTGATCGTCGGGCCGTATTTCGCCCGCGCCGCGTCGACCAGCGAAGCAGCGGCGTCGATATCGCTGTTGGCCATATGGACGCGCGGATTGTTCTGTCTGGCGAGCCCGATCGCATCGTCCAGCGAACGCGGCAGGGCGGCCGAGACGTCGGCCGGACGCGACGGGCTGATCAGGGGTTTGCCGACATTCTTGAAGAAGCGGATCTTGGCCGCCTCGAGTTCTTCGGTAGCCTCCTGCATCCGCGCCTTGGCGGCAAAAAGGCGTTCCTCGGCCTGCTGACGGTCGGCGTCGTTGAGCGCGCCGCCCGCGATGCCTTGCCTGATGTCGCTGAGAATGGACTGATGGAAGCCAAGGTTCTTCTTGGCCTCGGCTACGATCGAGGCCTGCAGCATGTATTCCAGATAGTCCTGGACGACTGCGAGCCCGATGAACTCGGACCGCTCCAGAACCCGGAAGGAGGCGCCATCGACCCGCGAGGCCTGGCGGTTCAGCTCCGCCCGCCTTGCGCCGCTGTCGTAAAGCGTCTGCGAGACGGTAAGGTCTGCCTCGTTCGGATAGAGGGCTTTGTGATCCTCATTGAGCGCGCGCCGTGTGTCATTGTCCAGGCGGCGAACGCCTGTCGACGCTTCCAGATCGACGCTCGGAAGATAAAGACCTTTCGCCTGGCGCAGCTCGAATTCGATAGCTTCGCGGTTTTCGATCGCCTGGCCAATCTCCGGATTGGATTCCACTGCGACGGCAACGGCTTCTTTGAGTGTGAGTGCGCTGGCGCTACCGCAAGCCAGCATCGACACCGTAACGGCAAGCGCAAACCGCCAGCCGACGGTCACTTTACCCGTCCTGGTCATTTCTACCCCGTGCTATCCCCGCGCCATTTATTTTTCTATTGGCGCTTATTTGCCCAAGCCTGCCACCGGAGCTTTCCGCCAGTATCTATCAGATTTTTCGCGGGTGTGAGGGTATAATGGATTAGACACACCTCAAAAGTGCGATTCCGGGCATTAGGGCCAAAGCCTGTAGCAAAAATGGCACAGAAACCGGGAGCGCTGCGGCCGGGGATTTTCGATTCAAAGCGGATTGCAATGGTTAATGGCCTGAAACAAATGGCGAATCGCGCGGCCTCTAGATACAGGCTCCGAGGAAATCTGCGGCACCTTTGCAAACAATGCGCAAGAAATCGCCATGTCGCTCTGGTTTGGTTGGCAAACGGTGATCGTTCCCTGTATTGCGGGCCGGATCGAAAAGCAGTGGATCTTCTTGCATGACCAATGTCGCCCTGACCGGGCTTGCCCGTGATCTAGCCCGGCGCGCCGCCGAAGGCAGGCCGGTGCGCATCGGTGTCATCGGCTCCGGCGAGATGGGGACCGATCTGGTCACTCAGGGCATGCTGATGCCGGGTATGTCGATCGCGGCCATTTCCACGCGGCGCCCGCACACCGCCCGCGAGGCGATCCGCATCGCCTATGGCGACGAGGCGATGGCCGCCGAAGCCGAAACCGCCTCCAAGGTCACCCAGGCGATCGAGGGCGGCAGGATCGCCATCACCTCGAACGAGATGCTGGTCACCAATCCGCTGATCGACGTCGTCATCGACGCCACCGGCAAACCGGGCGTCGCCGCTGATTTCGATCTGATGGCCATGGAGCATGGCAAGCATCTGGTGATGATGAATGTCGAGGCCGACGTGACCATCGGCTGTTACCTGAAGCAGCAGGCCGACCGGCTGGGTGTAGTCTACTCGGTCGGCGCGGGCGACGAGCCGTCAAGCTGCATGGAACTGATCGAATTCGCCTCGGCGCTCGGGTTAAGCATCGTCGCGGCCGGCAAGGGCAAGAACAACCCGCTCAACCACGATGCCGCTCCGGACGACTACCGGGAGGAGGCGGAGCGCCGCAACATGAATCCGCGCATGCTGGTCGAGTTCGTCGACGGCTCGAAGACCATGGTCGAGATGTGCGCGATCGCCAATGCCACCGGCCTTGTCCCGGATATTCCCGGCATGCACGGCCCCAAGGCCGATCGCGATCAACTGGCCAAGGTGCTGATCCCGAAAGAGGATGGCGGTCTCCTGTCGAGGAAGGGAGTCGTCGACTACACGATCGGCAAGGGCGTGGCGCCGGGCGTCTTCGTCATCGTCGAGGCGATGCATCCGCGCGTCGTCGAGCGCATGGACGATCTCCATGTCGGTCACGGCCCCTATTACGGCTTGTTCCGGCCCTATCACCTGACCTCGCTGGAGGTGCCGCTGACCGCCGCCCGCATCGTGCTCCACGGCAAGCCCGACATGGTGCCCCTGCCGAGGCCGGTGGCCGAAGTCTGCGCGGTCGCCAAGCGCGACCTTGCCGCCGGGGAGACCTTCGATGCCATCGGCGAGACCTGCTACCGCTCCTGGACTATGACCGTTGGCGATGCCCGGGCAAGCCGCGCCGTCCCGGTTGGCTTGCTCGAAGGCGGCAAGGTGCTGAAGCCCGTCAGGAAAGGTGAGTTGCTGACGGCGGACAATGCAGCACCGGACCAGACGACGAGACTCTACGCCTTGCGCCGCCTGCAGGATGACATGCTCTACGGAGCGGGACCTACTTCCCCAACTCTATCGACCGCAGCCGCGCCGCTTCCACGGCTTCGGTGACGAGCTTCGTCAGGCGATCGCCGCCCATCAACACCGCAAGCGCGGCGGCCGTCGTGCCGTTCGGGCTGGTCACCTGCTGGCGCAGCACGCCGGGGTCCTCGTCGCTTTCAGCAGCGAGCGAGGAAGCGCCGAAAACGGTTTGCATGGCAAGAAGCTTGGCTGTTTCCGCCGGAAGGCCGGCCTTCTCGGCCGCAACCGTCAGCGCCTCGATGAAGTGGAAGACATAGGCCGGGCCGGAGCCGGAGACCGCCGTCACTGCGTCCATGAGGCGTTCGTCGTCGATCGTCGTCACGACACCGCTTGCCGAAAGCAACTCAAGGACGAAGCGCCGGACGTCGTCGGAGACCAGGGGATTGGAAAACACCACCATCATGCCCTTGCCGATCGCGGCCGGCGTGTTCGGCATGCAGCGGACGACCGGCGCGAGCTCGCCCAGGATCTCCTCGAAGGTGGCGACCGGCGTGCCGGCGGCGATGCTGAGGAAAGTCGTCCTGCCATCGCCGAAGCGCTTGTAGTGCGCCGTCACCTCACGGATCACCTGCGGCTTTACCGCAATGACGACGAGATCGGGCACGGCATCGGCCGGGATAGCCTCGGCGTCGGCAGAAACGCGGCAGCCGAGATGCTCTGCCCGATGACGCAGTTGTGCGTTGGGCTCAACCACGAACACGGCCGACGGCTCGATCCTTGCGGACTTCAGCCAGCCTGAGAGCATGGCGTAACCCATATTGCCGCACCCGGCGAGAACGAGCCTGATCGTCATGAAAAACCTCCGCAAGAAGGCTCTCCTTTAGAGCAATTCCAGGAAAAGTGTGAGGAGTTTTCCGGGGAATGGCGCCTGTCCTGGCGGCGCTGAAATGCCAAGCCGAACACCCGCCGAGGCGCAAAAATTAACCGTTTGTTTCCTATGCCTGTTTAGCGTGGCTTAACGATTGGCCGATCCGCCGCGCCCACGCCGCCAGAGAGTAGTTCCAGGACAATGGTCGACAGGGATAATCGTGATGACTGGTGGCGCGAGCGCTCCCTGCTTGCGCTCGGTCGGGTCATGCGCGGCGACGACAGCACGGTTTCGATCGGCGATCGGGCCAACTCTTCATGGCGCGAGGATGCTGCCGCGCACCATCGGGCGGCGCGTTCCGAGCGCGAAGCGAGGTTGAAACCGCAGCCCGATGATGCCGCGTCTTTTCGGCCGCCGCCTGCCTCGCCTGCAGCTCCTTCGCAGGTGTCGGCCGCGGCCCCGCCTCCGGCGCAGCCCATCACGCCGCCGCAGGTGCCGGCCGACGACGCCGTCCGTCTGGGGCTTTTCGGATCGCTGACCTCGGCGCTTCGTTACTTCGTGCGGCGCGAGCCGGCCGAAACGGTGGATATGGACTCTGCCCCGCCCGAAAGCGTCTGGCGCGCGCCCGATTGGGAAGGGCGCTATATCGGGGCCGCGACCAAGGCGCCAGAGAATTTCCGGCCGCCACCCGCCTCGCCTGCGGCCCCTCCGCTGGTCGCGGCTGCCGCGCTCGCTCCGGCGCAATCCGTCACGCCGCCACCGGTGTCAGCCAATGACACCGGCCGACCGGGGCTTTTCAGATCGCTGGCTTCGGCCGTTCGCTATTTCGTGCGCCGGGAGGCCGCTGAAACGGTGGATTGGGACTCTGTCCCTCCCGAAAGCGTCTGGCGCGCGCCTGACCGGGAAGAGCGCTATCTTGGAGGTCAACTATCGGCGCGGGAGAATGTCCGGCCGCCATACGAGCAGGGGTATTCCTATTCCTATCGGCCCGACCATGCGTGGGCCGATCCCTACGAGGATCATCATCGGACGCCGCCGGCAGCCGATCATCCGCAGTTTCCTGCCAGCGGCGAGGTTCGCCAGCCGGTCGCCGACCACCAGGGAGAGATCGACGAGATCCGCGCCAGCCTCCGCGAGTTCCGCGAGGCGGTTCGCGAGCTGACCGAAAGCCGCTCGCGCCGTCGCTATTTCTAAGGCGCCCGTGTTTCTGGATTGACGTGTTTCTAAACCGCTTGCGGTTCGATAAAAGCGGCTGGTTTCGGGTTTACGGCATCCGACGACGCTTTGACGGGATTGCCTTGTCGAATTTTCGTGAAAATGCCGCGCTGCATTTCGGCCTCGCGCGCTCCGAGTCGGCGGAACGGGATGCCGGGTTAATGGCATGGGGCCTGCATCGTTGTGGCCCCGAAATGGAGGGTTCGTGATGACCGAAGTGATCGACGGAAAACGTGTCGCCGAGGATGTGGTTTCGAAGGTCAAGGCGCTGACGTCTGAGCTGGCTGCCAGGGGTGCCACGAAGCCCGGTCTGGCGGTGGTCATCGTCGGGGAAGATCCGGCAAGCCAGGTCTACGTCGCCTCGAAGTCGCGCACCGCAAAGGAATGCGGCTTCCATTCGCTCCAGCATACGCTGCCGGCCGATACCACCGAGGAGCAATTGCTGAAGATCATCGGCGATCTCAACGCCGACAAGTCGATCCACGGCATCCTCGTGCAGTTGCCGCTTCCCGGCCATATCGACGCCGGCAAGGTGATCCAGACGATCGCGCCGGAGAAGGATGTCGACGGCTTCCACTTCATCAATGTCGGCAAGCTCGGCACCGGCGAACTGGAAACCGCCTTCGTGCCCTGCACGCCCGCAGGCTCCATGCTTTTGATCGAGCGCGTGCGCGGCAAGGACCTTTCCGGCCTCAACGCCGTCGTCGTCGGCCGCTCCAACATCGTCGGCAAGCCGATGGCCAACCTGCTGCTCGCCGCCAACTGCACCGTCACCATCGCCCACAGCCGCACCAAGGACCTGCCGGCGCTGGCCCGCACCGCCGATATCCTGGTCGCGGCCGTCGGCCGTCCGGAGATGGTCAAGGGCGATTGGGTCAAGCCGGGTGCGACTGTCATCGACGTCGGCATCAACCGCATCCCGGCGCCCAAGAAGGGCGAGGGCAAGAGCCGCCTGGTCGGCGACGTCGCCTATTCCGAGGCGGTCAAGGTGGCCGGTGCCATCACGCCGGTGCCTGGCGGCGTCGGGCCGATGACCATTGCCATGTTGATGGCCAACACTGTAGCTTCCGCCTACCTTGCCGCCAGGCTGAAGCGGCCGTCCTTCTGATCGAAAGCAGATCCTTGCCGAACCTTACTGCTCCTATCGAACGGCCGATCACGAACGATCCCGTTCAGGGCGGCCGTCAGTTCGGCTTCCTGCTCGTCGACAAATTCTCGATGTTCTCGCTGGCCGCGGCCATCGACTGCTTCCGCTCGGCGAACCGCCTGCTTGGCCGCGACTTCTACGGCTGGACGACCATTTCGGCCGATGGCGACGCGGTCATGGCCTCGAATGGTCTTCCGCTCAAGATCGACTATTCGGTCGCCGACATGCCGCCGGTCGACATCCTGTTCGTCTCGGTCGGCCTCACCACGGAATTCCCCGGCAAGAGCAAGGTGCTGGCGGCGTTGCGCAGCTGGGGCCGGCGCGGCAACGCGCTGGGCGCGTTGTCAGTCGGCTCCTATCTTCTTGCCGAGGCCGGACAGTTGGACGGCTATCGCTGCACCATCCATTGGGAGAACCGCGCCGGCTTCATGGAGCGTTTCCCCGACATCAACTGTACCGGCAACGTCTTCGAGATCGACCGCAAGCGTTACACCTGCGCCGGCGGAACCACTTCGATCGACCTGATGCTGGAGATCGTGCGCGGCGATTTCGGCTCCAACCTCGCCAACGGCGTCGCGAACCAGTTCCAGCATGAGCGCATCCGCTCGGCAGGGGACCGCCAGCGGGTCGGACCGGAGCGCGACCTCACTGGCAAGTCGGAGAAGCTCAGGCGCATCGTCGAACTGATGGCTGACCATCTCGACGAGCCGTTGTCCGCCGTGCAGCTCGCCAAGTCGGCGGGCCTGTCGGTGCGCCAGGTCGAGCGCCTGTTCTTGCGCCACCTCAGCGTGACACCAGGCCGCTATTACATGCGGCTGAGGCTCGAACGCGCGCGCGAATTGCTGCGCCAGACCAACATGCCGATCCTCGACGTGGCGATCGCCACCGGCTTCACCTCGCATTCCTATTTCGCGCAGAGCTACCGGCTCCAGTTCGGCCGTCCGCCGTCGGAAGAGCGGCGCACCACCTACTGATTGCCGCGGGAAGACGCCGGGCTCCTGAGTCAGAACGCGTCGCGCCGCACGCAAACCGGCGCACACGTTTTGCGCGACATGCATCAGCTTTGCAGCTTGTCTCCGCAGGCCACCTAAAATAGCTTTCCGGGCGCGGACGAGGGAATAATCAGGAGACATCCATGACGGGACTGATACGGAGCGCCGCTGCGGCGTTCCTCCTTTTGTCGATGACCAGTTTCGGCTTTGCCGCCAACAAGGTCATCATCATTCTGGACGCTTCGGGCTCGATGTGGGCGCAGATCGACGGCAAGCCGAAGCTGGAGATCGCGCGCGAATCGCTGCGCACGGTGCTGCAGTCGGTTCCAGCCGACCACGAGATCGGTCTCATGGCCTATGGCCATCGCACCAAGGGCAGCTGCGACGACATCGAGCTGATCGTGCCGCCGCAGGCCGGATCCGCCAGCGCCATTTCGGCGGCGGCCGACAGCATGAAATTCCTGGGCAAGACACCGCTGACGGCCGCCGTCAAGCAGGCCGCCGAGGCGCTCAAATACACCGAGGACAAGGCAACGGTGGTGCTGATCACCGACGGCCTGGAGACTTGCGGCGGCGACCCCTGCGCGCTTGGCAAGGAGCTCAAGGAAAGCGGCGTCGATTTCACCGCCGATGTCGTCGGCTTCGGCCTGACCGCCGACGAAGGCAAGCAGATTGCCTGCCTCGCCGAAAATACCGGCGGCAAATACATCCAGGCTTCCGACGAGAAGGCGCTGCAGGGCGCCCTGGTGGAGACCGTGGCGGCTCCAGCGCCAGCGCCTCAGCCCGCTCCGGCACCCGCGCCGGCGCCCGAGCCCGCCAAGCCTGAATTCAACTTCATGCCGAGCGTGGTCATGGCCGAGGGAGGTCCCGAGATCTCCGACAACAGCAATGCGTGGGAAATCTACAAGGCCAACTCGGACGGCTCGCGCGGCGATCAGGTCATGACCGAGTATGGCGCGCTGAAAACCAACCTCGAACCGGGCGACTATGTCGTCGTCGGCCGCGACGACGAGGCAAGAAGCGAGCAGAAGATCAAGATCGAGGCCGGTCAGGTTTACAAGCCGCTGTTCACGCTCAACGGCGGTACGCTCTTCATCCATCCGCATGCAAGCCAGGGATCGGAGATCAGCGGCGAGGCGCGTGTCGACTTCGCCTATCCGGGCGGCAGCACCACCCACTATGGCGACGCCAAGGCCACGGTGCCTGCCGGCGAGCAAAAGGTGACGGTGCAGATCGGCGCTGGCACAGTGACCGAGACCATGCAGCTTGCCGCTGGACAGACCGTCGAGAGAGATGTCGTCGTCGGCGTCGGCCATGCCGTGCTCAACGCCTACTACACCGCCGGCGGTGACAAGGCCGACAATTCCGGCATCGGCTTCGAGATCGTAAAGGCAAAGAAGAAGATCGACGGTTCCCGCGAGAGCGTCGAGCACTCCTACGGTCCGGACAGCAAGTTCTGGCTGCCGCCGGACGACTACGTCGCGCTCACCACCCTCGATCTTGCCGTTGCCGAGCAGCCCTTCAGCATCAAGGCCGGCGACAACCAGGACGTCAAGGTCACGCTCGGCGCCGGCGTGCTGGCGATGTCGGCGCCCGGCGCTTACTCGATCGAGGTGTTCTCGTCGAAGAAGGACATAGAGGGCAAGCGCAAGTCGCTGGGCTTGAGCTATGGCGACAGCTGGCAGCAGACGATTCCCGCCGGCGACTATGTGGTCGTGCGGCACGCCCCCGACCAGGGCCAGGACAAGGAAATGCCGGTGACGATCAAGTCCGGCGAGCGGAGCGAGATCACCGTTCAGTAGTCTTTTCGGCCGGAACAAACAGAAGGGGCGGCTCAAAGTCGCCCTTTTGCTTTTGAGTCCCCAACATCAGGCGTTTCCGAACGCCGCCGCCCCATGATCGGCGCGACCGACCAGTTGCCGGAAGCCCGCGAACAGCTCGCGGCCGAAGCCGAACTCGTTGCCGATGAGATCGGCGTCCGCGGTGCGGCGCAGCGCGAATTCCGTTCCCGGCACCAGCACTTCGAGTGTGCCGGCATCCGCGTCGAGACGGATGACGTCGCCGTCATGGATTCTCGCGATCGGTCCGTCCTCGACCGCTTCCGGCGTCACGTGGATCGCCGCCGGCACCTTGCCGGAAGCGCCCGACATGCGCCCGTCGGTCACCAGCGCGACGCGCTGGCCGCGATCCTGCAGGATGCCGAGCACAGTGGTGAGCTTGTGCAGCTCCGGCATGCCGTTGGCCTTCGGGCCCTGGAAGCGGATCACGGCGACAAAGTCGCCGGTAAGCTGGCCGGCCTTGAAGGCGTCGTTCAGGCCTTGCTGACTGTCGAACACTTTTGCCGGGGCCTCGATGATGCGCCGCTCTGGCTTCACCGCCGAGGTCTTGATCACGGCGTGGCCGAGATTGCCGCCAAGCACTTTGAGGCCGCCGGTCGGTTGGAAGGCTTTCTTCACCGACGCCAGCACTTTCTCGTCGCCGCTGTTGAGAGGCGCTGCCTCGCGCACCACGCTGCCATCCTCGCCAAGCCTCGCCTCGACCGCGTAGGGCCGCAGGCCTTCGCCCCACACCGTCTGCACATCTTCATGCAGCAGGCCTTCATCGAGCAACTCGCGGATCAGGAAGCCCAGCCCGCCGGCGGCATGGAAATGATTCACGTCGGCAAGTCCGTTCGGATAGACGCGGGCGAGCAGCGGCACGGCCTCGGACAGGTCGGAAATGTCCTGCCAGGTCAGAGCGATGCCGGCGGCTGCGGCCATCGCGATCAGATGGATCGTATGGTTGGTGGAGCCGCCCGTGGCGTGCAGGCCGACCACACCGTTGACGATCGAACGCTCGTCGATCATGCGCCCGACCGGCGTGTAGGCATTGCCGAGCGCGGTGATCGCCAGCGCCCGCTTGGCCGCTTCCCGGGTCAGCGCGTCGCGCAGCGGCGTGCCTGGGTTGACGAAGGAGGCGCCGGGCGTGTGCAGCCCCATGATCTCCATCAGCATCTGGTTGGAATTGGCGGTGCCGTAGAAGGTGCAGGTGCCTGGCCCGTGATAGGATTTGGACTCCGCCTCCAGCAGTTCGGCGCGGCCGACCTTGCCTTCGGCATAGAGCTGGCGGACCTTGGCTTTCTCGTCGTTCGCGAGCCCAGTCGTCATCGGTCCGGCGGGGATGAAGACGGCCGGCAGGTGCCCGAAGGTGAGTGCCGCGATCACCAGCCCGGGGACGATCTTGTCGCAGACGCCAAGGAAGACGGCGGCGTCGAACATATTGTGCGACAGGCCGATCGCCGCCGCCATCGCGATAACGTCGCGCGAAAACAGCGACAGCTCCATCCCGGGCTGGCCTTGGGTGACGCCGTCGCACATGGCCGGCACGCCGCCGGCGACCTGGGCGATGCCGCCAGCCTCGCGCGCGGCTTCCTTGATCAGCGCCGGGAACGTCTCGAAGGGCTGATGCGCCGACAGCATGTCGTTATAGGAGGTGATGATGCCGAGATTCGGCACGCTGTCGCCGCCGAGCGCGATCTTTTCCGACGGGCTGCACACGGCAAAACCGTGGGCGAGGTTGCCGCAGCCCAGCACCGCCCGGTTGGCGGTCCGGCTGGAACCCTCCGCGATGCGGCCGAGATAGGCTTCTCGCGCGGCTTTCGAACGGTGGCGGATGCGTTCCGTGATGGCTTCGATATCGCGTCTGGCTGTCATGGTCCGTCCTTTCGAGCCCGGTAAGCGTCCTCCCCTGCCACCGGGCTGTCCTCATATGAAATCAGGGTGCCCAGAACACCTCTATCCGTCTCGGCGCCGCTTCGAGCACGCTTCGGATCGGCTTTTTCGCGCCTGGGCCCGTCGCGCCGTTGAACGCTATGCGCTTGTCGTCGCCTTCGATATGCAGCGCGACGAAGCCGGCGGCGACGATGCGCGCCATCGACAGCGTCAGCCGCGGCTCGCCGCCGCTCGCCGCATGCACCGGCAGCACGATCCGCTGGGACGCCGGGTCGAGCAGCTCCTCGAGGTTGCCGGCATCGGGAAAAAACGAGGCGGTATGGCCGTCGCCGCCCATGCCTAGGATAACCACGTCGAGCGGCCAGGGCAGCGACCGCAGCGCTTCGCTGTCCGCCACCGCGGCGTCCTCGATGCTTGCCGCCTCATGGTAGAGGGGCACGAAGCGCGCCGCCGCGGCCTTGTTCTGTAGCAGGTTCGCCGCCACCAGTCCGGCATTCGATCGCGGCGAGGAGGGCGGCACGAAGCGCTCGTCGACCAGCGTCACTGTGATCCTGTCCCAAGCGATCGGCGTGGTCGACAGCGCGGCGAACAGCTTGGCCGGCGTGGTCCCGCCGGACACAGCAAGCAGAGCGGTGCCATGTTCCGCAACGGCCCCGGTCAACCGGTCTGCGATCTCACCGGCAAGCGCCGTCGCGAGGTCCTGGCGATCGGCAAAGCCGTTCCAGCCGTAGCTGACCTCGCTCAATTGCTCTCGTGCCATGTCCGTCCGTCACGTTCGATAAGCGCGATGGAGGCCGATGGCCCCCAGGTTCCGGCGGTATAGCCCTGGGCTTCCTGCCTGGCGCTCTCCCAGGCGTTCTGGATCGGGTCGATCCATTTCCAGGCCGCCTCGACTTCGTCGCGGCGCATGAACAGCGTCTGGTTGCCGCGCACCACATCCATGATCAGCCGCTCATAGGCGTCCGGCGCGCGTGCGTCGAAGGACTGAGCGAAGCTCATATCGAGCGAAATCTGGCGCAGGCGCATGCCGCCCGGGCCGGGATCCTTGATCATGATGTATTGTTTGACGCCCTCGTTCGGCTGCAGCCGGATCACCAACTGGTTGGCGAAGATGGGCCCGGCGCTGTCGCCGAAGATCGAATAGGGGATCGGCTTGAACTCGATGACGATTTCCGAGACGCGGGCGGCAAGCCGCTTGCCGGTCCTCAGATAGAAAGGAACGCCGGCCCAGCGCCAATTGCCGATCTCGGCCTTGATGGCGACGAATGTCTCGGTGTTGCTGTCCTTGCCGAGTTCCTCGACATAGCCCTTGACGGGACCGCCCGCCGAGGCGCCGGCGCGATACTGGCCGCGCACCGTATGCTTGGGCGCCTCGTTGCCGTTGATGCGCTTCAAGGCCCGCAGCACCTTCAGCTTCTCGTCGCGCACCGCGTCAGCGTCCATGGACGACGGCGTTTCCATGGCGACGAGGCAAAGCAGCTGCAGAATATGGTTCTGCACCATGTCGCGCAGCGCGCCGGCCTTGTCGTAATAGGTGACGCGGTCCTCAAGCCCGACCGTCTCGGCGACCGTGATCTGAACATGGTCGATATGCGCCGAATTCCAGAGCGGCTCATAGAGCGCATTGGCAAAGCGCAGCGCCATCAGGTTCTGCACCGTTTCCTTGCCGAGATAATGGTCGATGCGGAAGATCTGGCCTTCGTCGAAATCGTCACCGACCGCGTCGTTGAGGGCGCGCGCCGAAGTGAGGTCGCGGCCGATCGGCTTTTCCAGCACGATGCGCGAATTCGGCGTGATTAGCTTGTGCTCCTTGAGCTTGTGCGAGATGTCGCCGAACAGCGCCGGCGCCACCGCGAGGTAGAAGGCGCGGATGCGGTCGCTGTTGCCGATCGCCTTCTTGAGCTCCTCGAAGCCGGCGCCTGTGGTCGCGTCAGCCGACACGTAGGAAAGCCGCGCCAAGAAAGTCTCAAGCTCCTTGGCATCGACATCGGCCGGTTTCACGTGCTCGGATATCGCCTTCCTGGCGAAGGTCCGGAATTCGGCGTCGCTCATCTTCGCGCGCGATGTTCCGATGATGCGGGTCGGCTCGGAGAATTGATGATCGCGCTGGCGATGGTAGAGCGACGGCAGGAGCTTGCGTTCCGACAAGTCGCCGGTGCCGCCGAAGATGATGAAGTCGAAAGGATCGACAGGAATGATCTGGCTGGTCATGGTCAGTCCGATTTGATGCCTGATACCGGCAGCGTGGTTGGTATATTCTAATCGATTTAAATTTTCCAGTGCCATGGTGTCACAGGCAGGACCAATCGCTTGCACTTGCATCGGTCCATATGTTTCCCGACACTCGCGCGGCCGGCAGGTTTGTAGGCAAGCCATGGCTTCCGGCAGCGTTCGCGCATGCACCATAGAACGTGAATGTGACGAAAGCTAAAGGAGATGGCTGCGGAAATCCAATGAGCGGAAAAGCCATGCGTCTGGAAAACAAGGTCGCCATCATCACGGGTGCTGCGTCGGGCTTCGGCGAGGGCATGGCCAGGCGCTTTGCCGAGGAGGGCGCGCGCGTGGTCGTCGCCGACCTCAACGCCAAGGGCGCCGAGCGAGTGGCCGATGAGATAGGCAAAAACGCGATCTGGACCCAGACCGACGTGTCCCTGCGCTCCGAATTCGACGAGATGATCTACGCCGCCAAGAGCGCCTTCGGTCGCATCGACATCATGGTCAATAATGCAGGCTTCACCCACCGCAACGGCGATATGCTGGGCGTCGATGAGGAAACCTTCGACCTGATCACCGCGGTCAACATGAAGGCGATCTACCATGCTGCGCTCGCCGTCGTGCCGATCATGGACCGGCAGGGCGGTGGCGTCATCCTGACCACGGCCTCGACGGCAGGGCTTCGCCCAAGGCCGGGCCTCACCTGGTACAACGCCTCCAAGGGGTGGGCGATCACCGCCACCAAGTCGATGGCCATCGAACTGGCGCCGAAGAACATTCGCGTCAACTGCCTTTGCCCGGTAGCAGGCGAAACCGCCATGCTGGAGAAATTCATGGGCGCCGACACGCCGGAAATCCGCGAAAAGTTCCGCGCCTCGATCCCGCTCGGCCGGCTCTCGACACCCCTCGACATCGCCAACGCGGCGCTGTGGCTCGCCTCGGATGAAGCGGCCTTCATCACCGGCGTGGCGCTGGAGGTCGACGGCGGGCGCTGTATTTGAGCAGTTTGACTTCACGGTCCGTCGCAAGGATAACGGATCGGGGTAGGGGAACTGGGCGTGGTCAAGATCAGGCTGCGGGAAATTCGCGACGATCTGAGCTGGCGCATGCGCCGCTATCGGGCAGGGCGTGCTCGTGCTCGAAGCAGGGCTGTCTTCATCGGCATAACCGGCAGTTCCGGCAAATCGACGGCAACCAGCCTGCTTGGGCATATCCTGGCCGGTCACGGCACGGTCCATACGCAAGTTCTGGCCAACACGCTCAAGGCACTCATCCGCACGCTTTACAAACGTATGAGACGGGCGGGCAAGGTCGACTACGTCGTGTTCGAAGCCGGCGCGTTTCAGCCCGGCTCAATCCGACCGATGGCGGAGATGTTAAAGCCGGATGTAGCGGTCGTAACGATGGTCAGACTGGAGCACTTTGCTCAATTCCGGAGGCTGGAAGCCGTCGCCCAGGAAAAAAAGTCGCTGGTCGAGGTGTTGCCGCTGGGTGGGCTCGCGATCTTGAATGCCGACGACCCGCATGTGCTCGGCATGGCTTCGGACGTGAGGGGCCGTGTCGCTACCTTCGGCCAGTCGGAGACCGCAGACTATCGTGTAACGGATGTTCATGCCGCCTATCCGAACCTGCTTGGATTTTCCCTGCGCTGGAGTGGTGGTGCCATCGACGTGCAAACACCTTTTCCCGGCGAGCACTTCTGGCTGCCGGCGGCTGCCGCCATTGTTACGGCACTGGAACTTGGTGTTCCGCCGGAGGAAGTCGTGGCCAGGACGGCATCCTTCGAACCTCTGGCCAACCGCTGCAAGGTGGAGGCGATCGATGGCGGCCCGCAATTCATCATCGATGCCGCCAAAGCGCCATGGCATTCGCTGAATATCGCGTTCGAGATGGTGGCCAAAGCCCGGGCTGTTCGTAAGCGGATCGTTCTCGGCCAGATTTCCGACTACGCCGGCTCGTCGCGGAAATATCGCACTGCCTATGGCGTCGCGCGCGGTATCGCCGACGAGGTTATCTACACTGGCGACAATGCCCATCGCTCACGCGCGAGCCAGGCGGACCGCGACAGCGGGCGTTTCCTGGAGCTTCGTACTCCGAAGGAGGTCTCGGACCACATCAAGCAGACGGCGGTCCCCGGCGAACTGATCCTGCTCAAGAGCTCCGCCAATCTTCATTTGGAGAGGATTGCGCTGGCATGGACCCACGACGTCAAATGCTGGATCCCGGCATGTGGTAAGAACGAAGGGTGTTACACGTGCGGCTTGTACGAGGTGCCGTTCGAGGAACACGAGTCCTTCCTCGCAAGTCGCAGGGTTGAGCGTAGAAGACGTCGCTTTGGATGGCTGCTTGGCGGATTGAATCTCACGCGCCCGTCTTGACGTAACTCTTGTAGACCCAGCCGTGCTTACCGTTATAGACGATCTCGCACCACTGCTTGCAGTTCATCACCTGCACCGACGCCTTGGCGGGTACGGTGACGATCGCGGCTGCGCCCTTCTTCGGTCCGGAACGCATGGTGACGGCTCTCAAGATGCGTCCGTCGGCGGCCGCGCCGACCTTTTGAGGTTTCGGTTTGGGCTGCGCCGCGTCGTCCGTCGCTGCCGGATCGGCCTGTGGCTTTGCCTCGGGAATGGCGGCGGTCTGGGCGCCGTCCATCTTGTCGTCCGGCGTCTTCGCGGCCGTCTCGCCCGCCGGTGCGGGTTCGGCAACCTGCGACAGTGCGTCCGAGGCGTCGTTCTCCGCGGCCGGTTCGGCGAAGGCCGTGTCGGTTGATTGCGCCGGGATTGTGTCGGAGGCCTGCTTGGATGGGGCCGGCTTATCCTCGGTCGGGGCAGGCAGGGTCTGAGCATTGGAAGCCGTCCAGCGGGGGCTGTTCGATGCCAAGGCCGGGATGCTGGCCTCGCGAGCGGCCGTCGTGGGCGTGACCGCATCCGCCTTGCGCGCGGCCTGTGGTGCCGAGGCCACGGTCACCGCCGCCGCCACCGGAGCGATCTTCGTGGTCTTCACCGGGATTGTCGGAACCGCCTGTTCGGCGCTGGCCGCGGCAACCTGCCGGCCGCTGCCCGGAATGCACAACCAGAGCGCCACCGCGGCCACGCCGAGCAGCGCGGCCGTGCCAACGGCTGCAATGACCAGATGCGCGTTCGACTGTACCCTCTGCCAGAAGGACGGCCGTACGCTATAGCCGAACTGCATTGTAAAGCGCTGCCGTTCCGGCGTGCCGAAACTGAAGGGCCCGTTCACTCAAACCACCTCCAACAAGTGGGCCGACGTTCTTTCGATCATTGCCGCGAGGGTTGGCGTCGATCGGCATCGGTCCCGAAATCAGTGCGGGACAAGGCCCGCGAAATCCCCGGATTTTCGCCCATAATCGCATCTTTTACTGTTGATTATGGCATGAGTGAGCCAAATTGCGAAATTTTGCGCGCTTGTTAAGGCTTCCACAACCTGCTGCGTGCCAGCCGCCATCGTCGAATCGGAGCTCGACCGGGCGCCAGCTTCAAATCCTGTCGCGCAGCGCGAACCAGCTGAGCGCGAGAAACAAGAGCGGCGCGCGAAGGCGACGGCCGCCGGGGAAGGCGGGGATATTCAGGTCCTCGATCGGTTTCAGGCGGTCGCGATTGCCGGCAATGGTCTCGGCATAGAGCTTGCCGAAGAAGGTCGACAGCATGACGCCGTGGCCGGAATAGCCGCCGATCGAAATCACATTCGGCATCACCTCGCGCACGAACGGCTTTCTCGGCATGGTGATGCCAACATAACCACCCCAGCCATGCGTGATCTCGACATCCTTGAGGTCAGGGTAGAGTTCGGCGATCTGCCTGCGGATGTGGATATGGATGTCTTTCGGATCGTTGACGGCATAGACCTCACGGCCGCCGAACAACAGCCGGCCGTCTTTCGACTTGCGGAAATAGCGCACCACGAAGCGGGAATCATCGACCGACTCGCCGCCAGGTAGCACTTTGGAGGCAGCGCCGAGCGGAACGGTCGCGCCGATGAAAGAGCCTATCGGCATGATATGCGCCGCGCTCACCGGCTCGAGATTGCCGCCATAGGCATTGACCCCGATCAGGCATTTGTCGGCTGTGATCGTGCCCTTGCGCGTCGTGACCTTCACCTTGCCGCCATTGGAAATGATGCCGGTGGACGGCGTGTGCTCGAAGAGATGTGCGCCGGCCGCTGCCGCCACTTTTGCCGTGCCGATCACGAGCTTCAGCGGATGGATGTGACCGGTGCCGATGTCGCGGGTGCCGCCGAAGTAGCGGGTGGAGCCCAATCGTTCCGCTGTCTCCGCCTGGTCCATGAAGCTCACATGCGGATAGCCGAAGCGGGTCGCCATGATCTCGGCGTGGCGTTTGTAGTCGTCGACGTAACGCTGCTTGTGCGCCACGGAAAGCTGGCCCGGCATATAGTCGATGTCGATCGCGTTGGTGGCCGCGAAGTCCAGCAGATGCGCCTTAGCTTCCTCGGCCATGTCGAACAGCGCCCTGGCGCGGGAAAGGCCATATTCGACCTCCAACTCCTCCGCCCAGGCGCGCTGCCCGGTGCCGAGCTGGCCGCCATTGCGTCCCGATGCGCCGTCGCCGAAGCGGTAGGCCTCGATCAGCACGACATTCGCACCCGCCTTGGCCAGATGCGCCGCCGCTGAGAGGCCAGTAAAGCCGCCGCCGACGATGACGACGTCGCAGGTCCGATCACCATCGAGAGGCGAGTACTCAGGGCGGGGTCCGACCGTATCCTCGTACCAGGACCGTCCAGGGGAGATGGGGGATTGGTAGGGCATGATGCTCGCAGCAGGGGAGTAGGGGAGTAGGGAGTAGGGCAGTAGGGCAGTAGGGCAGTAGGGCAGTAGGGCAGTAGGGCAGTAGGGCAGTAG
The DNA here is from genome assembly GCF_029625685.1 of Mesorhizobium sp. WSM4976. NCBI lineage: Bacteria > Pseudomonadati > Pseudomonadota > Alphaproteobacteria > Hyphomicrobiales > Phyllobacteriaceae > Mesorhizobium > Mesorhizobium sp. WSM4976. Next base: position 56,675 of record NZ_JARTVT010000013.1, read on the forward strand.
GAGCTACTCCCCTACTGCCTTTCCTCACACATTCAGCAGCAGATATTCCCGCTCCCAGGGGCTGATGACCTCCATGAAGGTCTCGAATTCGGCCCGTTTGATCGCCGCGTAAGTAGCGGCGAAGGACGTGCCGAGGATGGCTGCGAGTTCCTTATCACCCTCGAACAGGTCGACCGCTTCCAGCAGGCTGCGCGGCAGGTCAATCTCGTCGGCGTTGGCCGTGGTCAGCACCGGAGGCTCCGCGTTGACCTTCCTGGTCATGCCGATCAGCCCGCAGGCAAGCGACGCGGCCAGCGCGAGGTAGGGGTTGGCGTCGGAAGACGGGATCCGGTTTTCGACGCGGCGCGCCGCCGGATCCGAGCGCGGCACGCGGAAGGCGGTGGTGCGGTTGTCATAGCCCCATTTGTTGTTGACCGGAGCCGAGGCCTGTTGCGTCAGCCGGCGGTAGGAATTGACGTAAGGCGCGAACATCACCAGCGCGTTCGGCACATGCTTCTGCATTCCGCCGATGAAATGGAAGAAAGCGTCTGTCTCAGAGCCGTCCTCGGCCGAGAAGATGTTCTTGCCGGTCTTCTTGTCGACCACAGACTGATGGATATGCATGGCCGATCCCGGCTGCCCCTGGATCGGCTTTGCCATGAAGGTGGCGTAGATCTCGTGCTTCAGGGCCGCCTCGCGGATGGTGCGCTTGAACATGAACACCTGATCAGCGAGCTCGATCGGATTGCCGTGGCGCAAATTGATCTCGAGCTGGCCGGCGCCTTCCTCGTGGATCAGCGTGTCGATCTCCAGGCCCTGCCGTTCCGAGAAATGGTAGATGTCGTCGATCAACTCGTCGAACTCGTTGACGCCGGCGATCGAATAGCCGGCGCCGCCCCCCCTAGGCCGCCCCCAGCGTGCGCCGGGCGGCGGGAGCGGGTTGTGCGGGTGCGGGGTGTTTGGCACCAGGGAGAATTAGATCTGAGGCGCCCCCACCCGCGTCAGCCCCCGCGCGTCAA
>NZ_JARTVT010000013.1:57682-111572 GCF_029625685.1 Mesorhizobium sp. WSM4976
CCCCCCCCCCCCCCCCCGCCCCCCGGGGCGCCCCCCCCCCCCCCACCACCACCCCCCCCCCCCCCCCCCCCCCCCCCCCACTTCCCCCCCCCCCCCCCCCCCCCCCCCCCCGCCGCCGATCGGCCGCCCCGAGCGTCCGACGGGCGGCGTCAGCGGATAGTCCGGATCCGGGTTCTTGCGCACCAGGTAGAATTCGATCTCAGGCGCCACCACCGGCTTCAGCCCGCGCTCGTCATAGGCGGCAAGCACCCGCTTCAGCACGTTGCGCGGCGTGAACTCCACAGATCGGCCGTCCTGGTGTACGAGGTCGCAGATCACCGCCGCCGTCGGGTCTTCTTCCCACGGCACGACGGTCAGCGTCGAAAGATCGGGAAGCAGCTTCAGGTCGCCGTCATCCTCGGGATAATGGAAGCCGTTGCCGTCCTCCGGATAGCCGCCCGAGATCGTCGTCATGAACACGGCCGACGGCAGCGCCAGCGAGGTGTTGGAGGTGAATTTCTTCGACGGCATCATCTTGCCGCGCGCGACGCCGGCCTGGTCCGGCGTGATGCATTCAATATCCTCGATGCCGCGCCATTCGAGCCAGGCGCTGGCCTCCTTCCAGTTCTTTACACCGCGTTCGTTTTTCAAGAAGGCAGGCGTGCGGGCGCGTCCCCCCCGGCTTGACGGACGGACTTCCTTTTTCTCAGGCGGCATCATTCACCAGATTGTGTTGCGGATTTCGGACTATAGCCGTGCGCCGCGGGGGAAGGGAAGGGGAGGCGGGACAAGCTGGCATCCCTCTTCAGGCTAGCGGCGCGCCGCAACAGCAGGTACACCGGCCGTCATGAAGAACGGTCCCAACTCTCATTTGACCACAATCGGATTCGATGCCGATGACACCCTGTGGCAGAACGAGCAGTTCTTCCGCATGACCGAGAAGCGCTTTGCCGCAATGCTGGCGGAGCACGGCGACCATGAGCATATCGCGGCAAGACTGCTCGAGGCGGAAAGGCGCAACCTCGCCCTTTACGGCTTCGGCATCAAGGGCTTCACCCTGTCGATGATCGAGACTGCGGTCGAGATCACCGGCGGTGAGGTGCCTGGTTCGATCATCGGCGAGATCCTGGCTGCCGGCCGCGAGATGCTCAACCACCCGATCGAGCCCCTGCCGCATGCGCGCGAGACGGTCGAGAAGCTGGCGGGCTCCTACCATCTGGTCCTGATCACCAAAGGCGACCTCTTCGATCAGGAGCGCAAGCTTGCGCAGTCGGGAATGGGTGATCTCTTCGACGCCGTCGAGATCGTCAGCGACAAGAGCGCCGCCACCTATGCCCGCATCTTCAGCCGCCATGGCCGTGGTCCGCAGAGCAGCATGATGGTTGGCAATTCCCTCAAGTCGGACGTGGTTCCCGCCATCGAGGCCGGCGGTTGGGGCATTCATGTGCCGCACGAACTGACCTGGGCGGTCGAACATGCCGAGGCGCCTGTCGAGGCTCCGCGTTTCCGCCAGATTGCCGATCTCGGCGAGTTGCCAAGTCTTGTCGAGGCTATCGCAAAGGCCGGTTGAACGCGCTACCTAGCCGCGCCCTGTCAGGCGATCGACCACCGGTTGCAGCCTCTCGGGCGTGATTGGCTTGGCTACCACCGCATCGACCAGGCTCGACAGGCCAAGGCTCTCAGGTGTGCCATTCCTGGTTGAGAGCAGGATAACCGCGGGCAGCGGCTTGCCGGAGACGCGCCGCAACGCGTCGATGGCCGACATCAGCCGGTCGCAATCCCTGTTGTCGGGGCCGCCGTCGAGGATGACCGCGCCGGGCAAATGTCCTGCCAGCGTCTTCTCGGCAGCCTCGGGCGGTTCCGAGATCGGCTTCAGTCCCGATTTCTCGACGATTTTCGACACCACGACCCGGTTGATTGACGATTTTCCGACGACGAGTACCTTGGAGAAGTCCGCCGCCATCGCGCCGGCGCGGGCTGCCGGTGTCAGGTGTCTTTTGGAATCGTTGCGATCGGCGGGGCACATCGGCGGGCGGGCACTCCGGTTCAATGCAGGGTTGAAACCTGATGCACAATTGGTTGAGATCATCGCCTGTGTCAAGCTGAAACGGCCGATGTCGAAAATATAGCAAGGAATTCTGGTATTCGCAGCAAGTGGTATATCTTGGCGGCGCAGGCAAGTTGAAAAAACGCAATAGTCTCCCGAACGTATAACGCGCGGGAGACATTCGCCGAGACTTGTTGACGTAACGTCAGGTATGACTCTGATGGGTGACGATCACGGGGATCAGCAGGTCACCCCAGTTGCCGTCGCCGCCATGGTGCCTGGCCGAGCGCACCAGCTCCACCGAGACGCCGGCCTCGACGGCCTTCATGACCGACTGGTTGAGCCTGTGCAGATCGTTGGCGAGCATGCGGATCGTCGCCTGCTGGTCGACGCTCATCGCGCTCGATTGCTCTTCCGCCCTTTCCTTGACGCGGCTTATCGATGCCATTGGTCTTCTCCTCGATGTAGATGCCCTGCGGGCGTTCCTCTGGTTGTCCGTTACTCGGCCGCCGGCCTGAACTGGGCGTGCTCGGTCGATTCATGCATGGCGGTGGTCGAAGACTGGCCGCCGGTGATCGCCATCGAGACGGCGTCAAAATAGCCGGTGCCGACCTCGCGCTGGTGCTTGGTCGCGGTGTAGCCGTTGGCTTCCGCCGCGAACTCGGCCTGCTGCAGTTCCGAATAGGCCGCCATCTGGCGGTCCTTGTAGCCGCGCGCCAACTCGAACATGCCGAAGTTCAGCTGGTGGAAGCCAGCCAGCGTGATGAACTGGAACTTGTAGCCCATCGCGCCAAGCTCCCTCTGGAACTTCGCGATGGTTGCGTCGTCGAGGTTCTTCTTCCAGTTGAACGACGGCGAGCAATTGTAGGCGAGCAGCTTGCCCGGATGATGCTTGTGCACGCCTTCCGCGAACTTCCTGGCCTGCGCCAAATCCGGCTTCGAGGTTTCGCACCAGATCAGGTCGGCGTGGGGCGCGTAGGCCACGGCGCGCGCGATGCAAGGCTCGATGCCGTTCCTCACATTGTAGAAGCCCTCGACGGTGCGGCCGGCGTCGTAGTCGACGAAAGGCCGGTCGCGCTCGTCGATATCCGAGGTCAAGAGCTTCGCCGCTTCCGCGTCCGTGCGTGCCACGACCAGTGTCGGCGTTCCCATCACGTCGGCCGCCAGGCGCGCCGCGTTTAGGTTGCGAATATGCGCCGCGGTCGGGATCAGCACCTTGCCGCCGAGATGGCCGCACTTCTTTTCCGACGCCAGCTGGTCCTCATAGTGGACGCCGGCGGCACCTGCCTCGATGAAGGCCTTCATGATCTCAAAGGCGTTGAGCGGGCCGCCGAAGCCGGCTTCGGCGTCGGCGACGATCGGAGCGAACCACGTCTCGACCGAAAGCCCGTTGCCTTCGGATGTCTCGATCTGGTCCGCGCGCTGCAGGGTGCGGTTGATGCGCTTGACGAGTTCCGGTGCCGCATTGGCCGGATAAAGCGACTGGTCCGGATACATGGCCGAAGCGGTGTTGGCGTCCGCGGCCACCTGCCAGCCCGAGAGATAGATCGCCTTCAGCCCGGCGCGAACCTGCTGCATGGCCTGGTTGCCGGACATCGCGCCCAGCGCATTGACGAAATCCTCCTCGTGGATCAGCCTCCACAGCCTGTTCGCGCCCATCTCGGCCAGTGTCTGGCGGATTTGCACGGAGCCGCGCAGCCGCTTCACATCCTCTGGCGAATAGGGGCGCTCGATGCCGTCGAAACGGCCTTCCTGTGCGGAGGGGACGAGGTTGTAAAAATCGGTCATTGGTCACTCCGGATCGTTTGAAAACTGCTTCAGCGCCGCATCGCAAAGGCATGTCCCGCGACGTCTGCGTGTGACATCGTTTACATTGCAGCGCGAAATACACCAGAGAAACCGGCATGCAGCGCCAAAAATAGAGGAAAAGCTGTGTTGCCATTGACAGGCAGGCTCTGTAAATTTGTCATGATTGTAAAATCTGCAAGGTGAACATCGGCTCCGACGCGCGTGTAAATTCTTGTCAAGAGTGGAAGGGATGGCCGACCAGAAGATCTTTGCCGGGCCGAGACTGCGCCGGCTGCGCAACGCTAGAGGGTTGACCCAGACGGCAATGGCCGAGGGACTGGGCATCTCGCCCTCCTACCTCAACCTCATCGAGCGCAACCAGCGGCCGCTTACGGTGCAGCTCATCCTCAAGCTGGCCTCCGTCTACAAGGTCGATCCGCATGAATTGCAGGGAGAGACAAAAGGCTCGATCGCGGCCTTGCGCGAAGCGTTCAGCGATCCTCTTCTTGCCGGCGAGCTGCCTGGCGATCAGGAGCTGATCGATCTCGCCGAAACGGCGCCCAATGCCTCGGCGGCGATGGTGAAGCTCTTTCGCGCCTATCGCGAGCAGGCAGAGCGTCTGTCCGACCTCAACGAGCTCCTGGCGAAGGAGGGTCGGGCGACCGCGCTGTCGGGCGCGCGCCTGCCCGCCGACGAAGTACACGAAGTGTTCGAGCGCCGGCCGAACCACTTTGCTGCGCTGGAGGAGGAGGCGGAGGCTTTCACATCGGTCCTCGAGCCCGGCGACGATCTGTTCGGCGCGCTCAAGGCCTGGTTGAGGCGCGAGCACGGCATCGTCGTCAAGGTGCTGCCGGTCGCCACCATGCCCAACTGGCGCCGCCGCTACGACCGCCATTCGCAGCGCCTGTTCCTGTCGGAGCGTCTGTCGCCCTTCGATCAGCTGCGTGAGGTCGCCATGGAGGCGAGCCTGATGCGCATGTCGGTGGCCGTCGCGGGCGAGATACAGGGGCTGAAGCTCGGCACCGACGAGGCGCGCCGGCTCGCCCGCTTCGAGCTCGGCCGCTATGCCGCGCATGCGTTGATGATGCCCTATCAGGCCTTTCACGCCGCCGCCGTTCGCGCGCGCTATGATGTCGATGTCTTGCGTTCCCGCTTCGGCGTCTCTTTCGAACAGGCGGCCAACCGTCTGACCATGCTGCAGCGACAGGGCGCGGCGGGCGTGCCGTTCTTCATGCTGGAAGTCGACAATGCCGGTAACCGCTTCCGCAAGGCCGGCAGCCGGGGCTATCCGCAAAGCCGCTTCGGCGGCGGCTGCCCCAAGCTTCCCATCCATGCGGCCTTCTCGCAGCCCGGCCAGGTCCTGGTCGAGGCGGTGGAGATGCCCGACGGCGCCGAGTTCCTGTGCATCGCCCGCACGTTGGAGGGCCCGCAAGGCGCCTTCTCCGAACGACCGCGCCGCACTGCGCTCCTGCTTGGCTGCGATATCGGCTTCCGCGAAGAGATCGTCTATGGTGCCGCGCTGCCGGCCGGAGCCACCGGCAAGCCCGGCCAGGGTTTCGCCACGCCGGTAGGTCCCGCCTGCCGGCTTTGCGAACGCGTCGGCTGCCTTGCCCGCGCCGAGCCACCGGTGACGCGCCCGCTCGGTCTCGACGAGATGGTGACGGGCCTCAGCGCCTTCGATTTCCAGGGATGACGGCGGCGGATGTGCCCCAAGCGTCGCCGGACGCTGGATCACGCCGGTTTCACGCCTTTGCGCTACGCGATTGAGACTCAGTTTCTTGTCGTCCTTGGTGCATCGTGTCGAACCCAACTCGCTGACAGCCATCTGCCATGACCGATACCGCCTCGCCGCCCTTGCCTGCCGTCTCGCCGCGCGAGGAGCGGATCGGAATGCTGCTGGTCTTCCTTTCGGCGCTGATGTGGAGTTTCGGCGGCACCATCGCCCGCTTCATCCATGTCGACGACAGCTGGACCGTCGTGTTCTGGCGTTCTGCCTGGGCCGTGGCCTTCCTCGTCGCCTTCATGGTCTGGCGCGACGGCTGGCGGGGCACGTTGAGGCTGTTCCGCGATATGGGCATGCCTGGTCTCGGCGTGGCCTTCTGCTTTGCCACGGCCTCGACCAGCTTTATCGTCGCGCTCGCCTATACGACGGTTGCAAACATCCTCCTGATGCAAGCCGGGGTGCCACTTTTGGCTGCCTTGCTTGCCTGGCTTTTGTTTCGCGAGCGCGTGAGCCAGGCCACCTGGATTGCCATCGCCGCGGTCATCGCCGGCGTCGCCATCATGGTCTCTGAATCCCTGGGCGGCGCCGTCTCGCCGATCGGCGACGGCCTGGCGCTGCTGATCGCGGTGATGTTTTCGTTCGCGACCGTGATCACCCGGCGCTTCTCCCATGTGCGCATGGTGCCGGCCACCTGTCTCGGTGCGCTGCTTGCCGGTATCTTTGCCGCCGCCCGGGCCACGGAATTTGCGGTGTCCGCGCGCGACATGGGTTTTCTCTTCGCCTTTGGCGTCATCAACCTTGGCGTTGGCCTCGCCTTCTTCGCCATGGGCGCGCGGCTGGTGCCGGCGGCGATCGCGGCGCTGCTCGGCACCTTCGAGCCGATCCTCGGGCCGATCTGGGTCTGGCTCGTCCATTCCGAGGTGCCATCGGTGCGCACCATCATCGGCGGCGCCGTCGTGGTCACGGCGCTGCTCGTCCATATCGGCCTGGAGTTCAAACGCCAGGCGCGGCCCGCGCGTCCCGGCATCACCGGTCTGCCGTCACCCAATTGACGTTAGTGCATGTCGCCCAAACGTGCGCAGCGGTTTTGGGAGAACGACATGCATCAAAACAAAGACCTAAAGCCGTCGCCTGAATCCCTCTCAGCGCGGCGCGCTTTAGGCAGCCTTCCCCATTGACAACCCCGCTGCCGGCCGGGCAGGCTGCGATCACGGCAACAACAAGACAGGCGTATCTTGCCAAGTGTCTCTGCCGGCCTGACTAAGGCCGGATCACATCGTCGTATCTCTGCCCACGCCACGGCGAACGCCGCTGACGCTGCCCGGACACCTTACAAGGGCAGGCTGCCGGAGGTCTTTGACTACCGACCGGCGGTCCGGCGCAGCGCCGACGGGTCGCGCTTGTTGCCCCCCGGAACGCTCAATAATCTGAAACCAACGCCGCCCCGCGCTCCTATCGCGACGGGCCGGCAAGGGAACACTCACCAAAGGAGAACATCATGATCCGTAAAGCTCTATGGCTTTCGGCGACATCGGTATTTCTGACGCTTTTCACAGCAGGCGGCCACGCCGAAGACCGCGTCGTCAACGTCTACAACTGGTCGGACTATATCGATAGCTCGATCATCGACGACTTCACCAAGAAGACCGGCATCAAGGTCGTCTACGACACCTTCGATTCCAACGAGATCCTGGAGACGAAGCTGCTGGCCGGCGGCAGCGGCTATGACGTCGTCGTGCCGAGCGCCAATTTCCTTGCGCGCCAGATCCAGGCGGGCGTGTTCCAGAAGCTCGACAAGTCGAAGCTGCCGAACATCTCGAACATGTGGGACGTCATCTCCGAACGCACCGGCAAATACGATCCGGGCAACGAATATTCGGTCAACTACATGTGGGGCACGGTCGGCCTCGGCTATAACGTCAAGAAGGTGACGGCCGCGCTCGGCACCGACAAGATCGACAGCTGGGATGTTTTCTTCAATCCGGACAAGCTGGCCAAGCTGAAGGATTGCGGCGTCTATGTGCTGGATTCTCCCGCCGACATCATTCCGGCGGCGCTGAAATATCTTGGCCTCGATCCCAACAGCACCTCGCCGGATGATATTGCCAAGGCTGAGGAAGCGTTGCTCAAGGTCCGCCCCTACATCCGCAAGTTTCATTCGTCCGAATACATCAACGCCTTGGCCAATGGCGATATCTGCCTGGCGATCGGCTGGTCGGGCGACGTCTTCCAGGCGCGCAACCGCGCCCAGGAAGCCAAGCAGGGCGTCGAGATCGGCTATTCGGTACCGAAGGAAGGCGCGCAGATGTGGTTCGACCAGATGGCGATCCCCGCGGACGCGCCGCATGTCGCCGAAGCGCTCGAGTTCATCAACTACATGATGACTCCCGAAGTCATCGCCAAGTCGTCGAACTACGTGCTCTACGCCAACGGCAACAAGGCTTCGCAGCAGTTCATCGACAAGGCGATCCTGGAAGATACTTCGGTCTATCCAGATGCCGAGACAATCAAGAAGCTCTATACCGTTAAGCCATATGATCCAAAGACACAGCGCGTCATCACGCGCACCTGGACCAAGATCGTCACCGGTCAGTAAGCATTGCGACACGACCCCGGCAGCCAACTGCCGGGGTCACTTTCTTTTGGGGAATCAAAAAAGTAACGGAGGGGGGATCATGAAATCGCTTGGCAGCATCCGCAGGGATTTCGCGCCATGGAACGACCCGAACGCCAAGCCATATATCCAGTTCGACAAGGTCACCAAGAAGTTCGGTGACTTCACCGCCGTCAACAATCTGTCGCTGACCATCTTCGAGCGTGAATTCTTCGCTCTGCTCGGCGCTTCCGGCTGCGGCAAGTCGACCCTGCTCAGGATGCTCGCCGGCTTCGAGGAACCGACGGCGGGCCGCATCCTGCTTGACGGGCAGGATCTGCGCGGCATCCCCCCCTACAAGCGCCCGGTCAACATGATGTTCCAGTCCTACGCGCTGTTCCCGCATATGACGGTGGAGAAGAATATCGCCTTCGGCCTCAAGCAGGAAGGCATGCCGGGACCCGATATCGAAAAGCGCGTCGCCGAGATGCTGAAGCTGGTCAAGCTCGAGCAGTTCGCCAAGCGCAAGCCGCATCAGCTCTCGGGCGGTCAGCGCCAGCGCGTTGCGCTTGCGCGCTCGGTCGCCAAGCGGCCCAAGGTCCTGCTGCTCGACGAACCGCTCGGCGCGCTCGACAAGAAGCTCCGCGAGGAAACGCAGTTCGAGCTGATGGACCTGCAGCAGGAGCTCGGCCTCACCTTCGTCGTCGTCACACATGACCAGGAAGAAGCCATGACCATGGCCGACCGCATCGCCATCATGGACAAGGGCGAAGTCATGCAGGTCGCGACGCCCGCCGAGATCTACGAGGCGCCGACCTCGCGTTTCGTGGCGCATTTCGTCGGCAACGTGAACATGTTCGAGGGCAAGGTTGCCGAGCACACGGCAGATGCGACGCGTATCACCGGCACGACCGGCGCCCAGATCGTCGTCGACAATGGCGGCAAGGCCGCTGCCGGCTCCGACATCGTCTTCGCGATCCGGCCGGAAAAGATCAAGGTCTCCTCGAAAAAGCCCGCTAATGCCGTCAATGCGCTGGAAGGCGAGGTCTATGACGTCGCCTATCTCGGCGACATGACCGTCTATCACATCAAGCTCGATGACGGGCAGATCGTGCGGGCGAGCGCGCTGAACGCCTCGCGTGTGACCGAGGATCCGCTCACCTGGAACGACCGCGCCTGGGTCTCCTTTCGGCCCGATGCCGGCGTCGTGTTGACCAGGTAGGAGGCTGAGATGACCGATATCGCAGCGACTGCCGCCCCATTGACGGAAACCACAACACTGCCGGCGAGGCTGGCGAAGGGCTTCGTCAGCCGCCTCGTCATCATCATTCCCTATCTCTGGCTGCTGTTCTTCTTCCTCATTCCCTTCATCATCGTCTTCAAGATCTCGCTGTCGCAGACGGCGATCTCGATGCCACCCTATACGCCGGTGCTCGACTTCAGCGACGGCATCTCGGGATTCTTCGCCGGCTTCCGCGAGCTCAACTTCGACAACTACACCTGGCTCACCCAGGATGCGCTCTATTTCAACGCCTACGTGACGAGCCTGATCATCGCGGCGATATCGACGATACTTACCCTGATCGTCGGGTATCCGATCGCCTACGGCATGGCGCGGGCGCCGGCGACGATCCGTCCGACCTTGCTGATGCTGGTGATCCTGCCCTTCTGGACCTCCTTCCTGATCCGCGTCTATGCCTGGATCGGCATCCTCAAGCCCGAAGGGTTGCTCAATCAGTTGCTGATGTCGCTGCACATCATCAGCCAGCCGCTGGTGATCTTGAACACTTACACGGCGATCTTCATCGGCATCGTCTATTCCTACCTGCCGTTCATGGTGCTGCCGCTCTATTCGTCGCTTGAGAAGATGGATTATTCGCTGGTCGAGGCCGCGGAGGATCTCGGCTGCCCGCCGATCGGCGCCTTCTGGAAGATCACCTTCCCGCTGTCGCTGCCCGGTGTCGTCGCCGGCTGCCTGCTGGTGTTCATCCCGGCCGTCGGCGAGTTCGTCATCCCTGACCTTCTCGGCGGCTCGCAGACGCTGATGATCGGCAAGACGCTCTGGAACGAATTCTTCTCCAACCGCGATTGGCCGGTCTCCTCGGCGGTGGCCGTCATCCTGCTTCTGGTGCTGACCATCCCGATCATGTTCTTTCAGCAGGCGCAGGCAAAGGCACAGGAGCAGGGCAGATGAACTCGACCTGGAGCCGCTTCAACATCACTTCGATCGTGCTGGGCTTTGCCTTCCTCTATCTGCCGATCGTGCTTCTGATCGTCTTTTCCTTCAACGAATCGAAGCTCGTCACCGTCTGGGGCGGCTTCTCGACCAAATGGTACGTGTCGCTGTTCCACAATCAGGGCCTGATGGACGCCACCTGGGTGACGGCGCGCGTCGGCGTCATCTCGGCGACGGTGGCGACTGTGCTCGGCACGCTCGCCGCCATCACGCTGACACGTTACACGCGCTTCAGGGGGAGAGTGCTGTTCTCGGGCATGGTTTTCGCGCCGCTGGTCATGCCGGAGGTCATCACGGGCCTCTCGCTGCTCTTGCTCTTCGTCGCCGTCGGGCTCGACCGCGGCTTCTTCACGGTCACGCTCGCGCACATCACCTTCACCATGTGCTTCGTCGCCGTCGTCGTGCAGTCGCGGCTGGTCTCGTTCGATCGCTCGCTCGAGGAGGCGGCGATGGATCTCGGCGCGCCGCCGGTGAAGACCTTCTTCCAGATCACCTTGCCGGTCATCCTGCCGGCGATCATCTCCGGCTGGATGCTGGCTTTCACGCTCTCGCTCGACGACCTGGTCATCGCGAGCTTCACCTCGGGTCCCGGCGCGACGACGCTGCCCATGAAGATCTACAGCCAGGTGCGCCTCGGCGTGACGCCGGAAATCAACGCCGCCTGCACCATCCTGATCGCGGTCGTGGCGATCGGCGTCATCATCGCCTCGATCGCCAACAAGCGTCGCGAGATCCAGCGCCAACTCGACGAGCAGGCCGCGCAGCGCGGTTGAATCAAGAAGCGGGGGCCTTTGCGCCCCCAAATCTACTGGCCCGAGATGCCGGGAGCGATCGGCGAAATGAACGGCGCGCTCCAGTTGCCGCCGACGAAGAACAGCGACTGGTTCGGCGGGGCGGGAGGCGGACTGGCCGCCTGGCCGTTGGCCTGCTGGGGCTGCTGCGCCGGCTGTCCGTTCGGCACAACGCCCCCCGAGAGCGCCAGCCCGCGCCCGGCATAGGAGGCGATGCCCGACAGCCAGATCTTGTATTTCTGCGCATTGATCTCGGCCTTGTCGAGGCGCGCCACGCCCTTCGAGATGCTTGCCTTGATCTCGGCGCCGTCGATAGGCAGCGAACCATTGGCGACGTCGTCGAGCGCGAAGAAGCCGCCTTGCTGGTTGCGCTTGAGGAAGGCCGGCAGGTCGAGCCCGTTGAGCGTGCCGGGCCCAAAAGTCGCCGAGAACGATCCGTCGGCATTCTCGAAGATGGAGTTCCAGGCCTTGCCCGGTCCCTTGAGGATGACCGACACCGTGCCGGTGCCGGCGGGCGTGAGGCGTGTCATTCCCGCCGCCTTGGCAAAGGCTCCCGTATCCACATCCGACGCCAGCAGTCGCAGCTCCACCTGCGTGCCCTCCGGCTTGCGGTCGAAGCGCAGGCTGCTCTGGATATTGCCGTTGAAGGCTGACGCGTCGGAGATGTCGAAGACAGCAAGGCCGTTCTTGACTTGCGCGGTCGCCGCGACATCGGCGAGCTGCACCGGTCCCGCCATGGCATGCGCCGCCGACAGCCTGAGGTCGAGATTGATGCGGTCGGCGAAGCTGGTGTCGATGTCGCCGGGGCCGGCCTCGCCGGTGGGCGCGACGGGCGTGAAGGCCGACAGGAAAGATCTCAGATCCAACGTGTCGAAGGCGAGCGTGCCGGCAATCACCGGGCGCCCTTCGGCGAAGGAGAAATCCAGCGCCCCCATGCCCGGATTGTTGTTCAGCGTGACGGTCGTGTTCTCGAATTTCGCGCGGCCCGCCGAGGCGTTCACCTTGCTGGTGACCGAGACCGCACCGATCGCGGCGCCCGGCGCGAGGCCGGCCTGGGACCACTCCAGAACGCGCCGCAGCGACGGCGCGGCGAACTTGGCTTGGCCATCCAGATAGGCATTGTCCGACATTGAGGCTGTTCCGTCGAAGGAGAAGGTCGCTGGCGCGGCCTTGAAGGAGAGGGTGACCGGGGCGGCGCCCCCGGCAAACAGCACCAGCGGTTTCGCCGAGGAGAAATCGAGCTGCACGGGTTCGCCGCGCCAGATCCCGGCTGCGGTCACCGATGCATCGCTGTTCATCGCTTCCCAATTCACCTGGCCGCTCAGGCTGCTGAGGATCTCGGTGTCCTTGCCGTCGGTCGTGGTCACGACACGGCCATCGCGGAACTCGACGGTGCCGAACGGATCGGACGGCAATCTGCCTAGGTCGGGCTTCTGCGGGTTGGCGGTGACCACACCGCGCGCGGTATCGATCGAGCGCGTGATGCGCCCCCCGCTCGGAAGCGGTGGCAGATAGAAGCCGCTCGCCATGCGCTGCACCCTGATCGTCGGGCGCACCAGCCTTGCGGTAGAGAAGGCGACGTCGCCCTGCAAGGCTGCCATGGCCGAGAGATTGACTTCCACGCGATCGGCCTCGACCACCGGTGGCGCGTCGGTCTCAGTCCATTGCGACAGGGTCACGTCGCTGAGGATGGCCCGGAATTTCGGCCAAACCTCGATGCGCGGCGAGCCGTCGATCGTGACCCTGAAGCCGCTCCATGCGCTCAATTCCCAAGCGATGCGGTCGCGCACGATGCGGGTCGAGGCAATCAGCGGCAGTGCCGCGACCGCGAGCGCGATGACGAGCACGGCAACGCCGATCGCCCACACCCCGCGCCGGATCAGAGATGATGGCATTTCGCCCCGTATGCTTCGTTGCCGACAAATCGCCCGACGGGTGTAACCGAGCGCCGACGCTTTTCAAGTCTTTATGGCCATGCGATGGCATTTGCCTGGCGCCGGTCCTGCACCAGCCGAACAAAATCTTGCTCTGCTGCGCTGCAGTATGCATAAGCGAACCACACGACCCTGGTCCACGGTTGCGCGCCGTTTTTGGGACGATGGCATAGGCGATGTTGAGCTTAACTGGCTCGAACGCGACGCACTTTGGGAGGAGCGATCATGGCCGCCGACACACCTTTGTGGACCCCGACGCAGGAGCGGATCGATGCGGTGCCGTTAACCGCGTTCATGAAAGCCGCGGCAGCAAAAGCCGGGGAGGCTTTCTCAAGCTACGCGGAACTTCACCGCTGGTCGGTCGAGGATCGAGGCGCCTTCTGGAGCCTGGTCTGGGATTTCTGCAATCTTGTCGGCGAAAAGGGTGAGCGGAACCTTGTCGACGGCGAGCGCATGCCCGGCGCCAGCTTCTTCCCCGACGCCAGGCTCAACTTCGCCGAGAACCTTTTGCAGAAAACCGGCAACGGTCCGGCCATCGTCTTTCGCGGCGAGGACAAGGTCGAGCGCAGGCTCTCCTGGAACGAGCTCCATGCGCTGACCTCGCGGCTGCAGCAGCTTTTCCTATCGCTTGGTGTCAAGGCCGGCGACCGCATCGCCGCCATGATGCCGAATATGCCCGAAACGATCGCGGCGATGCTGGCGGCAAGCTCTATCGGCGCGGTCTGGTCGTCATGCTCTCCCGATTTCGGCGAGCAGGGCGTGCTCGACCGCTTCGGCCAGATCGAACCGGTCGTCTTCATCGCGCCGGACGGCTATTGGTACAACGGCAAGGCGATCGAGGTGGCCGACAAGGTCCGCGCCGTGGCCGAGAAACTCGCGAGCGTCCGTAAGGTGCTGATCGTCGATTATCTCGGCACCTCTCAGGACGTCGCCGCCACAATCGACAAGGCGGCCGCGCTCGAAGAGGCGCTCTCGCCCTTTGCTGCCAGGAAGGTCAGCTTCGAGCGGCTACCCTTCGCGCATCCGCTCTACATCCTGTTCTCCTCGGGCACGACCGGCATCCCGAAATGCATCGTGCACTCGGCCGGCGGCACGCTGGTCCAGCACGTGAAGGAGCATCGCCTGCATGCCGGCCTGCTCGACGGCGATCGCCTGTTCTATTTCACCACCTGCGGCTGGATGATGTGGAATTGGCTGGTCTCGGGCCTCGCCTCGGGCGCTACGCTTTTGCTTTATGACGGTTCGCCTTTCTACCCTGACGGCAATGTGCTGTTCGATTTCGCCGATGCCGAGCAGATGACCTACTTCGGCACCTCGGCCAAGTTCATCGATTCCGTTCGCAAGGCCGGTCTGAAGCCGATCGCGAGCCACGATCTGTCGAGCGTGCGCACTATCTCCTCCACAGGCTCGCCGCTGTCGCCAGAGGATTTCCGCTTCGTCTATGACAGCATCAAGAAGGACGTGCATCTGGCCTCGATCTCGGGCGGCACCGACATCGTGTCCTGCTTCGTGCTCGGCGTGCCGACCGAGCCGGTCTGGACCGGGGAAATCCAGGGACCTGGTCTCGGCCTGGCGGTCGACGTGTGGGATGATGACGGCAAGCCGATCCGGCAGGAGAAGGGCGAGCTTGTCTGCGCCAAGGCCTTCCCGTCGATGCCGATCGGCTTCTGGAACGACCCGGAGGGGAAGAAGTATCACGCGGCCTATTTCGAGCGTTTCGACAATGTCTGGTGCCATGGCGACTTCGCCGAATGGACGTCCCATGGCGGCATGATTATCCACGGCCGCTCGGACGCAACGCTCAATCCGGGCGGCGTCAGGATCGGCACGGCCGAGATCTATAACCAGGTCGAGCAGATGCCGGAGATCCTTGAGGCGCTCTGCATCGGCCAGGACTTCGACAATGACGTGCGCGTCGTGCTGTTCGTGCGGCTGGCAGCCGACGTGAGCCTCAGCGAGGATTTGGAAAAGCGCATCCGCGCCAGGATCCGCTCCGGCGCCAGCCCGCGTCACGTGCCGGCCAGGATCGTCGCCGTCACCGACATCCCGCGCACGAAATCCGGCAAGATCACCGAACTTGCGGTGCGCGACGTGGTTCACGGCCGGGCCGTGAAGAACAAGGAAGCGCTTGCAAACCCGGAAGCGCTGGAACTGTTCCGCGACCTGCCGCAGCTAGCGGGCTGACGGATGGGATGGTTAACGAAATCGGTACAGCGAATTTACCTAGATTTCACGGGTGGTACACATTCGTAAATTTTTCCGCAGTCCGGTAAGGACTTGTTAAGGGACGACCTCGATAGTCGCGTGTAACTTGAGGGAGAAATCCCGTTCCTCGTCCCCTGAGGTTCAGCTCAAGCCCCGTTGTGACAGCATCCCATTTTCCAAGGCGTCCTCTCGGACGCCTTTTTCTTTGGCCGAAACTGATCCAGGACGATTTTATTCGGCAAGCACGCGCGTCGAAGGGAAGGCGACCTCGACCAGGGTCCCTTCGCCTGGCGTCGAGGTGATGGCGAAGCGGGCGCGGTTCGCCTCCACCATGGCCTTGGTGAGGGGCAGGCCAAGCCCCGTTCCATCGCCGCGTCCGCGCTTCAGCGCATTGATCTGCTTGAACGGTTTCAGCGCCTGCTCGATCTCGGCCGGAGTCATGCCGATGCCAGTATCGCGCACGCGCATGACGACATCGCCTGAGGCTTCGTAAGCGGTCGAGACGATCACCTGGCCGCCGGCCTGGGTGTAGCGGATGGCGTTGGACAGGATGTTGAGGGCGATCTGGCGCACGCTTCGCAAATCCGCCACCACTTCCGGCAGCCGCGAGGCGAAGCTGGAGCGGATGATGACGCGCTCGCGATTGGCCTGCGGCTGCATCATCGCCACAGTCTCGGCCAGCGTGTCGTTGAGCGACACCGCCTCGTAATCCATCTCCTGCTGGCCGGCCTCGATCTTGGAGATGTCGAGCAGATCGTTGACCAGATCGAGCACGTGATTGCCTGACCGGTTGATATCACGCAGGTAGTCGCGATAGCGGTCGTTGGCGATCGGACCGAATTTCTCGTCCACCATCAGCTCGGAAAAACCGATGATGGCGTTGAGCGGCGTGCGGATCTCGTGGCTGATGCGGGCCAGGAAATCGGTCTTCTGCGAGGAGGCGCGCTCGGCAACCGCGCGTGCCTGCGTCAGGTCTTCCTCGGCTCGCTTCCATTGCGTGATGTCGCGCACCACGGCGCAGAAGCCGCTGTCGTTGGGCAGCCTGCCGATGGTCATGAACAGCGGGATGAAACGCCCCTGCGCCTCGCGGCCGATGACCTCGCGGCCGTCATTCAAGACGCTCGCGACGCCCGGCTCCGACAGGCCCGCGAGATAGTCGCGCGCGGCGCGCTGGCTTTCGATGGCGAACAGCGAGGCAAAGGGTTTGCCGGCGACCTCGTCGCTGTCGAAACCGAAAAGAGCTTCCGCAGGCCGGCTGATCGAACGGATGTTGCCGTCGCGGCCGATCAGCACGACGCCGTCCGTGGCGGTGTCGATGATGGTGCGCATCTCGGCGATGCGCGATTTCAATTCCGGCACGTCTGGCTGCAGCGCCGGTTCGTCTTTGGCGGCGGTGAGATGCGCCGCATCGTCCTCGCCGGAGCGCCGCACCACCAGCATCAGCGCCTTGCCGCCCCGCCACGGCACGGAGCGAAGAAGGGCTTCGATCGGAAACTCCTGACCCTGGCAGCTCTTGAGCTTCAGCGAGTGGTCGCTTTCGTCCGCGGTGGCATCTTCGGCATAGGGATCGGCAAACAACGCGCCCAGGCCCCCCGCATCCACTAGGTCTTCCAACGCATCGTAGCCGGTGAGTTCGAGGAAGGCATCATTGGCGTAATGGAGCTCGTCGCCCGAATGGATGAGCAGCGGCACCGGCAGCCTGGCGAGGATGGACGTATCGGGCGCTTTGGCTTCTTCTCCGGTCGAAAAAGCGGAGGGCACAAAGCCTGCGAGCTTGAGTGGCGGCACGTTCAGCCGTGGCCGCGCCGGCGTTACCGTTTCCGGTTCTTCCGCGGCCGTCCCCGCGTCGACGTCGGAGTCTGCCCAATCCTCGCTGTCTTCCGCATCGCGGAAATCGTCGGCGGTCATGCTGTCGTCGTCCGCCGTCGCATCGCGCGCCGGCTCTTCGGCGACGGGCCGTTCGTCCGGCTGCCGCGGCTCGGCATCGGCACGCTCGGCCGCCTGACGGGCGACCACTGCCTGGCTGTCCTCGGAAGCAGGTTCGACGCCGGCTTCTTCCCCGGATTTCTCACCATCGGCGTAGCTGAGCAGCGAGCCGGAAGCGGCCGGCATCCCGGTCCGGCCGATGTCGTCCGTCGCGGCGGCGTCATCGATACCGTCGAGCCTTGCCAGGTCTTCCTGGTCTTCCGCCTCGGTCTGTGCTTCCGCGGTCTCCGCGTCGGCCTTGGCGTCCGCCGTTTCCGAGGCTTCCGGCGCGGGTGCCGGCGTCGCCTCCAGCGCGGGGTTCTCGTCCGCCGCCGCTTCAAGCGTCGTTGGCTGGTTTGCCTCGGCCTCCTTCGCTGTTGCCTCGTCCTTGCCGGCAACAACCGCATCGGCCTGCTTGCCGGCTTCGGCGGCGCCCGGCTCGGCAGGCAGGGAACTATCCTTGCGCAGCCGCTCGCCGATCTCGCGGAACGCGCTGCGCTCGAGGATCGACAGGCTCCTCTGATTTGCAGGCGTGTCGCTCCCCGGCTGCTTGTCGTTGGCCGGCTGACGATGCTCGGCCAGCCTTATCACCTTGTCGGCGAAGCGCCGCTCCGGCTTCGGCACGATGCTCAGCGCCGGCACTTCGCCCTGGAATGGATCTTCGGGCTTTGGCTGCTCCGGCTTCGCCTGCTCTGCGGCTGGCTGCTCGACCGACGGCTCGCTCCCGGCAGGCGCGGCATTAGGCACCAGCGCCATGCCGAGCGCCTCCGGATCGGTCACGGCGTCGGCGCTACGCGCGACGCCGAAGCCGCGAAAACCCTCGAAAGCACGGCTGCGGCCATAGACGGGCAACGCCGCCAGATCGACCGGTATCTTGAGATCGGTTCCGGCCACCGGCCACAGAACCGATCGGCCTGACCAGGTGTCGCGCCGTTCGAGCAGACCGGCGATCTCACCCGAGACGTCGAGGCCGAAAGTGGTGGCGACGTCCTTGAAGCGGCGGCCGATCACATCGGCGGCGGGCTGGCCGACGATGTCTGCGAACTCGGGCGACAACGCGCTGAATTTGCCTTCGGCGTCGGTGCGCCAGACGAAGCGCAAAGGTGGCGCCGAGCGGTCGATGGCGCGGGGCAGGGCTGGCTGCGACGGCGTGACGGTTTCGCGCGCCGCCGTCTCGCCAATACCCCGACGCAGGCCTTCGGCCGCGACAGCTTCCTTCGGCACATTCTTCGCCGGCACTGCCGGTAGAGCCTGCACGGCGTCATCGTCCCCGGCGTTGAAATACCAACGGTCGTGGTGGCCGGCGCCGACGTCCATGGCCTCGGGGCCGGCGGCCTGTTGGCTGGGCTCGGCGGCATTCGCCTGATGATTGGTCCGGCTTACAGCGTCAGTCTGTGCATCGCCTTCAGAGGGCTCCGGGACCAGCTTGGCCTGTTCGCCAGCCGTCAAGGCCGGCGCGGGGCTGTTGTCCTGGACCGGCCGGGGTTCGGGCTCGGCGGTCAGGCTTTCACCCGACAGCGTGGCCGCCACGGTGCCTGGCGCCGCGACTTGCTCGTCATGGGTCCGATCGCCCTGGCCGGCGGCCGGCTGTTCGCTTTGGTCGCCGTCGAGCTGGTCCTCATCGATGACCACCAGCAGGTGCCGCGTGTCGGTGAGCCGGGCGAAACCGGCCGGGTAGGAAGTGCTGCTGCCAGGCACGAGGCGCTTCACGACACGGTCGCCGCTGCTTGCGACATCCGCTACCAGCGCAGCCAGGGTCCGCGGCTCGATGCCGAGCGCTGCGAAGCCGTCCGAAGCCGCCTCGACATCGCCCTGCGCGTCGACGAAGGCGATGAAATGGCCTGCCTCCGTGAAACCGCCGATGGCGCGGCTGGCAATCTCGCCGGCGCTGCGTGAACTGGTCTGCGCCGCCGGCACCGCCAGCATGATTGCCTTCTCGCCGTCCGGCATCGTCACGGCGCTGGCCAGGAAACCCACTGCCCGGCTCACCATGCCCGTCGCCAGTCTCACCGTGATGGCGCGGTCGTTGCCAATCTCGGGAAAACCGCTGGTCGCCATGATCTGCCGCCTGGCAATCAGCGGCAGCCGCGCCGACGCGCCGATTATGGCCTCGATATCCGGATAGCCGAACACCGATGCGCCCGGTCCGTTCGCCCAGATCACCTGCTCGAGGTCGGCTGACAAAATGGTCAGGGCGTCTCCGGCCGCAAAGCGCTGGCGCACCGCGTCGAGCACGGCGACGTCGAGGAAGGAGTAGTTTTCAGGCGGCATGCGCTGGGCAACCCTCCGGAGCATTTCAGTTAACGCTTTGTTAATAAAAGCCCGCGGTCCGAAGGTCCACAAGCCTTGGCTTGCATAGGTCGAAATCTCTGGGCTCTTGGTTAACGGCCCAGGACTGACGTTACGGTTGCCGTCAGGGAAGATTTTATGGTGCAGTGCAACAAAGATGTTGCGATGCACAAAAAAATTCTCTATACTGCCACCATACATGAACGAGACGGCTTTCTGTCAAAGCCGCTATCCCGAAAAGGTTGGAAAATGTCCAAGACCACCGCTAAGACCGCTGCCGAGACCATCGAAAACGTGGAATTCCCGAGCTTCGACGCTTCCAAGGCCACCGATCAGATCCGCGCCTTTGCCGAGAAGGGCGTCGAGCAGTCGAAAGAGGCCTATGCCAAGCTGAAGACCGGCGCCGAGGAGACCCAGAAGGTTCTGGAGTCGACCTACGAGACCGCCAAGGCCGTCTCCAGCGACGTTTCGCTCAAGACGATCGCAGCGCTGCGCGCCAATGCCGAAGCCGGCTTCTCGCATCTTGAAGCCCTGGTCGGCGCCAAGACCCTTTCGGAAGTCGTCGAATTGCAGACCGCTTTCCTGCGCAAGCGCGCCGAAATGGCCGTGGAGCAGGCCAAGGAGTTTCAGGCCGCAGCCACCAAGGCGGCCGAGGATGTCTCCAAGCCGATCAAGAGCGCCTTCGAGAAGGCGATGAAGGACGTCAAGGCCGCCTAATTTTCTGGCACAACCCTGCGATGCATCAAAACGTCGCATTTCGTCAGACAAATAGTTATGCGATAGGGTTGAGCAATCAGATACCCGGGAATGGAACCTCCTCCCTCCGTTTCCGGGGTGACCAGCCAGCACCTCCTCCCGCTGGCTCGTAACAGGAAAAGGCCGGCACCTCCTCCCGCCGGCCTTTTCTTTTGCTTATGACAGGTCCGACGAGGACAACCGTCCTTTGCCTTATTAAGGGCCTTGAATTAGAATCCGATAGCCCGTATTGGACGCATCGCCGAAAGACAGAGCGGATCACGGAGAGGAAGCTTTCACCTTGATCCAGTTCAGGCAGGCGGGCCGTTGTAGCTCAGTTGGTTAGAGCACCAGATTGTGGATCTGGGGGTCGCTGGTTCGAGCCCAGCCAACGGTACCATCGCCTTCTCGCGTAAGCGGCTGGTTGTTCGATTTAAATCGGGCAGTTCGATTGTAAGCTTCGTGTCTGCTTGCAATTTGCCTCACAAATTGTGCCCTATTGTGGTGCAAAACGGATGGCAGGTACGAAAGCGCGAAGAGCACGATCTTGGTCGCTGCCTGCCTGCTAATGTATTGATTTTCCTTAAACCGCGCACTTTTCGAACCCGGATTTACACGTCGCCGTCTATGGAAGCCTTCGCGGTGGAAGCGTCATAACATTGACGAATCATGTTCGTCAGGCTCCCCTGCGCCGGATAAAGCGGTATCAGGCAGGCCTGAAGGGCGTGGTACAAGTCGGCTTTGCCGACAAACAGCGAATGCGCCGGCTGCAGGTCCTCATCCAGTTCTTCGAACCATCCGCCATGCTCGCGGTCGATATAGACCTCGGCGATGGTATTCCAGATGCGCCGGTACCATTCTTCATGGAAGGCGCTTGGGCGATGCTCCGCCAGGAATGAGGCAGCACCCGCGGCCTCGGCAATCGGCCACCAGGGTTTGAAGCGGAACGACGGCTTGTCAGCCCAGTCGAGGGTGTAGAAAAAGCCGCCTTTGGTTCCATCCCATGCCAGTTCCACGGAGCGCCGAAACAGCATCTCCGCGGCTTCCGGCATCCAGTCGTGCTTTTTGCCGCCCAGCACCCACAGCTGCAGGGCCAGCCTCGCCCACTCGAGCCAATGACCCGGCGTCGTCCCCGACGGACGAAACATCTCGTTGACCGCCCTGTAGGAACGGTCGATTGCCCACTGCTCATCGAAATGCTCGGCGACACGAAAATCGCACTCGCGGGCACAGCGGTTGATGATCAGGTCCGCAATGCGCTCCGCCTTGCGCAGGTATTCCTGATCGGCGGTCGCCTCATAGGCGGCCATCAACGCCTCGGTCAGGTGCATGTTGGAATTCTGGCCGCGATAGCCGCGCGTCGGCGCCCAGTCGCGCTCGAACTCTTCGGCTATGGCGCCGTGCTGCTCTTCCCAAAACCGCTCGTTCAGGGTCGTCGTGACGTCTGCCAGCATCCCGTCGGCCAAAGGGTGGCCCACCAGCTTCGCGCTTGATGCGGCAAGCAGCACAAAGGCGTGGCCATAACCCTGTTTGATGGTGTCTTTGGGCCCGTCGTCGTCGAGCGACCACATGTAGCCGCCATGCTTTGCATCGCGATGGCAGTGCCAGAGATACTGCATTCCATGGTCGATCATGCGGTCACTTCCCGACCGAGCAGACTGGCGATGACGTAGCAATGGACGGCCCGGGCAGTGGTGTGGATTGGCCTGACGGCTTTGCCCGGCAGCGGCTTGCCTGTTGGATCGAGATCGAAGAAGCCGCCCCGCGGGTTGACGGCGGCCGGATCGAAAAGGTCGAACAGGATATCTGCCTGCTTCGTGAGCCAGGCGCGGTGCCATGGCGCATCACGCCAGGCGCCGGGACTGGACGACGTAAATGAAAATTCCGGCATTCAATGTTTCCTGTTATGCGTGACAGGGATAGCGGTTGGCGGCGCCGCGTTGGCGGGCGCGTCCTTTATACAAACAACGAGCCCCCTGAATGAACCCGTCGAGGCGTCATATCGGTGCATGGTGATGTCGACGAAGGCGGACCTGCCGACTTCCGGCGATATGGCCTTCATACGCCCAGCAGGCGAGCCAGGGATGATGCGGCCCCTGTGCCGGCGATGCCGAGGTCGCGGACGCTGCTCATGTGGTTGGCCCCTGCAAGGCTCGTGCGTGAAACGACCAGCCCTTGCCGTTCGAGATTCCCCGCGAAAGCGGCGGCCTGGCTGTGGA
The DNA here is from genome assembly GCF_029625685.1 of Mesorhizobium sp. WSM4976. Lineage (NCBI taxonomy): Bacteria > Pseudomonadati > Pseudomonadota > Alphaproteobacteria > Hyphomicrobiales > Phyllobacteriaceae > Mesorhizobium > Mesorhizobium sp. WSM4976. The sequence goes on from NZ_JARTVT010000013.1 coordinate 80,187, forward strand.
AGGGCGGCGTTTCCTCGGCGCCGACGGATACTGCGACCGCCACGTCCGGATCGAAGCTGTGATCGATCGGCGAGAACCGCTCAACCTCGTCGTCGGTGATCGCGATCTCAGCCGCGAGAAACGACTGCTGCAACGGTCTTAGATCGTAGATACCGCCGAGCAGAAGCGCGCCTTTGATGCCTGAAGACCGGGTGTTGTCGTTAAAGAGCATCGTTGCGAGATGCGCCCCGGCGGAATGGCCACTTACCGTCAATTGGTCGGGATCGCCGCCATAGCTCGCGATGCGGTCATATGTCCATTGTCCAGCGCGGCGTATTTGATCGACGACAGTCGCCATTCTCACGCTCGGCATCAACGCGTAATCCACGATCACGGCAATCGCCCCGGCGCTGGTGACGGTGTCTGCCACGTAGGAATAGTCGCGCTTGGAGAACATGCGCCAGTAACCGCCGTGAATGAACATGTGCACCGGCAGGCGATCGCGTTTGCCTTGCGGGAAGAACAGGTCGACGGTTTCCGTGCCGTCCGGTCCATAAGGCACGTCGGCGGCCATCGGAACCTTCGCCCTGGTCTCGGCGCTGCGCCGTGCGATCTCGGCGACGATATCGTCGAACTCGGGGACATGGTCGCGAATACGGAATGGATCTTGCGCCATCTATCTCATCAGATCGTAACGGCGATGTATTTCGCCTCCATGAACTCGGCGATGCCGTGCTTCTGCCCGCCTTCGCGCCCAAGCCCGCTCTGCTTGACGCCGCCGAAGGGCGCGGCCGGGTCCGACATCAGGCCGCGATTGAGCGCGATCATGCCGGACTCGATCTTCGACGCCATGCGCATGCCCTTCGCAAGGTCGCGCGTGTAGATGTAGGCTGCAAGGCCATATTCAGTATCGTTCGCCTTTGCGATGACCTCCGCCTCGTCCCCGAAGCGACTGATTGGTGCCACTGGACCGAATATCTCCTCGTGAGCCATGACGGCGTCGGCTGGCACGTCGCTCAGAACCGTGGGCGGATAGAAAAATCCTCGGCCCTCGGCGAGCGCGCCGCCGCACAGAACCTTCGCCCCGCGCGCGACCGCGTCCTGGACGAGCCGATCGATCTTGTCCACGGCTTTCCTGGTGATCATCGGCCCGCATTCGGTCTCCGAATCCGTGCCCGGGCCGATGGCGAGCGCCGCCATGCGTTTGCGCAGGCCTTCCGCGAACGCGTCATGGATGCCCGCCTGGACATAGAGCCTGTTGGCTGCCGTGCAGGCTTCGCCGGCATTGCGCATCTTGGCGATCATCGCGCCGTCGAGTGCCGCCTCGAGATCGGCATCGTCGAGCACGATGAACGGCGCATTGCCGCCAAGTTCCATCGAACACGAGATCACGTGCTTCGCCGCTTCGGCGAGAAGCAAGCGACCGACGCCGGTCGAGCCGGTGAAGGAGAGCTTCCGCACCCGCGCGTCGGCCAGCATGGCCGCCGTCACCGGCCTCGGATTCGAGGTGGTGATGACGTTAACGACGCCGGGCGGCACCCCGGCCTCCTCGTAGAGGGCGGCAAGCGCGTAGGCCGTCAGCGGCGTCTCGCTGGCCGGCTTCAGGATGACGGTGCAGCCGGCGGCAAGCGCCGGCGCGATCTTGCGCGTGGCCATCGCCGCCGGGAAATTCCACGGCGTTATCAGAACGCAAATGCCGATGGGCTGGTAGTCGACCACGATCCGGTTCGCGCCCGACGGCGCAAGGCCGAACTCACCGCTGATGCGAACCGCTTCCTCGGCGTTCCAGCGGAAGAACTCGGCCGCGTAGGCGACTTCGCCGCGCGCATCGCGCAGGGCCTTGCCGTTCTCCAGCGAAATCAACGTGGCCAAGGTCTCTGCACGTTCGGTCATCAGCTCGAAGCAGCGCCTCAGGATCTCCGAGCGCTTGCGCGGCGGGGTCTCGCGCCAGCTGGTCGCTGCCTGTGCCGCCGCCTCGACCGCCGCCGCGGCGTCGGCGAGCGTGGCGTCCGGAACCGCGGCGATCACAGCCTCGGTCGACGGGTCGACCACTTCGATGACGCGGCCGTCGGAGGAGGATCGCCATTTCCCGCCGATGTAAAGGCCTTGCGAGAACGGAATGTATTCGGACAAGTCGGAATCCTGATCGAATGTTAGGTGGGAAATGTTCATTGGTAACGGGCTCCTTCCCTCACATTGCCGCGGCCGGCATGTCGCCACGATAAGCAGCCCTGACCAGACGCTGCATCGCGGGCAGGTCGAAGGGGCGGGCATTGTTCTTGATCAGCCGGTCGATGCCGAGCGCCTGTTCCGCCGTCCAGTCGATCTTGTCCTCGGGGAGACCGAGGTCGGCCAGCGTTCGTGTGATGCCGATCGCGTTGAACAGTCGCGCGACTTCCGTGATTGTGGCATCGGCCAACTGAGCGGCGTTGCGGTCTTGGCGCGGCAGGCCAAGCGCAATTCCGATTTCCGCGATCTCCGAGCTTGCGGCCGGCAGATTGTAGCGCATCACATAAGGAAGCATCGTCGCGACACCCAGGCCATGCGGCGTGTGGGTGAGCGCGCCGACCGGATACTGCACCGCATGGGCGGCGGCGGTTCCCGCCGTGCCGAAGGCGCAGCCGGCGGCCAACGCTCCCATCATGACATCGGCGCGCGCGTCCTCATTCGACCCGTCGCGATAGGCTGCTTCGAGGCTTCGGCCCAGGAGCTTGATCGCCAGAAGGGCGAAATGATCGGTCAGCGCGCTCTTGCCGACGAAGACATGGCGTTGCGCCAGATCGGCATCTGCACCGCGTCTTGCGGCGGTGAAGGCCTCGATCGCATGCGTCAGCGCGTCGGCGCCGGCAATGGCTGTCAGCGATGGAGGACAACTCGCCGTCAGGTCGGGATCGCACAACGCCACCGCGGCGATGAGATGCGGGCTGGAGATACCGACCTTCAGCGTTTGCTCCGGGTCGGAGATCACCGCGACGGGGGTGACTTCGGAGCCCGTGCCAGCCGTGGTCGGCACCGCGATAAGGGGAAGGGTGGGGCCTGGCACCTTGAACTCACCATAATAATCCTGGAGCTTGCCGCCATGGCTGAGGAGCAGCCCGGCGCATTTGGCCATGTCGAGGCAACTGCCTCCTCCGACGCCGATCACCATCTCCGGCTCGAAACCCTTCGCCTCCGCGATACAGACGCCGACGCTGTCGCGCGGCACATCCGGCAAGGTGCGGTCGTGGACGAGTGTGTCGATCCGGGCAGCCTTCAGCCCATCGAGCATTTCGATGAACTCTGACGTCCCGGCGAGCCGTTCGTCGGTGCAGATGAATGCGCGCCGGCCATATCGTCCGGCAATGGCAGGCAGCGCATGGCGCTGACCCTTGCCGAAGAGGATTTCACGCGGCAGGCGCGCGGCTGCAAAAAGGATCATGGACAGCGATCTTTCGAAAGAGACTGATGGAAAACGTCGTGTTCATCAATGGGGCCTTCAGCTCGGAAGCTGGTGCTTTGTCGGCTTCTTACCCGCGTGGTTGAGTGCGGCGATACGGTTCCTAGCCCATCAGCTCGTATCCTCTATAAAATCGTATAGGATATCCTATTGAATTGGCCGGAGCATCATGTTAGGGCTTGCCCCTGTCAAGAGGTAACCGATGGAAAGTCCCGACCTGACGGCTGAAACCGAAGCTCGCTCAAGCGGTCGCATCCAGCGCGCCAACAGCTTGGCGGGCGATGTCTACGAAGCAATCTTCGCGCAATTGATGTCGCTGAAGATTCCGCCGGGATCGCGCATTACCGTCGATAACCTTGTCAGGGAATTCGACGTTTCGCACACGCCTATCCGCGAAGCGCTCGGGCGGTTGGAAGGCGAGGGCCTGGTCGTCAAGACGCATTTGATCGGCTATCGCGCGGCCCCGCAAATCACGCGGCGCCGGTTCGATGAACTTTACGAACTGCGCCTTCTGTTGGAGCCCGCTGCGGCCGCCAAGGCTACGGCGGCGCTGGATGAAGAGCGCCTTGCGATCTTGCAGGAAGCGGCAGGCGTGATGGCGCGGCGGGTGGGCAAGGACGAGCGCCTGCGCTATTCCAATTTCGCGCGGCAGGACGCGATCTTCCACGACAAGATCATGGAGTTCGCGCAGAACGAGCTCATCCGCGAGACGCTGAATCACCAGCATACGCATTTCCACATCTTCCGCCTGATGTATCACTCGCGCGTCACCGAAGAAGCGCTGGATGAGCACGAGGCGATTCTCGCCGCATTCGCGGCAGGCGACGCGCATGCCGCCGAGAAGGCGATGCAAGTGCACATCGAGAATTCGCGGGACCGCCTCCTGCCCGCCTTCGGGTAACCGCTTCCATGTCCATTGCCGCTCGCATCGACGGAGATAGCGCTGTTGCGCCCGCAGCCGGTCTTCCGGTTGGCCCCGCGGTGCTGCGCGCCGAGGGCCTTTCCAAGCAGCGCGGCGCCGTCACGTGCCAAGGAATACTACTTCCCGGATTCTGCCTTCTGACAATCGGCAAACCCAACTTTGCGACAGCCAGGGCGCGGCAGCGCCTTGGCATTCCCAAAATCGAAAGGACAAATCATGCCAGCCAAGAAGATACTGATGCTGACCGGTGAGTTCACCGAAGAATACGAAATCTTTGTCTATCAGCAGGCGATGGAAGCCGTCGGCCACACAGTCCACGTCGTTTGCCCCGATAAGAATGCCGGCGACGTGATCAAGACGTCGCTGCACGATTTCGAGGGCGACCAGACCTATACCGAGAAGCTCGGCCACTATGCCCTGATCAACAAGACGTTCGCCGACGCGGAGAAGCAGCTCGACCAGTATGACGCCGTCTATTGCGCCGGCGGTCGCGGGCCGGAGTATATCCGCACCGATAAGCGCATTCAGGCCATGGTGCGCCATTTCCACGAAGCGAAGAAACCGATCTTCACCATCTGCCACGGCGTGCAGATCTTGATTGCGGTCGATGGCGTCGTGCGCGGCAAGAAGGTCGGTGCACTGGCGGCCTGCGAGCCGGAAGTGACACTCGCCGGCGGCACCTATATCGACCTGTCACCCACGGAGGCTTATGTCGACGGCACGATGGTTTCGGCCAAAGGCTGGACGGCTCTCGCCGCCTTCATTCGGGAATGCCTGAAAGTGCTCGGCACGGAAATCCGGCACGGCTAGGACTGGCAGGAAGCAGAAAGACTTGGAGCGGGTGGCCGGTTCTGGATGGAAGGCGCACCGCTCCAAGTACACAGCGATGGCAATCTTTCATCTGTCGAAGAGGGGCCGTTCTTCGACAGCCGAGGGAAACGAGATTGTCGAACCTGGAATCTCGCCGTTTCCGGCCGACTAGACTGATGGTCGACCTATCGTCGTTTCAGAGCCGACAGGTTCCAGGCTCGTGCGGCAAATCTCTCGCTTGCGACCCGGATATGCCGCTTCACGTCGCTCCATCTAGCAATGGATTGGAGTAGCTGGAGACAGCTGCAGGGAAACGACGCGTCATGACATCGGCCAATATTCTGATCTGCGATTTTGTCGGGCTCCGGTTTGGGGCTGATGGCAATCCCGACCATAGCGAGGTCAAGGCCTACATCGAAGCCAAGGGTGGCGTGTTCCACCAGACAGGCATCGCCAAGTCCGGCGCCCTTGACCCCGGCAAGCTGCATTTCTTCTACCAGCCGCAGTTGAGCACGCGCGACGAATTGCTGGCAGAGACCGGCGACGGCTGCTACGACGCCGTCATTGCCGCCGCGACCTTCATTCCGGCGGAGACCAGGTTCCGCCTCGGCGGCGTGCGTATCGGCGCCGGCACCGGCAATATGGGCTCGGCATCCTGGGGTGGAGGCAGCGGAGACGGCGGCGAAGCGCCTCTGATGAACACGCCCGGCATCAACAGCCGCGCCACCGCTCAGATGGCCATGAAGGCGCTGCTGAAAGTCAGGCCGGACCTGCCAGTGGATAAGCTCAACGCCCTGGTCGCTAGCGGGCAGTTCGATACGGGAAAGGACCTGCGCCATTACCCGACCGAGAAGCTCGAAGGCAAAAGACTGGCCGTGATCGGCTATGGCAACATCGGCCGGGAATTCGCCAGGCTCGCCCAGGCATTCGGCATACGGGTCGCAATTCATGCGCGTCCCCGTCACCAAAAATGGATCGAGCTGGAAGGCTTCGACTACGCCGCAACCATGGAAGAGGCGGCGCGCGGCGCCGACGCGCTTTCGGTCCACCTTGGGCTGGGTGCTTTCGATCCCGGCGCGCAACGCTACGCCAACGCCGGACTGATCGGAGATGACGTCCTCTCCCTGCTCGACCAAGGCGCCGTGCTCATCAACTATGATCGCGGCGAGCTGGTCGATGTTGCAGCGCTGGAGCGCGCGCTTGCATCAGGGCGCATTTCCCATGCGGCGATCGATGCGGACCTGTTCAGGGACGGCGGCACGCTTTCGGGACCGATGTTGCCTTACCTCGGACTTGTCGAAAAATATGGCAAGCGACTGGAGCTTCTCCCTCACGCCGCCGCCGACACAGATCATCCTTCCCGTGTCGCGGGCGCCAAGCAGGCGGTCGATCAGATCTTTGCGGCTATCTGCGAGCACCGCATCTACAACCTGAAAGGATCGCTACCTCCGGGTTTTGTTGATATGGGTGCGAAGGTCCCGCCCGGTATCGGCGGTATCACTCTTCGGCACCTGGCGGTACTCGCCGAGGACCAGCCGGCTGCCGCCGACTTGGCCCGTGTGAGCGCCGTCGTGGCAGACTTCTGGGAGCGTCTTCTGGCTGCGTCCGCGCAAGAACGTCAGGCGCTGCTCTTCTCGGAAGGCGAACTCTTCGCCGAGGCGGCGAACCGGCTCTCGACCTTGCTGCGCAGACATCATCTTTCCGGGCCGTTCACGTCAAGATAATCCTCCGGTTTCGCTCTCTCGGTGTCCGGTGGCTCACCGGCCGTGCTTGGTTGTTGGACGCCGGCCTGCCGACGCCGTTGCATCCGTGCCGCCTCAGGTCGACAATGCTCCTCCATGGAAGCAGTCCGATTTCCCAAGCTCACGACACCGAGACTCCTGCTTCGAGAACCGAGCAAAAGGGATGTCCCGGCATGGTTTGCGCGCGCGACGGATGTCGAATCCGCCTCTCTTGCCGGCGATCCCGTTCCCGAAGACATGAGGGCAGGCGAGAGGTGGTTCGCCCGCTCCCGTCGGCGGTTCGCTGACGGTGAGGCGATTCAATGGTCCATGGACCAACCAGGAGTATCCGACGCGATCGGGACGATAACCCTGTCCTTCAGCGCAAGCGGCGCCAAGGCGGCCGCGTTGGGATTTGTGCTGGCGCGTGCACATTGGGGCTGCGGACTGGGCAGCGAGGCGGTCCGCGAAGTCCTCCGCTACGCCTTCGAAACTCTGAGGCTTGAACAGGTGACGGCCGAGGCGGCGGCGCGCAATCTGGCGTCGTTGCGGATACTGGCGAAGGTCGGCTTCAAACATATGGAGAGCTTCATTGACGCTTCCGACGACGAACCCTGTCAGCGTTTTGTCCTCGACGCAGGTATCGGATTGCGATTGTTGGCTGACGCGGATTAACCCCAACCCTGATCACCGATGCTGGTGAAGGAGATACGTTCGCTTTCAGAGGGGGCCATCTGTTTGCAGCGAGCACCTGCCCCGGATGCGTCCTGCCACGCGCCTCCGAAGGCGCCAGCGATGCCACGCTGACGCATCTCAGAGCCGTCGAGCGCAATCTTCTGGGGAGGTAGCCGCCCGGATAGCGGAGCCCGAGTCGACATTGCATGAGGATACCACTATATAGCGCCTGCTCCGGCTGAGGCCAGGGCAGCATCGACCGGGAAGCTGCGATACGGTTTGTGATACAAATGCGCTGTCAAAGTTAGAAAAAGGCAAGCAATAACAACAACGGCGGCCTTCCGTCGATCCCGGCTCACCATTCCATCATTCTCAATGATCTGAACGTGCACCTCGAACCCCTCCATTCCTGCGGCTCTGCGTCCTTTGGGCAAGATGTCTTGTCCTATGGGCAAGCTCTCCTGTCCTGTGGGCAAGATGTCTTGCCGGTCGAGGGCGACTCGGTTCGAATGGGCACGCGTCCTTTGCAGGGTGCGGACGTTCATGGCTACCAACCGGCTTTGCCGCCAGGGAAGAAGCAGTATGAGTGAACATGCGATCGAGTTCTTGCGCGGATGGATTGGCGAGAAAGTCCAATGCCAGCATTCGCCGATCAAGATCGAGCAGGCCGAGACTCTGGCAAAGGAGTGCTGCGCCAAAGCCGCCGAGGCAGGCATTCTGCTCGAGGACATCCAGGAAGAGGTCGGCGACATCCAGGAATTGATCGCGTCGCGCCTCGAGGAAGCCGCCGAAGAGGGCAGCAGCGAGGCAATGCCTGACAAGGCGGCGGAGTGAAAATGCCCGTGCCGGCGCGGGCAGGCGACACCTCTTAGCCAAACATCTGCTTCAACCAGTCCTTCGGCAGCGCCGGTACGAAATTGCCGTCGCGTCCCGTCATATCCTCATTGGCAACCACCGCGTTGAGGATCGCCTCCTCGACGCTTTGCACGACCGCGTCGAAGAACGGATCGATGTCGACGTCCGGGATGAACTCCGCCCGTCCGATGCGCCCGGAAGCGCCAGGCGCCGCCTCTGGATTGGCGGTCGAGAACGCCAGAAAGATATCGCCCGAACTGTGATAGCCATAGCCGCCGGTCATGGCGATGCCGAGCGGCACGCGCCGAGCGAGCCGCTTCATCTGGTGCGGCAGGAACGGCGCGTCGGTGGCGACGACGGCGATGATCGAACCCTTTTCGGCGCGTGCCGTCGCCTCGCGGATCGCCGGGCCGACAAGCTCCTGCCCGATGCGCCGGCCGCGAATGGTGAAATTCTGCCTTTTGCCGAAATTCGACTGCACGAACACGCCTAGCGTGTAGCGCCTGTCCTGCCATTCGACGACGCGCGAGGCGGTGCCGGATCCGGCCTTGAAGCCGAAGGTGATCATGCCGGTGCCGCCGCCGACACTGCCTTCCTCGATGGCGCCGCCAGCAGCATTGTCGAGCGCCGCCGCGACATGCTCAACGCTCACATGATGGCCGTTGATGTCGTTGAGGAAGCCGTCATAGGTCTCGGCCGCCACTGGCAGGCCCCAGCCTGTGTCCAGCGCGGCCGGCAGCACTTTGTGCATCCAGCGCAGCGTGGCGTCGCGGGTGACGCCGCAGGAATGCGTGTTGGTGATGGTGACCGGGAAGTTGAAGGCGCCGGTCTCCTCGATGATATGTGTTCCTGTCAGCTCGCCATTGCCATTCTGGCTGAACACGCCGGCAAAAACCTGCGTTGCGAGTTCCTGAATCGGCCTCGGCAGGATCGCGGTGACCCCTGTGCGGACCGGGCCGTTGCCGACACGCAGCGGACCGTCGCCCGAAATCAGCGTCGTGTAGCCCACCGATACGCCCGGTACATCAGTGATGGCGTTGAAACGGCCTGGCGTGCCGTCGAGCGCGATGCCGATGGAGCGCAGGCGCGGCTTGCCGGAAGGCGTGCGAAGATGAGGGTCGTGGCAGCTCATGCGGTCCTCAGAACAACGAGCCCTGATTGCCTTGCTCCTTGGCTTTCGCGGGCGATTTCCCGGCAAGCTTCGGCCGCGCGCCGCCGCTGGTGGCGATGGCCTCGGCAGTGCCGTCGGCGAATTCCAACTGCAGCGCCGCGCCCGGCGCCAGCTCCACGACCCGCTTGATGACGGCGCCGTCGGCATCCTTGACCAGCGCGAAACCCCGGGCCAGCACGGCTTTGTGCGACAGCGTCGACAGCAGCCGGTCGGCCTGTGTCAGCGCGGCGCGCAGCCTGTCGAGACGCCGCGCCAACCCCTGGTCTTGGCGCCGCGACAGTCCGGCCAGCGCATCGGCCTGCAGCTTCTGGCGCCGGACGATCGGCGCAGGCGACAGGCGCGTCGAATTGCGCTGGAAGCGCGCGCGTCGCTCGCGCACGATGGCGAAAAACGCCGCCCGCGCTCGCGCGATATCCCGGCCGGTCAGCGTACGCGCTTCATTGAGGCGCCTCGAAAGGGTCGCCGGCGTCAGTCTTTGCCGCTCCAGAGTTGCCCGCTTGCGCTCGATATTCACCGTCAGCCCGCGACCAAGACGGCTGGTCGCATCGTCGAAGCGGCGGCGCGGCATTGCCAGCAACTGGTCGGGCGAAGGGAGCGCGCGCGCCGCGGCGCGGACCGCCTGGCGCTTGCGCTCCAGGTGCCGGGAGGCGCAGGCATTGAGCCGCGCGCCGAGGCTGGCTAAGGTAGCCTCCAGATCTGCCCTGACCGGCACGGCGATCTCGGCCGCGCCCGTCGGTGTCGGCGCGCGCATATCGGCGACGAAGTCGATCAGGGTCGTATCGGTCTCGTGCCCGACGGCCGAGATCACCGGGATGCCGGACGCCGCCACCGCTCGCGCCAGCCCTTCGTCGTTGAAGCCCCAAAGGTCTTCCAGGCTGCCGCCGCCGCGCGCCACGATCAAAACGTCGGGCTGGCGGATGGGACCGTCCCATGTCACTGCGTTGAAGCCGTTGACTGCCGCGGTCACTTCCTTGGCCGTCGTCTCGCCCTGGACCCGCACCGGCCAGACCAGCACATGGAGCGGGAACCGGTCCTTGATGCGATGGATGATGTCGCGGATCACCGAACCGGTCGGTGAGGTGACGACACCGATGACTTTAGGCATGAACGGCAGCCGCCGCTTGCGGCCGGCATCGAGCAGGCCCTCGGCCTGTAACCGGCGCTTGCGCTCTTCCAAGAGCGCCATGAGCGCGCCGGCGCCGGCCGGCTCAAGATTGTCGATGACGATCTGATAGTTGGATTTGCCGGGATAGGTCGTCAGCCGGCCGCTGGCGATCACCTCCATGCCCTCCTCGGGGCGGAATTTCAGGCGCGCCATGGTGGTCTTCCAGACCACGGCATCGATCCGCGCCCGGTCGTCCTTCAGCGCGAAGTAAGCGTGGCCGGACGAATGTGGGCCGCGATAGCCGGAAATCTCGCCGCGCACTCGCACATTGCCGAAGGCGTCCTCGACAGTGCGCTTCAGCGCGCCGGAGATCTCACTCACCGTGTATTCGGTGGCGTTGCTGCGTGATTCGGTCGCTGTTTCATTCATCGCCGGATTGGGGAACGCTTATCGGCTGGCGTCAAGCAGGGAGAAACTCCTCTAATATTATAACGTGATCTTAAGCCCGATTTGCTTTGACAGGCGGCAGGAGAGCCGGCCCGGAACGCATGAGCGCACGCCACAACAGCAGCCCGTTGACGCACCAGGTCACGCTGACCGTGCTGACGCTCGCTGCTTTCACTTTGGCTATTGTCGTCGGCTTCGGCTTCTACGCCGCCAATCAGGCCGACGAGGCTTCGCTCGAACGTCAGAAGATTTTCATCACCGATGGGCTGAACGACCAGATTGCCGCGGTCCAGCGCGAGCAGGAAAGCGTGACCGTCTGGGACGATTCCGTAACCAATGTGAGGGCCGGCAATCAGGCCTGGATCGAGGAGAACCTCAGCACCTGGATGTACACCTACTACGGCCACAACCGGGTTTACATCCTCGACGCCGCCAACCATGCGATCCATGCCATGCGGGAGGGCAAGATCGTCGCGGCGTCGGCTTTCGGCGAGGATGAGCCCGAACTGCGGCCAACCATCGATAAGCTGCGCCGCATGTTGGCTGAGCCGCCGAAGGCCGACGCCTCCGGCCAGCCGGCCAAGATGGTCGCGCAGGATCTTGTTTCGCTCCAAGGGAAGCCCGCGATCCTGAGCGTCATGCCGCTGATGCCGAGCACGGATCGCGTCAGCCAAGCGCCTGGCACGGAATATCTGCATGTCTCGGCCGAGTTGATCAACGATGCCGTCATCGGCAAGATCGCGGCCGAATACCTGCTCGATGGCGCGCGCCTGATACCGTTGTCCGAGCCGATTGGCCCGGCCGCCGTGCCGCTGGTCGACTCTCGTGGCGTCATCCTGGGCTACATCGGCTGGGATCAGTTGCGACCTAGCCTCACCTTGGTACGCAAGATCGCCCCGGCCTTGGCGATCGCGCTGCTCGTGGCGGGCGGCGTTCTGGTGTTCCTTCTGCGCCGATTGCGCCGCGCCTCGGCCGCGCTGCAGACCAGCCGGGACCAGGCGCAATATCTCGCCTTCCATGACACGCTCACCGGCCTGCCCAACCGGGCGCTGTTCGAGGACCGGCTGCGGCGCATGCTGCTCTTCGCCAGCCAGGACGGAAGCCACGTGGCGCTGCTTTACCTCGACCTCGATCGCTTCAAACACATCAACGACACCCTCGGTCATCCGGCCGGCGACGAGCTCGTGCGCCAGACGGCGGCGCGGCTCAAGCACACGATCCGAGAAGCCGATACCGTCGCGCGGCTCGGCGGCGACGAGTTCGCTGTGATCCTGCACGACATTCCCCACGCCGGAAGCGCTGAAGATATCGCGGATAGGCTGCTTATGAAGCTGCGTGAGCCATTCAGGCTCATCGGCGACCAGGTCTTCGTCGGCGTGAGCATCGGCATCGCGCTCTCGACCGGATCGGATACGCATGCCGACGACCTGCTGCGCAAGGCCGATATCGCGCTTTACGAGGCCAAGAAGAACGGTCGCGGCCGCTACGAGGTGTTCGCCGGCGACATGGACGATCTCTTGTTGCGCAAGCGCAAGGTCGAGTCGGAACTCCGCAAGGCGCTGGATGGCGACGGCGGCATAAAGCTCGCCTATCAGCCGGTTTTCGCGGCCGACGGCCGCCGGATTTTGGGGGCCGAAGCGCTGATCCGCTGGGGGCATGAGGTGCACGGCGCCTTGCCCGCGGCGCAATTCATCGCGATCGCCGAGGAGCGCGGCCTCATCGGCGAGCTTGGCAAATGGGCGCTGAGCGAAGCCTGCCGCTTCGCCGCCGGAACCGGATTGCCCTGGATTGCCGTCAACATCTCGCCGATGCAGCTGCGCGATATCGGCTTTGCCGAACTGGTCGCTGGCATCCTGAAGGAAACCGGGCTCGACCCATCCCGCTTGCAGCTCGAGATCACCGAGAGCGTTTTGCTCGAGCACAATGACACGATCGGCACCGTGATTGCCGCGCTGCGCCAATCCGGCGTGCGCATCGTGCTCGACGATTTCGGCACCGGCTACTCTTCCCTCAGCTATCTGCGTCGCCACGCGATCGACAAGCTGAAGATCGACCGCTCCTTCGTGCGTCTGCTCGAAGAGGACGAAAGCGCCCGCGCAATTGCCAAAACGCTGATCGAGCTGGCGCGGACCCTGAGGGTCGAGGTAGCCGCCGAAGGCATCGAGACCGACGCGCAAAAGGCCTTGCTGGTCGGCATGGGCTGTCACCAGATGCAGGGCTATCTGCTGTCGCCGCCGCTGGAGCCCGGCCAGTTGCTTGCTTTGCCGGGTATCTCGTCAGCGGACCAGGAGCGTTCCGCCGTTCGCGCCTGATCTACCATCCAGGCATGATCTGGTTCGCCTTGACCCGTTTCATCTTGGCAAAGGCGAGCGCGGCGAAGTCGAAGCTTCCCGCCTCTTCACTCACCGGCACGGAAATGTTGTCGAGGCTTTCGGCGATGTGACGGGCCAAGGCGTCGACGATCTCAGGCTGCGAGGTCTGGCCGCGCATGATGCCGATGCGGCAGTCCGGCAATTGGCCGAAGCCGTCGGCTTCGCCGAGCACACGCATGCCGGGGCGGAGCGCGCATTCCGGCAGCACCGAGACTGCCAGGCCGGACAGCACGGCCGCGGTGATGACGGTGGCCGAGAAGCTGGAGAACAGCACGCGATAGTCGCGGTTCTGCCGGTCGAGCACGTCGACCGCGGCGCGCCGCCAGATGCAGTTCGGCCGCCCGAACGCCATCGGCAGGGTTTCCTGTTCATGCGTGGCGTGGTTGGCCGACGTGACCCACAAAAGCGGCTCGCGCCGCACCACCTCCGACTGGCCGCGCGTGTCGTTATGCGTGACAAGCGCAAGATCGAGATTGCCGCGCTTGATGTGTTCGACCAGCCCCGGCGTCGGCTCACAGACGACCGTCAGCTCGACACGAGGGTTGGAGCGCGAGAAACGTGCCATGATCTCGGGCAGGAAGCGGTCGGCATAGTCGTCCGGCGTGCCGATGCGGATCGTGCCTTCGAGGCGTTGGTCGTCGAAGGCGGCCAAGGTCTCGCGGTTGAGGTAAATCAGCCGCCGCGCATAGGAAAGCAGCCGGTCGCCCTCCTCGGTCAGCTTGTTGGTGCGGCCGTCCTTTTCGAACAGCGGCTTGCCGATCCGCTCCTCCAGCCGCCGCATCTGCATCGACACGGCCGACTGTGTCCGATGCACCTCTTCGGCCGCGCGGGTGAAGCTTCCTGTATCGGCAATCGAGATGAAGGTTTGCAACTGATCGAGGTCGAGCGGCGCTTTCATCGGTCCAACCTATCATTGATGTTGATGCTAGAGATTAAAAACATTCGTTGGATTAATCAATCGCACGATGGCAAATTGCCATTGTCCACATGAAGGCATGTGAATGGAAACCGTAGCGGCGCTTCTCCCAAGGCGCCGCTTGCCCGGTTTCGTCCGCTCGACTCCTGGAAGGAGAGACTGACATGACCACGATTGAATTCGCCTCCGAGACCCCGCGCATCACCACGCGTCCGGCCGTTGCGATGCTTGTGGTCAATGCTATCGCCAACAGCTACCGCGCCTGGAAAAACCGTCGTGCCTTCTATCGCCTCGGCGAGATGTCGGACGCCGAGCTTGCCGATATCGGCCTGACGCGCGGCGACCTTCATGTCGCCGTCGCCGTGCCGTTCGGCCGCGATCCGACTGCGAAGCTGCGCGCGATCGCCAGCGAGCGCGCCGACACGATCGAGGACCTTGCCCGTCAGATAGGCTGAAGGGCGGCTTTTCCCTGGATTTCCGGTCGCGCTGAACCTTTTCGCCGCTTGGCGCGACCAAGTTCATGCAGGCTCCCACACTCCCTGCCGGTTCCCCGCCGGCCAGCCTGCACATTGCCCGGTTCCTCCTCCAGGACCGGGCATTTTTCTTTTGGTTCGTCGTTCTAGGGCGGAGCAAGGGGCGAAGCGACGCAGCGCAGGCATGCCGTGACCCTTGACGTGCTGCAACTGTGCAGAATTCTGCTCCGCGGCACCCTTCGGGGAAGGTAACGGCATGGATCCTCGGGTCTACGCTCCGCTTCGCGTCGCTCCGCCCGTGGATGACGACCTCGCGGTCGGCGCGCGACCTACCGCCGATCCATGTCGCGCTTGAACTGGTCGAAGATCGTGCCGACACTCTTCTCATATTCGTCGCGCTGCTGCGCGCCCGTCTCGAACATCTTGCCGAAGATGTCGTCGAAGGGATTTCGCGGCCGGCCGCTCGGGTTGGTCTGCGGCTGTTGCGGCGCGCTCTGCTGCGGCTGGCGCTGTGGCGGCTGCGGCGCCGTCTGCCCGCCCGGCACGCCGAAGCCGCCGCCCTGGCGCAACATCTCCTCGAAGATTTTGCCGAGCGGATTGTCGCCATAGGGGCTTTGCGTCTGCTGGGGCAGGCCTTGCGACTGCGCGCCGCCGCCGAACATATCCTGCAGCACCTTGCCAAGCGGGTTCTCGCCATAGGGATTGGGCGCCTGCTGTGGTTGACCTTGCGGCTGCGCCGCACCTCCGCCGAACATGTCCTGCAGCACCTTGCCGAGCGGATTCTCGCCATAAGGATTGGGCGCCGGCGCCTGCCGCGTTTGCGGTGCCGGCGCGAGGCCGCTCTGTCGGATCATCTGCTCGATGATCTCGCCGAGCGGATTGCCGGTGCCGCCGAAACCGCCGGCCTGCATCTGCCCCCCGGTCAATTGATTGTTGGTCTGCTTGAACAGCCCGCCCATCATCATCGTGGCCATGGCCGGCAGCATCTGCTGCAACACCTGCTGGCTGAGCCCCGTCGCCTGCGCGGCCTGGCTCGCCACGGCGCGCGACAGGTCCTTCGAGCCGAACAGATGGCCGAGAATGCCGTTGCCCTCATCGATGCCTTGCGGCGAAAAGGCTCTTGTCGCGTCCTCGAAATATTTGGCATGCTGCCCACTCGCCATCGCTGTCATGAAGGCGCCCATCCCGTAGGGGTCGGCGGTGTTGCGCTGGAGCCCCTGCGAGAAGGCGGGCAGCAGCGCCTGGACCGCGGCCTGCGTCTGCTGCATCGAAAGCCCATATTGCTGGGCCAGCGCCTGCATGCCGGCGCCATTCTGGGCTTGGGCAAAAATGTCGAACAGGGAAGGCATGGGGTCTCCTCCGGCAGTGTCCTCGCCGGAAAAGACTAGTTCGTTTCGATCACTGATTGAAGCGGCTTTTGCCAACCAACCGCGTAGCGAGTAGCCGACGGTTAATAGGCATATTCCATGAACACGGGCTCGATCGAACCGCCCCAGCGCGTGTGGTAGGCCGACAGCATCTCCTCGGCGCTGGTGGTGCCGCGCGACACGACTTCATCCAGCGTGTTGAGGAACGACGTCTCGTCGTAACCGTCGCGATTCTTCTTGCCGCGGTTTTTCAGTCCCATGCGGGAGATTGCGAGCACGTCGCGGGCGACGTCGCGCAAGCTGGCGTTGCGGAACGGCGCCGCGATGCCAAGCTCCGGCACGGCGTTGCGCATCGCCAGTGCTTCCCCATAGGTCCAGCTTGCGGTCAGCGCCTCGGCGGCGTCCAGCGCCTGCTCGTCATAAAGCAGCCCGACCCAGAAGGCGGGAAGCGCGCAGATGCGCCGCCACGGGCCGCCATCGGCGCCGCGCATTTCGAGAAAACGCTTCAGCCGCACGTCGGGGAACAGGGTCGACAGGTGATTTGCCCAGTCGCCCATCGTCGGCAGGCCGTCTGGGATTTCATTGTGCGCCGCGCCCGCCATGAACTGGCGGAAGGTGTAGCGCGTCATGTCGTGATAATGGCCGTCGCGGATGACGAAATACATCGGCACGTCGAGCGCCCATTCGACATAGTCGGCAAAGCCGAAATCGGGCGAGAAGCAGAATTCGAGCATGCCGGAACGCTGGTTGTCTGTGTCGCGCCAGATGTCGCCGCGCCAGCTCTGCAGCCCGTTCGGCCGGCTTTCGGTGAAGGGCGAGTTGGCAAACAGCGCCGTCGACAGCGGCTGCAGCTTCAGCGACACCTGCATCTTGCGGCGCATGTCGGTTTCGCTCTCGAAGTCGAGATTCACTTGGATCGTGCAGGTGCGGTACATCATGTCGAGGCCCTTGGTGCCGACCTTCGGCATGTATCGCGTCATGATCTCGTAGCGCGATTTCGGCATTTTCGGCGTGTCGGCCAGCGACCATTTCGGGCTACCGCCGAGGCCGAGGAAGCGGATGCCGAGCGGCTCGGCGATCTCGCGCACCTGCGCCAGATGCGCGTTGCCCTCGCGACAGGTCTGGTGGATCGATTCCAGCGGCGCGCCGGAAAGCTCGAACTGGCCGCCTGGCTCCAGCGAGATCGCGCCCTGTCCTGTCGGCTCGACGAGGCCGATGATGCGGCCGGCGTCCATGATCGGGTCCCAGCCAAGCTTTTGCTGCATGCCTTCAAGGATGGCGCGGATGCCGCGCTCGCCGCCGTAAGGCACCGGCGCGTTGCCGTCGATATAGAAGGGGAATTTCTCGTGCTCGGTGCCGATGCGCCATCTGTCGCGCGGCTTGTTGCCGGCAGCCAGATAGCCGACCAGTTCGTCGATGCCTTCGATGGGCTGGGTATCGGTTGTGTCGCGCGCCATCTCGCCCCTCCGTGCGCATGATTTCCGAAAACCGGGACCGATTTCCGCTGGACGTCCTGCGCAAGTCTTTTAAGTGTTACAGCGCCCTTTGCTCCACGAAAAGGAGGCGCAGTGCTGCAGAGGCCGGACGGCCGCCGGCGCTAGATGGACGAAATGCCCGCGGCCGATCAAGCAAAAAATCCTGAGCCACGCCTCAACAGGATTTGATTACCAGTCGCCGATCGTCGCCTGGATCGCGGCAAGTGCCGCCACCGCCGCCGTGTCGGCGCGCAGGATGCGCGGTCCGAGCGGGATGGCGGTGACGAAAGGCAAGGCCCTCAGCATCTTGCGCTCGTCCTCGGAAAATCCGCCTTCCGGACCGACCAGAAGCGCAAGTTTCTTCTCACTTACCGCTTGCAGGGCCGGCAGCGGATTGTTGGTCGAGGCGTCCTCGTCGCAGAAGATCAACCGCCGCTTCCTGTCCCAACTGGCGAGCAGCCTCTCTAGCTTCTCTGCTTCGCGCACTTCCGGCACCGCCAGTATGCCGCATTGTTCGGCCGCTTCGACGACATTGGCGCGCAGGCGCTCGATGCCCGGCTTTGCCACCTGCGTGTGCTGGGTGATGACGGGCTGCAATATGCCGGCGCCCATCTCGACGGCCTTCTGCACCAGGTAGTCGAGCCTGCCCTGCTTCAGCGGCGCGAAGCAATAGACGAGGTCGGGCAGCGGCGGCTGCGGCCGCTGTAGCTCCAGCACTTTCAGCCGGACCGCCTTCTTGGATCTGGCGGCAATCGCAGCCGACCATTCACCGTCGCGGCCATTGAACAAAAGAACCTCGGCGCCTTCGCCGAGCCGCAGCACATGGGCGAGATAATGACTTTGCTGCTGTCCGGCGTCGAATTCGAGGCCGGGCCCAAGATCGTCCCGCACGAACAGCCGCTGCATTTTGTAGTTGGCGCGCATGGCCGACCAATGGGCGAGGCGACGGGTATCGTCAAGTATCGGCGGTCGGATGCCAGGCCGGGGCAAAGCCTTGCCGCAGCACCGCGATGGTGGCTGCCGGCGTCAGCACGCGCAGCGGCCGTCCGGCAAAGCGATCGAAGGCGATTGGACCGGCGTAGCCCGCGAAGGACCATTCAAGTGCCCTGCCGGAACGCAGCGCATAGGCTGTGTCGCCGTCCGCGATCATCGCTCCATCGGGCAAGTCCCTGAGCTCCGGCACGGTTACGGGAGGCGGCTGTCCGCCTGAAGCCAGCCGTTCCCTGTGCAGCTGTTTGTCGACCATCGGCGCGCGGGTCTCTGGGATGCCGAAGGCCTTGCCGAAACGGCTCACGAAATCGGTCGCCCGCTCGCGCCGGCAGAAGAAGCAGGGCCGGTGGCCCGCAGCCAATGCCGTCACCTCGTCGAGGAAGAACAACTCGGTCCAGCCGGCTTTTCCTCCCCTGTTGCGGCCCATCGGTTCGCGCCGCGCATTTCGAAACTGGCACAGGCAGATGATCCAGGCCTGCAAGGCCCAGCGCTTCTTCAGCAGCGTTTTCGTCTCCGGATCATGGATGATGCCACGATTGCCGGTGAACCGGCCGCGCTCCGGCACGGCACGGATGACGCCGAAGGGATCGACCCGGTTCTGCAGTGGCATAGCTTTCTCTCTCGAGCCGCATCTTGGCTGAAACGCGAGCTGCATGATATCGCTCGGCACAGCATTTTAATGTCAGCAGGTTTTCGATGCGGGTTTTGGTCGTCCAGAATTTCGACAATGAGGGCCTTGGCCAGATCGGCGCCGCGCTCGTGGAAGCCGGCGCCGACATCGACCTGCGCAAGCCCTATCACGGCGAAGCATTGCCGCAGGACAGCAGCGAGCACGACGCGATCGTCGTGCTCGGCGGCGCCCAGAACGCGCTCGACGATCAGATTTGCCCTTACTTTCCCGCATTGATCGACCTGACGCGCGATTTCGCCGACAAGGATCGCTCGGTGCTCGGCATCTGCCTCGGCAGCCAGCTTCTGGCGCGCGCCTTCGGCGGCACGAACCAGATCGGTGGCGCCACCGAGTTCGGCTGGCACAAAGTGTCGCTGACGCCGGACGCGAAGTCGGACCCGGTTCTGGGCGCCTTGCCCGAGAGCTTCCCCATTTTCGAATGGCATGACGACACGTTCGGTCTGCCGGAAAACGCCGTGCGGCTGGCAGGCAGCGTGGTCGCCGAAAACCAGGCGTTCCGCCTCGGCCGTGCGGCCTATGGCTTCCAGTTCCATTTCGAGGTGGATACCCCGATGGCGCGCGACTGGAGCAGTTGCTTCGCATCGCTCATCGCCGAGCGCCATCCAGATTGGGCCGGCAAGCTCGATGACGAGATAGCCCGCAACGGGCCCGCCGCCGACGCCGCCGGCCTGGCGATAGCCCGCGCCTGGGTGGCGACAATCTGATGGTCGAACCCCTCATCGACCGCAGCGTGGCATAATTGGCACGCTTCAGCGCCTGCGCCTGGGGATAACGCTCTTCTTTCTTGGTTTGTGTCCGGCCGCTCCCCTAAGAGGGCGCGCTTTGTATCGCCGGTGCAACCGCCATGAACCTTTTGTGTGATCCAGCCGCCACACCGGCGATACAGAATCTGCTTAGAAGCGCGAATTCGTCGAAACATTGAGACGCATTTTATCGTTTCAACGCATTGGTAACCGCCTCGTGCCCAGATGCAAAAAGCTTAACCAGAGATGACGTCCGTGAAAGCAGCTCTCCTGTCTTTTGTCATGCTGTCTGCCATCGTGCTCTGCGGCCTTGGCATTTATGCCGCCGACGCAGCGACCAACCACCGGGCCGTCGACGGCTACGGCGTCACCGCCTCGCTCGACTAAGCCCGATCAAAATCGGAAGCAGGCCGCGCCGGGACTGCGCTTAGAGCGCTTTGCCTTGCACCTCGATGATCTGCTTGTCGCCGCCGTTAATGGCGAGCGCGCTCAGCATCCCCGATTTCCAGGCGAGCGTGTCGACATTGACGCGGTTGGCCTTCACCTCGGCTTCCGGGACGGGCGTGTGCCCGTGCACGATCACCTTTGAAAAAAGCTCCTGGTGATCGTGGAAGGCATCGCGGATCCAGATCAGGTCCTGCTGGTTCTGGCGGTCGAGCGGCACGCCCGGCCTTATCCCGGCATGGCAGAAGAAGAAGTCGCCGAAACTGACCGAAAACGTCAGCGATTGCAGGAAATCGACATGGTTGCGCGGCACCGCTTTCACCAGCGCGGCGTGTCCGCGCGCGACGGTCCCCGCCTTGCCGTACCAATGGGCGTCGCGGACGAGGTCCACGCCATAGGACTGCGCCGTCTGGATGCCGCCATAATTCATGAACAGGCCGTCCGGCTCGGCGTCGGCGAGGAATTCGAGCATGCCGATATCGTGGTTGCCGGCGAGCATGATGTTGCGCGGATCGCGCTTGCGCGCCTCGATCAGGAAATCGATGACGCTCTTTGAATCCGGACCGCGGTCGACATAGTCGCCGAGATGGACGATGCGCCAGTCGGATCCGGACGCATATTCCAGTTCGCTCGCGATGCGTCGGTGCATGGCGGCGAGCAGGTCCTGGCGTCCATGCACATCGCCGATGGCGTAAAGCCGCAAGCCGTCCGGCCCGCGCGCGTCGAGGTAGTGGATGCCGGTTTCGGTCAAGGTGGACATGTTCCCGCGGCACAGTTGAGCCAAGCCTAGTGCCGATCGATGAACAACGCCCTAGCGACGCAACCGATCCGTGCGATCTTGGCTCTACCTAGCGACGCAGCTGCTCCTTGCCCATGTCGGCGACGAGCCGCTTGCCGCACAGCGCCATTGTGACATCCATTTCCTTGCGGATGATTTCGAGCGCTTTGGTGACGCCGTCCTTGCCCATCGCGCCGAGGCCGTAAAGGAACGGCCTGCCGATATAGGTGCCCTTGGCGCCGAGGCAGAGCGCCTTGAGCACGTCCTGGCCGGAGCGGATGCCGCCGTCCATATGGACTTCGATCCTGTCGCCGACCGCATCGGCGATTTCTTCCAGCACCGAGATCGAGGAGGGCGCGCCGTCGAGCTGACGCCCGCCATGGTTGGAGACCACGATCGCATCGGCGCCGGTCTCGGCCGCCATCAGCGCGTCTTCCTTGTCGAGGATGCCCTTCAGGATCAGCTTGCCGCCCCAGCGCTCCTTGATCCAGGCGACGTCCTTCCACGACAGGTGCGGATCGAACTGCTCATTCGTCCAGGACGATAGTGAGGAGACGTCCCCCACGCCCTTTGCGTGGCCGACGATGTTGCGGAAGGTACGGCGCGGGGTGCCGGCGATGCCCAGGCACCAGCGCGGCTTCAGCGCAAGATCGATGATGTTGGCAAGCGTCATCTTGGGCGGCGCCGAGAGACCGTTGCGCACGTCCTTGTGGCGCTGTCCCAGGATCTGCAGGTCGAGCGTCAGCACCAGCGCCGAGCATTTCGCCGCCTTGGCGCGATCGATCAGGTTGAGCACGAAATCCTTGTCGCGCAGCACGTAGAGCTGGAACCAGAACGGTTTTTTGGTCACCGAGGCGACATCCTCGATCGAGCAGATGCTCATGGTCGATAGCGTGAACGGAACGCCGAACGCTTCCGCCGCCTGTGCCGCCAACATCTCGCCGTCGGCATGCTGCATGCCAGTCAGTCCGGTCGGCGCGAGTGCCACCGGCATCGCCACCTTCTGGCCGATCATGGCCGATTCCAGCGAGCGATTGCTCATGTCGACCAGCACGCGCTGGCGGAATTTTATCCTGCCAAAGTCCTCTTCGTTAGCCCGGTAGGTGCTCTCCGTCCAGGCTCCGGAATCGGCATAGTCGAAGAACATCTTCGGCACCCTGCGGCGTGCCAGATCCTTGAGATCGGCGATGGTGAGGATTTCGCTCATGATGGGTCCCCGCTAAATCTGTGCTTAGGAGCGTTTGCGTGTGGGTTCGATATCGCCGGCATCGGAGCGCTGTCTCAGCCTCAGCCGGGAGACGCGCTGCCAGTCGCCGCTGCGCTCGGCTTCCGCCATCGAGCGCTCGACATAGGTGATGTGGTCCATCGCGGCCTTGCGCGCCGCGATCGGATCGCCGGCCTTGATCGCGGTGTGGATCGCTCGGTGCTGTTCGAGCAGCGCCTCGCGCGCGCCGGGCACGCCGAACACCAGAAGCCGGTTCTGGAATACGCCTTCCGACAGCAGCCGGTAGCAGGAGCGCAACGTGTGCAGCAGGATGATGTTGTGCGCGCACTCGCACACCGCATGATGGAACTCGACATCGATCTCAGCCTCGTCGTCGAAGTCGCCGGTGCGGTGCGCCTCGTCCATGCGCGCCATGATGCGGTCGAGCAGCTTAAGATCCTCCGGCGTCGCGCGTCGTGCCGCGTACTCGGCCGCCACCGCCTCGATCTCGCGCCTGTACTCGAGATAGTCGGTCACCGCCTTGCGGTGCATGGAAATGAGGTCCGTCACCGGTTTGGTGAAGAGCTGGCCGATGACGTCGGCGACATGCGTGCCGCCGCCGGGGCGCGTCGTCAGCAGCCCGCGTCCCTCCAGCGCCTTCAGCGCGTCGCGCAGGATCGGTCGCGACACGTCGAACTGGCGCGCCAGCTCGCGTTCGCCCGGCAGCCGGTCGCCGGTGCGAAGAACGCCTTCGAGGATCAGGCTCTCGATCTGCTGCACCACCTCGTCGGCGGTGCGCGAATGCTCGATCCTGGAGAAAATGTCGCTCAAAGGGGCGCCTGGAGAACGGAACGTATGTCGCCCAGACTAATGCGTCGATCACCAACTGGTCAAATTATTTATCCAATTCGCTCGATCTGGTCGGATCGCTTGTCACGCGTCGTCACCGCCGGATGCTGATATTTGCTGTTTACGCGTCTCGCCGATTGCCGCAAGACGGCCGGGTTGCACGAAGGGTCGAAAACAGGGGGACCAGCCGTGTCCGACGAGATGTCCAGTCTCGAATTCCAGCCGCGCGCCCAAGGCAGCGTCTTGGGGTTTCCGGCGCATGAGGGGCGGCCCGGCGCGATTGGCGAGGTCCATGCCCGTCCGCACCCGCTGGTCGAAAAGCCGCGCGTGCTCATCCAGCTTTCCTTCATGACCGAGGCCGGCTCCGCGGTCGACCATGCCGTGCTCTCGGAGCTTTCGAGGCGGCTGGGAATCGCCGCGCCGGAGCGCAACGCGCGCCACCACGCCATGAAATGGGGCAAGGGCTCGCTGCGTTGGGAGCGGCATACGGAATTCTCGACTTATCTGTGGGAGGGGCCGCTGGCCGAGAATGGCAGAGGGCAGGAAGATTCGCCCTTCGGCAACGGCTTCTCGCCCCCGGGCACGGTGATTTCCGGCATCCGCCTCGAAATCCGCAAATGGACGCAGGCGAGCGAAAGGCTGATCACCAGCTTCGATCCGACCAGCTTGTGCTACTCGCTGGTCGAGCGGGGCGCCGCGGCCATCATCACCGATTTCCGCCAGGACGGCGACGGCCTGACCCGCATGCTGGTCCTCGATCGCGGCCTGACGCCGGCCAGCACCGGCGCTCTGTCGCAACGGCTGATCGACATCGAGACCTATCGGACGCTGGCCATGCTTGGCCTGCCGCTGGCATTGACGCTGTCCGGCCGTGCCCGCCGCATCGAGGACCGTCTGGCTCAGACCACGCTGGAAATGAAGGCCGTAGAAACCCGCGACAGCCAGACGCTGCTCGCCGATCTCACCGAGCTCGCCGCCGAACTCGAGGCCGACGCCGCATCCAGCCTTTACCGCTTCGGCGCCAGCCGCGCCTATGACGGCATCGTCACCGAAAGACTGGAGGCGCTGGATGAAGAGCCGGTGCAGGGCTTTGACACCTGGGCGGGCTTCCTGCAGCGCCGCATGGCGCCGGCCATGCGCACCTGCCGCTCGGTTGAGGAGCGCCAGGCCAATCTGTCGCGAAAACTCACCCGCGCCACCACGCTGCTGCGCACTTGGGTCGATGTCGATGTCGAGAAGCAGAACCGCGATCTGCTCGCGTCGATGAACAACCGCGCCCGGCTGCAACTGCGCCTGCAGCAAACGGTCGAAGGCCTGTCCGTGGCCGCCGTGTCATACTACGTTGTCGGCCTCATCGGCTATGTCGCCAAGGGCGCCTCGATCTTCGGTCACGCCTTCGCGCCAGAAGTCGTCACCGCCGCCTCCGTTCCGGTCGCCATCCTGCTGGTCTGGTGGGGCGTGCGCCGGGTGCGCAAGATGCATTCCGAGCCGGCGAAGCATCCGGGCGACTAATATCTCGAAGAGGAGAGCGCCAGCGGCAGATTGCCGCTGCGGAAGCTCCGCATTACGCTCGCCGCCCGATGCGACCAAAGCAACGTTTGCAACAAAACCGTCAAGCTGGTAAAAGATTTTGACCAGTCAAGCGAGATGACCGATGTCCGGCCTAGCCATGCCCAAGCCAGATGCTGAAACGCTACGCCGGCGCGCTGAGATCGTCGCCGATATGCGCATCATCGTACCGGGCGAGGGCGTCGTCGATGCGGCGAACGAAATGCGCGCCTTCGAAAGTGATGGCCTCACCGCCTACCGGCAGCTGCCGCTGGTGGTTGTGCTGCCGGAAACGGTGGCGCAGGTCTCTCGCATCCTGAAATACTGTAACGAGCGCAACATCCGCGTCGTGCCGCGCGGCTCCGGCACTTCGCTGTCCGGCGGCGCGCTACCGCTGGAAGATGCGGTGCTCCTGGTGATGAGCCGCTTCAGCCGCATCCTTCAAATCGACTATCCCAATCGAACCGTCGTCGCGCAGCCGGGCGTCACCAATCTCGGCATCACCACCGCCGTCGAGCAGGAGGGCTTCTACTATGCCCCCGATCCATCCTCCCAGATCGCCTGCTCGATCGGCGGCAACGTCGCGGAGAATTCCGGCGGCGTGCATTGCCTCAAATACGGCCTCACCGCGAACAATGTACTCGGCATCGAGATGGTGCTGATGAATGGTGAGGTGGTTAGGCTCGGCGGCAGCCATCTCGACCAGGAGGGCTACGACCTGCTCGGTGTCATGACCGGCTCCGAGGGCCTGCTCGGCGTCGTCACCGAGGTCACCGTGCGCATCCTCAAGAAGCCGGAGACGGCGCGCGCGCTGCTGATCGGCTTCCCAACCAGCGAACAGGGCGGCAAGTGCGTCGCCGACATCATCGGCGCCGGCATCATCCCCGGCGGCATGGAGATGATGGACCGCCCGGCGATTCATGCGGCGGAGGATTTCGTCCATGCCGGCTATCCGCTCGATGTCGAGGCACTGCTCATCGTCGAGTTGGACGGGCCTAGCGTCGAGGTCGACCATTTGATCGGCCTCGTCGAGGCGATCGCCTATAGGAACGGCTCGACCACCTGCCGCATCTCGCAGTCGGAACAGGAGCGGTTGAGCTTCTGGGCCGGTCGCAAGGCGGCTTTCCCGGCGGTCGGTCGCATCTCGCCGGACTATTACTGCATGGACGGTACCATTCCCCGCAAGGAACTGCCGCGCGTGCTCGCCGGCATGCGCGACCTCTCCGAGAAATACGGGCTTGGCGTCGCCAATGTCTTTCATGCCGGCGACGGCAATCTGCACCCGCTGATCCTCTACGACGCCAATGTGCCGGGCGAACTCGACAAGGCCGAGAGTTTCGGCGCCGACATACTGCGGCTGTGCGTCGAAGTCGGCGGGGTGCTGACGGGCGAGCACGGCGTCGGCGTCGAGAAGCGCGACCTGATGCCGGAAATGTTCAACCAGATCGATCTGGACCAGCAGATGCGCGTCAAATGCGCCTTCGACCCCAACCATCTGCTCAATCCCGGCAAGGTCTTCCCGCAATTGCGCCGGTGTGCGGAGCTGGGGCGCATGCATGTGCATCGGGGCCAGGTAGCGTTTCCGGATATTCCGAGGTTTTGATGGGGTCGCGGGATCAAAGTTCCTCGCCCCCGCAAAGCGGGGGAGAGGTGGCTCGGGCAAAGCCCGAGACGGAGAGGGGGACGCCCTCTCAGCCAAGCCGCCGCTCGCCCGAAAAGATCTGTCGTGCGCGCGAACTTCGTCACGGAGACAATCAGGCGGAAGCGATCCTCTGGAACGAACTGAAGGCAAGAAAGCTGGGCGGATACAAATTCGTTCGCCAGATGCCCATCGGTCCGTATTTCGCGGATTTTGCCTGCAGAAGCCAAAAGCTGATCGTGGAGCTGGACGGCAGCCAGCACGCGGAGAGTTCATACGATAGGCGACGCGACGAATTCATGCGCGGCGAAGGCTTCTCGGTGCTGAGGTTCTGGAGCTTCGATGTTTTGAAGAATGTCAGGAGCGTTTGCGAGACGATCCTCGCAGCGCTGGAAGGGCGGTTTGCTGAAGACGTCGTTGCGACCGACCTCAGGTTTGTTTTTGCTGCCAGGAAGACGGGAGACAGCGCTCTATGATGGCCCCCTCTCCGTCTCGGGCTTCGCCCGAGCCACCTCTCCCTCGCGCTGCGGGGGCGAGGAAAGGCGCTCGCCAATGACCACCTTCACGCCCTCCACCACCGCCGAGGTCCTCACCACCGTCCAATGGGCGGCAGCCGAAGAGACGCCCCTCGAAATCCTCGGCCACGGCTCCAAGCGCGGCATCGGCCGTCCGCTGCAGACCGAGCATACGCTCGACCTGTCCAAGCTCACCGGCGTAACGCTCTACGAGCCCGCCGAACTGGTGCTTTCGGCGCGCGCCGGCACACCGCTCGCCGAGATCGAAAGACTGCTTGCGGAAAACGGCCAGCAATTTGCGTTTGAGCCAATCGATTACGGCCCGCTGGTCGGCGGCGATCCGGGCAGGGGCACCATCGGCGGTGTGCTGGCCTCGAATCTGTCCGGTCCGCGGCGGCTGAAGGCCGGCGCCGCGCGCGACCATATTCTTGGCGTCGCCGCCGTCTCGGGACGCGGCGAGGCCTTCAAGTCGGGCGGGCGCGTCGTCAAGAACGTCACCGGCTACGACCTCTCGAAGCTGATGGCGAACAGCTGGGGTACGCTGGCCGTGCTGACCGATGTCACGTTCAAGGTGCTGCCGGCCGCCGAGACCGAAGTCACTTTGGCCATCCGCGGCCTCCTCGACGAGGCCGCGGTCGCCGCTATGGCGCTGGCACTGGGCTCCAGCGCCGAAGTGTCGAGCGCCGCGCATCTGCCGGAGCGCATCGCCGCGAAGGTCGCCGGCGGTAAGCACGGCAGCGATGCAGCGACATTGCTGCGCGTCGAAGGTTTTGGTCCGTCGGTCGTCTATCGTATCGAGGCGCTGCGGAAGCTGCTCGCCAAGGCAGGGCCGCTGGAAGAGATCGCCGGCGAGGCGTCGAAGACGATCTGGCGCGACATCCGTGATTGCCGGCCGTTCGCAGACAGCGGCACGCGGCCGGTCTGGCGCGTCTCGATGGCGCCGTCCGAGGCGCATCATATGGTGATGGCGCTGCGCATGCAGGCGGCGGTCGATGCCTTTTATGACTGGCAGGGCGGCCTGGTGTGGCTGTCGATGCGTGAGGATGATCCGGAGACGAATCTCTTGCGCGGCTTGATCCGCAAGCATGGCGGCGGCCATGCAACGCTGGTGCGCGCCTCCGCTCCGCATCGCGCGGCGCTGCCGGTGTTCGAACCGCAGCCGCCGCATCTGGCGGCATTGTCGGCGCGGCTTAAGGCCGAGTTCGATCCGAAGAATATCCTCAACCCCGGCCGCATGGCGCCGGGCGCCGGCTCTGCTACTCTCGCCCGATCAACGGAGGGAGCAGCATCATGAGCAATACCGACCTCGGATCGAGCAGCGCACCACGCCAGACCGATCGCTGGCTGGAGCCGGGCCAGACCAACGCGCTGGTCATCTACATTCTCTACCTCGCCAGCCTCGTCATCGGCATCACCGTCATTGTCGGCATCGTGCTTGCCTACATCAACCGCGGCAAGGCCGGCGGCTTCGTCGAAAGCCACTATACGTTCCTGATCAGGACGTTCTGGATCGGCCTTCTCTACGCGCTGATCTCGGTGGTCCTGATGATGCTGGTGATCGGCTTCGTGCTGATGTTGGCCGTCGCCGTCTGGTTTATCGCCCGCTGCATTCTGGGCATCCAGGCGCTGCAGCGCGGCCAGCCCGTCAAGAACCCGCAAAGCTGGCTTCTGGGACAGTAAGGATTTTTGCGTGCAGACCAATTTCTCCCTGGCCCAGCTTGCCGATCCGCATGTCGCGGAATCGGAGAAGATCCTGCGCAAATGCGTGCATTGCGGCTTCTGTACTGCCACCTGTCCGACCTATGTGACGCTAGGCAACGAGCTGGATTCGCCGCGCGGCCGCATCTACCTCATCAAGGACATGCTGGAGAACGGCCGCCCGGCGGATAAGGAGATCGTCACCCATATCGACCGGTGTCTCTCCTGCCTTGCCTGCATGACGACCTGCCCCTCGGGTGTGAACTACATGCATCTGGTCGACCACGCCCGCGCCCATATCGAACAGACCTATAAGCGGCCGCTGCTCGACCGGCTGACGCGCGCCATGCTGGCCTTGGTGCTGCCTTACCCGAACCGCTTCCGCGCGGCCTTGAAACTGGCCGGGCTCGGCCGGCCGTTTATCGGACTGTTCGAGAAACTGCCGGCGCTGAAGCCGGTCGCCGCGATGCTCAAGCTGGCCCCATCGTCGCTTCCGCCAGCGTCGCCAAAGGCCTTGCCTGGTATGCATGCCGGGCAGGGAGCAAAGCACGGCCGCGTCGCCATCCTCACCGGCTGCGCGCAATCGGTGCTCGATCCCGCCATCAACGACGCCGCCATCTCGCTGCTGACCAGACTGGGCGTCGAGGTCGTGGTGCCGGAAGGCGAGGGCTGCTGCGGCGCGCTCGTCCACCACATGGGACGCGAGGATCAGGCCCTTGCCTCGGCCAGGCGGAATGTCGACGTCTGGACGCGCGCGATTGACCAGGGCGGGCTCGACGCCATTGTCATCGCCGCATCGGGCTGCGGTACGACCATCAAGGATTACGGCTTCATGCTGCGCCTTGATCCCGCCTACGCGGAAAAGGCCGCGCGGGTATCGTCGTTGGCCAAGGATGTCACCGAATATCTGGCTGCCCTTGACCTGCCTGAGCCGCTGCGCAAGCCGGGCACGGTCGTCGCGTACCATTCCGCCTGCTCCATGCAGCACGGCCAGAAGATCACGCGCCAGCCGAAGGAGCTTCTGGCCAAGGCGGGATTCGTCGTGCGCGAGCCGCGCGAGGGTCATCTGTGCTGCGGCTCGGCCGGCACCTACAACATCCTGCAGCCGGAGATTTCCTCCAAGCTGCGCGACCGCAAGGTGAAAAACATCGAGGCGACCGGCGCTTCAGTTGTCGCCACCGGCAACATCGGCTGCATCACCCAGATCGCCTCCGCCGCCAGGCTGCCGGTGGTGCACACGATCAAGCTGCTGGACTGGGCCTATGGCGGCCCGAAGCCGGAAGGCCTTTCCGACTCGATACTGACCGCCGCCGAATAGTCGAAACTACTCCGCCGCGATCTGATCCGGCACGCCGTAGGTCGCGCGGTAGAGTGCGCGCTGGCGGTTGAGCGCGACCATGGTGTTGCGCAACAGGATCGCGACCGTCAGCGGGCCGACGCCGCCCGGCACCGGCGTGATCCAGGACGCCACTTCCTTGACGCTGTCGGTGTCGACGTCGCCGACGATACGGGTTTCGCCGTCCGGTCCGATTTCCGAATTGATGCCGATATCGATGACGCAAGCCCCTGGCTTCACCATGTCGGCCTTGATCAGCCGGGGCTTGCCGACGGCGACGAACAGCGCGTCGGCACGCCGTGCATGCGCGGCCACCGAGCGCGTCATGTGGTGGCACACCGTCACCGTCGCGCCCTCGCTCATCAGCAGGAAGGCGATCGGCTTGCCGACGATCTCGGAATGGCCGACGACGACCACTTCCAGCCCCTTCAGCTCAAGGCCGGTTTCCTTCAGCAGTTCGACCGAGGCCGCTGCCGTGCAGGGCGCCAGATCGAGCTGGTTGTAGACGATGTTGCCGATCGAGGCCGGGTGCATGCCTTCGACGTCCTTCAGCGGATGCACCGCGGCCTGCAGCGTCTTGATCGGGATATGCCCCGGAACCGGCCGCTGGATGATGATGCCGGTGACGCGCGGATCGGCGTTGAGGCCGTGAATTGCCGCTTCCAGTTCGCCGGCGGTGATGTCGGCGGCGAAGCGCCGTTCCTCGAAGCCGATGCCGGCAAGCTCAGCCTTGGCGCGCTGGTTGCGCACATAGACTTCAACCGCGGCGATATCGCCGACGGTGATCGAGACCAGCTTCGGCGGAAAACCTTCGGCCGTCGCGATCAAGGCATCTTCGCGCACCGAAGCGATGATGCGCTTGGCAACCGGGCCGCCTTTCAGATAGCGGCTGTCGTCGGTCCGGGTCATGGCTGGCACCTTTGCCTTCTGGGCAATTCGAGGAAATCGCGTAAGCAGCGTTGCATCCAGAATTGCGTGACTATCGGGGTTTGGGCGCTGCAATAGCAGAGGGGCGCCGGGAAATCAGCCCCGAAAGCGAATCCGCCTGCTTTCGGGGCGACTTGCCGCGCCACGCGTCAAGGAAACCTCAAGAACGAGAAGGGGGGGGCGGGGGGGCCCGCGGGGGGGGGGGGGCCCCCCCGCGCGCCCCCCCCCCACTGCCCCCCAAACAAACGCACCCAAGATAGGAAACAACCAGCAAAACTACAAATAAAATTGTGGAAGAGG